>CACHRX010000004.1 GCA_902582385.1 uncultured Pelagibacteraceae bacterium | reverse complement strand
GTCATTAATATTAGTAATTGTTATAAGTTTAATATTTGTTTTCTTAGGCCTTTATAATTCAAAAAAATATCAAGGACTAAATAACTACTTAACTGCCAATAGAAATATTGGATTATTTTCTCTAACAACTAGTTTGACTGCTTCAGCTTTAGGAGCATGGATTTTATTTGGTCCAGCCTCAGCAGCAACATGGGGAGGAATAGGTGCTATCATAGGGTATTCATTAGGTACAGCTTTTCCAATGTTTTTTCTAATATATTTAGGAAAAAAAATTAGAAAAGAATTTCCTAAAGGATCTTCTTTAATTGAGTTTATGAGAAAAAAGTTTGGAAAAAGTTTATTTAGACTAATTTTATTAATGACAATTTTTTATATGTTTATCTTTTTGTGTGCTGAAGTTACAGCTGTCGCTGTCTTAGTAAATTACATATCAGGCACTGAGCTTTGGATTACTACTTTGATTGTGCTACTATCTACGCTTACATATACTTTATATGGTGGTCTAAGAGCATCAATATTTACTGACAATATACAAATGGTTGTAATCGGAATTCTTTTATTGACTTCATTTGTATATATAAATTCTTTTACAGGATCTGAATTCTCCTTTAAATTTATAAAAGAAAAAAATCCTCAACTTTTAAGTCCATTGTATATACCAAGCTACACTGCTGGCTTAACTTTTTTTATTGCAGTTGCTGCTACTAACTTATTTCATCAGGGTAATTGGCAAAGAGTATATGCAGCAAAAAATTTTAAAACTTTAAGGAAAAGCTTAATTTTATCGTTTTTTATTATTATTCCAGTAGTTTTTTATATGGGATTTACAGGACTGGTCTCTTTTTCAATAGATCCAACAACCAGACCTGATCTAGGATTTTTTACATTATTACTTAAAGGACAAGCAGAGTTGTTATCTTTTTTTGTTATTATGCTTGGTTTAGCGTTAACAATTTCTACAGTTGACACTTTAGTAAATGCAATATCAAGCCTAATTATTATAGACGGTAAGGCAACTTTTAGTTTAAGTAAAAAAATAAATTATTTAAATCTTTCTAAATATATAATTTTATTTTTATCTTTGATTTCTTTTATTATTTCGTCTAAAGGATTTGATATTTTATATTTATTTTTATTGGCTGACTTATTTTGTTGTGCTTTTGTTTTAACTATTTTTTACAGCTTTTATAATAAAAATATTAATGAAAAAACCGCATATGTTTCAATTATAATAGGATTAATTGGAGGGTTTTTAATGTTCCCTTCACCTGATTTTTCAAAAAGTTTACTAGTTGGAATCTTAATGCCCAAAGATCTGTTTGGACCTTTTGTAGCACAATCATTATTGTTTTTATCTTTTGTGATTGCAACTTTTTTACCTTTAATGGTTCTTAAAGCTAAAAAGTTTTAATATTACTAGATTGTATTAAATGAATTAATAGCTATATAACTGTTTCAATGATAGACAATCAAATAATTATTAATGATCTTTCAAAGGTTTATGATAATAGCTTTAATGCACTCAAAAAAATTAATCTTAATGTAAGACAAGGTGAAATTCTTGCAATGCTTGGACCAAATGGTGCAGGAAAGACAACTTTAATTAGTATAATTTGTGGGATTGTTACCCCAACATCTGGCTCTGTTACTGTTGATGGTTTTGATATAATTAAAGATTATCGCGAAACTAGATCTAGAATTGGAATGGTTCCTCAAGAATTAAGTTTAGAATCTTTTGAAACAGTATTTGACACTGTATCATATTCAAGAGGTTTATATGGTAAATCTCCAAAACCAAAACATATAGAAAAAATTTTAAAAGACCTAAGTTTATGGGATAAAAAAGATCAAAGATTAAGACAACTATCTGGTGGAATGAAAAGAAGAGTTTTAATTGCCAAAGCCTTGTCTCATGAACCCAAAATATTATTTTTAGATGAGCCAACAGCTGGAGTCGATGTTGAGCTTAGGAGAGATATGTGGATGGTTGTTGATGATCTGAGAAAAACAGGGGTTACTATAATTTTAACTACTCATTATATTGAGGAAGCAGAGGCTATTGCTGACCGTGTTGCCGTTATTAATCAAGGTGAAATTATAGTTGTAGAAGATAAAAAAGAGCTAATTAAGAAAATGGGTCATAAAAAATTAAATATTGAATTACAGGAAAAAATTACTGTAATTCCTAAAGATTTAGACAAATATAATCTCGAAATAGATGATGAACATATGTCTTTAATTTATACTTATAATGTTGGCACCGAAAAAACTGGCATTACTAATTTGTTACAAGATTTAAAAGATACTGGTTTAAAGTTAAGAGATTTAAAAACAGAGCAAAGTAATCTGGAAAAAATATTTGTTAATTTAGTTAAGGAGAATAATGAAATTTAATTATTACGGTTTTAAAGCCATATATTTTCATGAGATGAATAGATTCTACAGAACAGTAGGACAGTCTCTTCTCTCACCAGTAATATCTACATCTTTATATTTTGTAGTTTTTGGTTCAGTCATTGGTGGGTATATTCAAAAGATTGATGGTGTAAGCTATGGTTCTTATATCGTTCCAGGATTATTAATGTTAACATTGCTTACCCAATCAATAAGTAACACTTCATTTGGCATATTTTTTCCAAAATTTAACGGAACTATTAATGAAATTTTAGCGGCACCTATTTCAACACTTGAAACAGTTTTAGCTTTTGTTGGAGCAGGAGCTACCAAAACTTTAATTGTCGGAGCTGTAATTTATGTTACAGCCTCATTTTTTGCTGAGGTAACCGTTGAATATCCAATGCTAATGATATTCTTGTTAGTATTGGTCTCTTTTACTTTTGCATTATTTGGTTTTTTAATTGGTGTTGTTAGTAAAAACTTCGAACAAATGTCTATCATTCCATCATTAGTTATTACACCAATGGTTTTTTTAGGAGGAAGTTTGTACTCTTTAGATATGTTACCACCTTTTTGGCAAACTATTTCTTATTTTAACCCAGTAGTTTATCTAATTGATGGCTTAAGATTTTCATTTTATGGAATATCAGATTTTAATATCTTGATAAGTGTAGGTTCAATGGTGTCGTTTTTAGTGATATGTGTGATTGCTGTCTCAATACTATTGAAAAAAGGTTATAATATTAAATCTTAAGAAGAAGCTATCTTTTTTCTTGGATCATAAAAAGGTTTTTCAATTACTTTAGAACTAATCTCATCACCGTTTATAATAACTTTTAATTTATTCCCAATAATAGAATTTTCAATCTCAACTATTGCTAGTGCAATGTTCTTTTTTAATCTAGGCGAATATACAGCAGAAGTAACTTTGCCAATTTTTTTACTATCTTTATATATTGGCCAGAAAGTGGTATTTGGTCCTTTTAAAGGTTTACAATTTAATTCTAAACCGATTTGTTTTCTTTTAATTCCATTCTGTTTTATTTTTTTCAAAGCCTCTTTACCTATAAAGTGAACTTCATTATCTAAATTAACTAATCTATCAAGACCAAGTTCAAATGGATTTGTATTGATATCTGCGTCTGCATGATAAGAAAGCATTCCACCTTCAATTCTTCTTATAGATGATGTATGACCTGGTTTAAGACCATGCTCTTTTCCTGCTTCCATTATTTTTTCATAAAGTTGATCACCTTTTGAGCCATCTCTGAGGAATAACTCATATCCAAACTCACTAGACCAACCAGTTCTTGAAACAATTAGAGGTATCCCATCTAATTCATATTTATTAAACCAATAATATTTAAGATTTTTAATATCTTCACCAAATAATTTAATCATTATTGCAGCTGAAGTAGGACCTTGTAACTGAAGTGGAGATACATCAGGTTCTGAAATTTTAACATTTAATCCTGAATTTACGGCCACTCCCTGTGCCCATAATAATACATCACTGTCAGCAAGAGAAAGCCAAAAATGATTTTCAGCTAGTCTTAAGAGTACAGGATCGTTAATTATTCCACCTTTTTCGTTTACAATTAGTACATATTTACATTGTCCAACTGATAATTTGGATAGGTCCCTAGGTGTTAATAATTGAATAAATTTATAAGCATCTGGACCAGTAATTTCTACTTGTCTTTCAACCGCAACATCACATAGTATAGATTTTTCAATCAAATTCCAAAAATTTTGCTCTGGGTTACCGAAATCTCTGGGGATATACATATGATTATACACTGAAAATCCAGTTGCACCCCACTTTACAGTAGACTTAAAGAAAGGAGACTTTTTTATTTGAGTACCAAAACCAAAATTTTTATTTACCATAGGGGCTCTTAGCATACGCATTTAAGATATCAAATAATAAAATTAACTGACCCTTTTACGGGCCAGTTAATACTAATATACAAGAGGATTGTTTTTATTAGAACTGTTCTGACTCTGTTGAGCCTTCCATTGCTGTTGTTGAGCTTTTTCCGCTACTTATTGTATTAGAAACTGCATCAAAATAAGAAGTACCTACTTCTCTTTGATGTTTTACACTAGTATAACCATCTTTTTCACGAGCAAATTCTTGTTCTTGAATTTTTGAATAAGCAGACATACCTTCTTTTTTATATTTTTCTGCGAGTTCAAATATTGCAATATTTTGAGTATGAAATCCTGCAAGGGTAATAAATTGAAATTTGTAACCCATTGCACTAATTTTTTTTTGGAAAGAAGCTATCTCAGCATCTGATAAATGTTTTTTCCAATTGAAAGATGGTGAACAATTATAAGCTAAAAACTTTCCAGGAAATTTTTCGTGTATAGCATCAGCAAATTTTTTTGCTTCCTCTAAATTCGGAGTTGCTGTTTCACACCATATTAAGTCCGAATATGGTGCATATGCTAAACCTCTAGATATAGCCTGATCAATTCCAGCTTTTACATAATAAAATCCCTCTGGTGATCTTTCACCAGTTAAGAAAGGTCTATCATTATCGTCATGATCATTTGTAATTAATTTTGCTGCGTTTGCATCTGTTCTGGCTAAAATTATTAAAGGTACATCTGCGATATCAGCCGCTAATCTCGCTGCTTTTAAGTTTTTAATCATAGTACCTGTTGGAACTAATACTTTACCACCCATATGTCCGCATTTTTTTTCACTCGCTAATTGATCTTCGAAATGAACGCCAGCAGCGCCTGCTTTAATAAATTTTTTCGCAAGTTCAAATACATTTAAAGGGCCACCAAAACCTGCTTCTCCATCAGCAATAATTGGAAGCATGTAATCAATTCTTTTTTCTTTCTTCATGTCACCATCTTTTAGTTCCATATGTTGAATTTGATCTGCTCTAATTAATGCATTATTCATAGACTCAACCAATTTAGGAGCACTATCATAAGGATACAATGATTGATCAGGATACATTTCACCTGCGGTATTAGCATCAGCAGCTACTTGCCAACCACTTAAATAAATTGCTTTCAAACCAGCTTTCGCATGTTGGACTGCATGGTTACCTGACAAAGACCCAAGAGTATTTACATAATTTTCAGTATTTAACAATTTCCATAGTTTCGTGGATTGTTGTTTACAAAGTGAATATTCAATTTTAATTGAACCTCTAAGTCTTTCAACTTCTTCTGGAGTATAATCCCTTTTAATACCTGCAAATCTTTTTAAGTCGTATGAGATGTTTTCAGCACTCATCTTTGTTTCCTTTGGTTTTAAAAGCTATTATTGAAAAATGAAATTTAGTAGAATTTATAAGATTTAGTTTGAGTCAGTTAGTGTCTCAGCTAAATCGTTCATTCCACTAGAACCCCAGTCACAATGATCATCTCGCATGTAAATTCCTCTGCTATTATGTCTAGCTAGATCCTCATGTTTGATGATTTGAGCTTCGTTTTCAGTGTTTTTTAATTTTTCGTCCATGTAAATCTTATAATTTACAAAATTTACAAAATCTACTAAAAAGTATAAAAGGCTTGTAAATCAAAGAAAAATTTTGTAAAAATAAATTTACAAAATTTACAAATAGCAAATATGAGTCAATTAGATTTAAAAATAGGACCAAAAATCAAGGCTTTTCGAAGACAATTAGGTCTTCAAGCTAATAAATTAGCTGAGGAATTAAATATTTCACCTAGTTATTTAAACTTAATAGAGGGTGGAAAAAGAAAAATTGATGGAGATTTACTTTTAAAAATCTGTGAAAAGCTGAATATTGAGCTTTCTCAATTAACCTCAAAAACTGATATTAACTTAGAAAATACTTTGTCAGAAATTCTTGATGACAAACTGTTTGAAGATTTAGATATTTTAGGTCCAGAAGTTAAAGATCTTGTTGGCACGAATCCAAAAATTGGCAGAGCAATAGTAAGACTTGGAGATATTTTAAAAAAAAAAGATCACGAAATGATCAATAAAATTGAGACAATATCTGGTAAAATTGTTGATAATAGAAAAAATTCATTTCCAGGTGAAGTTATTTCAGATTTTTTACAAGAGCATAAAAACTATTTTCCAAAATTAGAAGATTTTGCAAACGAAGTTTTTGAAAAAGTTCAAAAAAATAATCGAACAAGATATATAGCCCTGTGCGATTATTTAAAATCAGAATATGGTATATCTGTAAAAGATGTCATTCCCGAAGAAAAAAAACCTTTTTCTAAAATCTATCGAAAAAATAAAAAAGAACTTTTATTAAGTGATTATAGCTCTTTGGAAACAAAAAAATTACATGCGGCGGCTCAAATAGCTCAAGAGGGCTCAGATAAAGAAATTGAGGAATATTTAACTAAATTTAAATTTCCTTCAGATGAATCTAAAAAATTAACTAAAGTTGCATTACTAAATTATTGTGGAGCAGCAATACTAATGCCCTATAAATTATTTCATGCGGAATGTAAAAAATTAAAATATGATTTAGAATTATTGCAAAACACCTTTGCAACTTCTTTTGAACAGGTAGCTCACAGAGTAACTTGTTTACAAGATCCAAAATTACCAGGAATACCATTTCATTTTTTAAGAGTGGATATGGCTGGAAATATTTCAAAAAGATTTTCATTATCTGGAATAGAAATCCCAAGATATGGTGGTGCTTGTCCACGCTGGAACGTTTACTCAGCTTTGACGAGACCAGGGGTTATTCAAGCTGCAGTAAGCAAAATGTCTAATGGTGAAAAGTACGTATGTATTGCTAGAACAGTTGAAAAAGGAATTGGAAGATTTGGACAATCGAAAAGTATTTTATCTATAGGATTGGGATGCGAAGCGAAATATGCTAAAGAGTTTATTTACTCTGAAAATTTAAACATTAACGATAAATCTACAGAAATACCAATAGGTGTGTCATGTAGGACATGTGATAGATTAGACTGTTCTCAAAGAGCTTTTCCTCCATTACACAAAAAATTTGATGTTGATATTAATTCTAGAGGTGTTTCAGTATACGTTGGAGATAAAAATTCTTAATTTAAAGTTTTATGATTAAATTTATAATACCAGCAATTATTGTTTTCTTAATTGTTCTTTTTTGGGAAAATATAAATAAATTAGTCTATGAGAAATTTAATATCAAAATAAACTACATTATTGCAATAATTATTGTTGCAATTTTAGGAGCAATTTTTACTTTATTGTATTTTTAATTAGTTGCTAATGAAAGATTAAATATGAAAGAAATATTTAAAAATGTAAAAGAAAAATTAGCATCCAAATATTTGGATAATAATAGTCTAAAAAGTGGCAATATACTCAAAGATGTAAAAAATCGATTAACTACCAAATATCTTGAAAAAAAAACATCTAAAAATACTAAAAAATTTAAACCTAGAATAAAAGCTAGATTGAGAAAAAATAAGCAGATAATTAATAAAAATCTTGATAATTTTTTTGGTTGGATCAAGGGAGCAGAATTAGTTGAGCTTAAACAATGTAATACAGCTGAGGACCCGGTAAGACCAGAATTGGATGTTTCTTTCCGTACAAGTAATGGAAGAAAAATTTATGGTGTAAAATATAAAAAAGAAATCCATGCAGTTATGTGTTTTGCTTTTACAAATAAAGTTCCTAAGAATGTTGAGGAATTGGATAAATTTAGCCAAGATGCACATCTACAAAGTACTCTTCGAGGACAAAACGTTGGTCAAATTGCTATTGCATACACTGTTTGGTCTAAAAAAAAGGGGGGCGGAAAATTAATTGTTAATGAAGTGTTTAAAAAAATTAAAAGATCAAATCACTTAAATAGATTAGTTACACTTTCTCCTCTCACTGAAATGGCGACAAAATTTCATAGCAAAAATGGTGCAAAGCTTCTACAAGTGAATGAAAATTCTCAAAATTTTGAGTACGAAATCATAAAAAAATAAAAAATTTTGAATCTATATTTAAAAAAGTTATATACATGATTAAATTTTTTTGCGTTTTAATTTTAACTTTTACATTAAATAACTTAGTTACTGCTTTGGAAAAAAAACCTTATCATCACCTTCCTGATGGAACTTTTAGAAACCCTGAAGGATCACCTAAACGAGATCCTAATGTAAAATGGTCTTATAAAATATTCAATAAAGAAAAGAAAAAATTAGATATGACCGTGTCTGATGGACATGTTTTAAACAAAGACCAAGTGTTAAGTGATTTAGAAAAATTTAAAGATGATGACTATATAGCTTGGATTGGTCATGCAACCTTTATTATCAAATTGGGAAAAACTACAATTATAACAGATCCAGTATTTTCTAAAAATGCAGGACCTCTCATATTTGGACCTAAAAGATTTACAGACCCAGCTTTAAAGTTGAACCAATTACCCGAAATTAATTTATTTTTACTTACCCATAATCATTATGATCATCAAGATATGATGACAATTAGAAGATTTCCTTTTAAAGATGCAAAAGTATTAGTTCCATTAAAATTGAGTAAATATTTCAAAACTAATGGATACAAAGATATTAACGAAATGGACTGGTATGATGAAATTAAGATTAATGAAAATTTAAAAATCACATTTCTTCCTGCTGTGCACTGGTCAAAAAGAAGCTTAACTGACACCAATAAAACTTTGTGGGGAAATTTCTTAATAGAGTACAATGGAAAAAAAATACTATTCTCATGCGATACTGGACTTGGGAATATTTATAAGGATTTAGGTGACAAGTATGGGCCAATTGATCTCACAATTATAAATATAGGTGCATATAATTTTTACCCGATTATGCCATATAAAGATAAATCTATTTATCATACAAATCCTGAGGAAGCCCTGAGTATAGGGAGAGATTTGAAAAGTAAAAAAGTTTTAGGTATGCATTGGGGAACATTTGTTTTATCATTGGAACCAATAATGGAACCCCCTATAAGGTTTAAAGATAATGCTGAAAAGTATGGATTTAAAAAAAAAGATGCGATCATTTTCAAAATTGGTCAAATTTCTAAAATGAAAGATATTATAGAATATTAATATGTTAAATTATTTATTACCTTTTGTTATTCTTATTTTGATTGTTGTATTTATACATGAATATGGTCATTACTATTTTGCAAAAAAATATGGTGTTGGAGTTACTGACTTTTCAATTGGGTTTGGTAAAGAAATTTTTGGCTGGAATGATAAATCCGGTACAAGATGGAAAATATGTTGGATACCTCTTGGAGGTTATGTAAAATTTTTTGGAGATAGGAATGTATACTCTCAAGCCGACCATAAAGAGATTTTAGAAAAGTATAATGAAGAAGAACAAAAAAAATTATTTATTTTAAAACCTCTATATCAAAGAACTTTAATTGTATTTGGTGGTCCTTTAGCAAATTTTTTACTAGCTTTGGTAATATTTTTTTCAATTTATACATTTATTGGTAAAGACTTTACACCAGCTGTAATCAACGAAGTACAAAAAGATAGTCCAGCTATGGTTGGGGGATTAAAACAAAATGATATAATTTTGGAAATAGATGGCAATAAAGTCGAAAGTATCATGGATGTTTCCAAATTTATCACAATGTCTACAGATGAGATCATCGATTTTAAAATTAAAAGATCTTACGATGAATTAATTTTCAAAGTAAAACCAAACACAGTTCTGGGTGAAGATAATTTAGGTAATAAATTAAACAAAAGAATAGTGGGAATAAAATTAGGAGCCTATAATAACGAAATTAATCATATAAAATTAGGGCCTGCTCAATCGATTTATCATGCAGTTAATGAGGTTTATTATGTGAGTATTTCCTCTCTCAAATATATAGGTGCAATGATTTTTGGTAAGGCTGATACATCTCAGCTTGGAGGACCTATTAGAATAGCGAAAATTTCAGGACAGGTAGCAGAATTTGGTATTTTGGCCTTTATAAGCATGATGGCATACATTTCAATTAGTCTTGGACTAGTTAATTTGTTTCCAATCCCTATGTTAGATGGAGGACATTTAATGTTTTATGCATTTGAGAAAGTTCTGGGTCGTCCGTTATCGCAAAAAACACAAGAAGGTTTTTTTCGAATCGGCTTGTTTATATTGTTGTCATTGATGCTTTTCACCACTTTTAATGACCTAAAAGACATAGGTTTAATAAATTAATTTATTTTACTTCAATTAAAAAAAATTCAATAAAATCAATACTTTTATCTATATTTTACAACATATTGTGTATAACTTTTTTTAAAACACTAAAAAAAGTCTTGATTTATCAACACTTTTGATAATGATAGCAAATAACCTAATAAAACCGGAGCTAAAATGAACAAAAAACAACTAATAGTAAAACTTTCTGGAGCTTTAAATTTAAGTAAAGCAGATGCAGAAAGAACTTTTGATACTATTACTAATACTATTTTAGATGCTTTAAAAGGAGATGACTCAGTAAAAATAGCTGGATTTGGCACTTATAAAGTGGCTAAAAGAAAAGCAAGAGTTGGAAGAAATCCAAGAACAGGGGAGCAAATACAAATCGCTGCCTCTCAAAAAGTAAAATTCCTGCCAGCAAAAGCTTTGAAAGAAGTATTTAATAAGTAAAAATTTTTAACAGCCTTAATGATCTAAAATTGCATTAAGGCTGTTACTATATGCAAATTATGCATATCCTGTTTTCCCAATAAGCGTTAGTTTTTAATATTTAAAAAAAATATAAATATTTACTTAACAGGGAGGTCTTATGACTAAATTAATAAGTAAATTAAGTCTGCCGCTCACAAGTTTAATTCTTTTATTAAACATGAGTAGTGCAGGAATGGCGGAGACAACAGTTTCTGCTGAAATAGGTTTTATATTTAATACCTTGCTATTTTTAATTTGTGGATTCTTGGTCTTTTTTATGGCCTGTGGATTTGCAATGTTAGAATCAGGTATGGTTACATCTAAAAGTGTATCCGTTATTTGTGCTAAAAATATAGGTTTAATATCAATTGCTGGAATAATGTTCTGGATGTTTGGTTACAATCTAGCTTATGGGATTCCAGAAGGTGGATATATAGGTAGCTTCATTCCATGGTCAGATTCTAGTGCGGTTGATACTGGTTATGCAGATGGATCAGATTGGTATTTCCAAATGGTATTCTGTGCAACAACAGTATCTATTGTATCGGGAACTTTAGCTGAAAGAATTAAACTTTGGCCATTCTTTTTATTTGCAGCAATTTTATCAGGAATTATTTATCCAATCGTAATGGGTTGGCAGTGGGGTGGTGGCTGGTTAGCAGCTATGGGATTCTCAGATTTTGCTGGATCAACATTAGTACACTCAACAGGTGGAGCAGCAGCTCTAGCAGGTGCTTTAATGTTAGGTCCAAGGCTTGGTAGGTTTACCAAATCTGGTACTCCTGCGCCGCTTAAACCCTTCGCAGCATCCTCAATTCCATTAGTGACTGTAGGTGTATTTATTCTATGGTTAGGTTGGTTTGGATTTAATGGTGGTTCTCAATTAGCTATTGGTTCAGCTGATGATGCAATTGCCGTTTCAACAATATTTCTAAATACTTTCTTAGCAGGTGCTGGTGGTGTAATGGCTGCAGCAACTGTAACAAGATTAAATTTTGGAAAAACAGATGTTGTTCAAATGTTAAATGGGTGTATTGGTGGATTAGTTGCTATTACTGCTGAGCCATTGATGCCTTCACCTTTAGCTGCAATCTTAATTGGTGCAGTTGGTGGTGTAATCGTAGTTTATGGTACTAAACTATTATTCACATTAAAAATTGATGATGTAGTTGGAGCTATACCGGCTCACTTATTTGCTGGTATTTGGGGTACTTTAGCAGTGCCGATTACAAATCCAGATACTGCATTTGGAACTCAATTAATAGGCGTGATTTCAATTAACGTTTTTGTTTTTGTGGTTGCTTTAATTGTATGGTCAATCATGAAAGCTACAATTGGTATCAGATTAAGTAAAGAAGCTGAAACTAAAGGTACTGACGTTACTGAAACAGGCGTAATTGCATATGCAATTCGTGACTGATTGTTAATAAACAATAAGGGGGCTCTTCGCTCTCTGTATCTCCGCGATTACTAATCGAAGAGCCCCCTAAAAACTTTTCTCTCTAGTTAGTTAACTTCAAAGCCCCTCCCTCAGGGGCTTTGTAATTTTGGATAATAGACAGAAACCTAATTTAATCCCTCTGCAAAGTTATTAATTATAAAGCTGTACACTTTTTTTGCAGTGAGTTTGCGCATACCAACTCTATTTCTCGTCCATACATTATCAACATATTCGTCAGGTGTAATAGGAGTAATTTTGCTAAATTTCAGTTCACTAATAGGGTCATTCGCAATCAATCCAAATGATTTAATTTTTAAAGCCGCAGCCAAGTTTAGAGGGCCTGAATTATTTCCAACAAAAAAAGCTGATTTCTTTAGTGCCAAAACTATCCCTGAAAGATTTTTATTAGAGCAATTTATAAAATATTCTTTTTTTGAGTCTTTAATTATCTTTTCTGCAATATATGATTTTTGAGAACTACATATTAAATATACATAATCAAAAAATTTCTTTTTATATAACAAATCAGCTAATTCAATAAAATTTTCTTCATACCACATTTTATAGTCCTCAAAGGAGTCAACTCCGAATGAAATTTTTTTACCAGGTTTTAATAAATCCAAATTTTTTTCTTCAAGACTTCTTACGTTAATTTCAATTTCAGGTATTAAATTTTCAATTGGTATTGAGTTTAACTCGAGTAATTTTTGAGATTGTTCAGAATAATTTTTTTCCCAATCACTTTCTTCTAAGAAATTTTTATTTGTAATCCATTTTTTTTGATTTTTTATTCCTGGACCAATTATATTTTTTATACCTGCAAATTTAGCTGCAATAGCAGGTTTATTTACTTTGTCTAATAAATAGACGAAATCATATTTTTTTTTCAAAAATATCTGAAAAATTTTGAAAACATCTATCCAATAATAGATACTTTTTCTAAAATTATTATAATAAATCTCATCTATATGATTTAAATCTTTTAATATATCTTTTGCTTGTGTTTTTTCTCTAACAATAAGATCAATTTTTTTTTTATGATATTGACTAATTGCCTTAATATAGGGCAATTGCCAAATTAAATCTCCTAATTTATGATGAGTATAAACTATGCAAATTTTTTCCATTTAAATTTATTCTATAATAAGCATTTCTTATAAAAAGTTATTAATTTTTATTATATTGTATATAAATTCTTATTTTTTCCTATACATATATAATTATTATTTATGATAATAGTTACAGGATCTCTTGGTTTAATTGGTTATTCTGCTTGTGATTTTTTTTCAAAAAAAAATCATAAAGTTATAGGAATTGACAATGATATGAGGTCATATTTTTTTGGAAAAAATAGCTCCAATAAATGGAAAAAAAAGATAATAAATAATAATAAGTTTTATACTCATTATGATATAGATATTAGAAGCAAAAATAAGATATTTGATGTTTTTAAAAAAAATTCAAAAAAAATTAAAGCAATTATTCATACTGCTGCCCAACCATCTCATGATTGGGCTATTAAAGAACCTTTCACTGATTTTAATATTAATGCAAATGGAACATTAAATTTATTAGAAGCTTTTAGACTATATTGTCCTGATGCAACATTTATATTTACTTCGACTAATAAAGTTTACGGAGACAATCCCAATAATTTACCTTTCGAAGAAAAAAAATTAAGGTATGAAATTAAAAAAAAACACAAATATTTTAAGAATGGAATTAATGAAAAAATGTCAATTGACGATACTACACATTCTTTATTTGGAGCATCTAAAACATCAGCAGATTTGTTAGTGCAAGAATATGGAAGATATTTTAATTTAAATACTGCGTGTTTCAGAGGAGGTTGTTTGACTGGAGAAAATCATTCTGGTGCTATGTTACACGGTTTTTTATCTTTTTTGGTTAAATCTATAGTCAATGAAAATGTATATTCAATTTTTGGATATAAAGGTAAACAAGTTAGAGATAATATTAACAGTTTAGATGTAATTTCAGCTTTCAATGAATTCATAAAATCACCTAAATCTGGTGGGAAAACTTATAACTTAGGAGGCGGTAGAAATAATAGTTGTTCAATATTGGAAGCAATAAATTTAATAGAAGAAATAAGCTCTAAAAAAAGTAAATATAGAATATTGAAAAAAAATAGGCTCGGAGATCATATTTGGTGGATTTCTGATAATTCTAAATTTAAAAAGGATTATCCGAAATGGAAAATAACCAATACTTTAAAAAATTCTATAGAACAGATGATAAAATTTGAGATTGATAGATCTAGATAGATATGTCTAAAAAAATTCCTAAATCAACAAAAGTAATTGTAATTGGAGGTGGAGTAGTGGGATGCTCTGTGGCTTATCATTTAGCCAAATTTGGCTGGAAGGATACAATTCTTTTAGAAAGAGATCAACTAACTTCAGGAACAACATGGCATGCAGCAGGGCTTGTTAGTCAATTAGGTCCAACTGCAGCAATAACTAAAATAAGAAAATATACATTAGATTTATATAAAAAACTTGAAAAAGAAGTAGATCATTCAGCTGGTTTAAGATTAAACGGTGCACTTTCAATTGCACAAAATAAAGGAAGATGGCAAGAACTTCAAAGACAGGCAACTACTGCACAACTTTACGATGTTGATGTAAGAATTTTAGACAAAAATCAAATTAAAAAAGATTATCCAATTATTAATACTGATGATGTCATTGGTGGAATTTTAATGCCTGGAGATGGCGCTGCTGATCCATCAGGTGTTACTCATATGTTAGCTAAAGCTGCAAGAAAAGAAGGAGCACAAATTTTTGAAAAATCTCCTGTAGATGAAATTTTAATTAAGAATGGAAAAATTTCAGGAGTAAAAGTTTATGGCCAAGAAATTGAATGTGAATATATTGTTTTAGCGTCTGGAATGTGGTCAAGACAAATTGGAGAGAAAGCTGGAGTAAGTATTCCACTTTATCCTGCTGAACACTTTTATATTATTACTGAACCAATACAAAATTTATCTAAAACATTACCTGTAATAAGGGACTTTGATAATAGAACTTATATTAAAGAAGATGCAGGTAAAATATTAGTTGGAATTTTTGAGGGAAATTCAATTCCTGCCTGGAATGACACAAATAAAGTACCAGAAGATTTTTCATTTGGTGAATTTCAGGAAAATTTTGAACATTTTGAACCTTACTTAGCATCTGCTATTAAACGATTTCCAGTTTTAGAAAATGCAGGAATAAGAAAATTTTTCTCTGGACCTGAATCTTTCACACCAGATACAAATACTCTTCTGGGAGAAGTACCCGAGGTTAAAAACTTTTTTGTTTGTTGTGGTTTGAATAGTATTGGAATTGGAAGTGGAGGAGGCGTGGGTAAAGTTACAGCTGAGTGGTTGATAAATGGCCACATAAATGAGGACATTTTTAGTTATGATATTAAAAGGTTTCAAAAATTTCATTCAGAATTGGATTTTATTAAAAAAAGAATAACTGAGACATTAGGCGATCTTTATGGAATGCATTGGCCATTTAAACAACATAAAACTTCTAGAAATATTAAAACCTTACCTCATCATGAAAATCTAAAGAGTTTTGGAGCATGTTTTGGAGTTTCGGGTGGCTATGAAAGACCTATGTGGTTTGCTTTAGACGGAGAAAAAGCTGAGTATGAATATAGTTATAATTTCCAAAGTTGGTACCCATCAGCGGAATATGAAACCAATAACACTATTAAAAATGTTGGTTTATATGATTTAACTCCTTTTTCTAAATTTGAGTTAAAGTCTGATAAAGCACATCAAGAATTACAGAAAATTTGTACAGCAAACATTAAAAATGAACCTGGTAAATGTGTTTATACTCATATGTTAAATTCTGATGGTGGAATAGAGACAGATTTAACAGTTGTATGTGTTGAAAAAAATCATTTTAGAGTAATAAGTTCTGCAGCAACAAGAGAAAGAGATAAATTTCATATAAAAAAACATCTCTCTAAAGATATTGAATTAAAAGATATAACAGATGATTTGTGTGTTTTTGGTTTGTTTGGTCCTAAAAGCAGAGATTTAATTAAAACTTTAAGTGAAGATAATTTTGAAAATGATCAATTTAGATTTGGATTTGCAAAGTTTATTACAATCGATGGGGTTAAAATTTGGACACAAAGATTATCTTACGTTGGTGAATTAGGTTACGAGCTATATGTTAATCTAAAAGACACAAAAAAAATCTACGAATTACTTATAGAAAAAGGTAAAGATTTTAATCTTTCCAATTGCGGTATGCATGCGATGGATATTATGCGAATGGAAAGCGGTTTTTTACATTGGGGCCATGACATTTCCCCTGAAGAAAATCAGTACCAAGCAGGATTATCTTATACAATTGGCTCTAAAAAAGAAGTTGATTTTATAGGCAAACAAGCACTTGAAAGAATCAAACAAGGTAAAATAAAAACTAGATTTTCAATGTTTACTTTAAAAAAAAGTGAACCTGGAGAACCATTATTACTCCATGATGAACCAATTTATAAAGGTGAAAAAATTATAGGAAGATCTACATCAGGGAACTATTCATTTAATTTCAAAAAGAACTTAGTATTTGGATATATAAATAATGATTTTTCTAATGAGGAACTTCAAAATAGAGATTTATATATTGAAGTAGAAAAAAAGAAATATCCCATAGAATTAATCAGCAAACCTTTAAAACAAACAAATTTTAAAAATGGTTAAACTTTATTTTTTAGAAGAAAAACAAATATAAAACCAGTTATATACATAATTAAAGCATATGCAGCTGTTGGAGTTATGTAAACTATATCTGTACCAAATATTTGTGTAGAAACAAATATCGCTAATGTACCATTTTGTAATCCACATTCTAAAGCAATACATTTTTGTTGTCTTACTCCTGAGGCAAAAGTTTTACCAAGGTAATAAGCTATAATCATCATTGTTATGTTAAGAGTTAAAGTAATAAAACCTGCTTCCATTAAAAAATTTAAAAAACTTTCTCTCTCCTCATAAAATGCTGCTATGAAAAAAATAACAAATAATACTATATTGAGTTTTTCAAATATCTGAATTTTTGAGTTTATAAAGTTTTCAGCAAATTTTCTCAAAATCATTCCCGAGATAACTGGCAAAGTTACAACCAAAAACATTTTAAATGCAATACCAGTCATTGAGATATTTTGAGAGATATTTGTTATTCCAAATATATCTGCAGATGTAAAAATTATAAGTGGAACTGTAATAATACTAATTAAACTAATTACTGCTGTTAAAGTAATAGATAAAGCAACATCTCCATTAGCAAACTTAGTTAATATATTTGATGTAACCCCACCTGGGGCAGAAGCAATAATCATAACTCCAATTGCTATTTCAGCTGGTATTTTTAAAATAATAATTAATAAGTAAGCAACTATTGGAAGAATAATCAGTTGAGAAACAAAGCCTACAAAAAAATCTTTTGGGGTTTTTAGTACTCTCGTAAAATCCTCAACTTTTAAACCCAACCCCAAACCCAACATTATTAGTGCGAGTATAATTGGTGCAATTTTTGTTACTACTTCCATCCCTCTCCTAATGAAATTGTTAACAGATTAAGAACTTTTCTAATGAATTTAGCTTTATTTTTGAAAATTAATTTTTGATATGGAATAACTCTTCGAACATTAAAACCTGATAAAATATATTGTTTTTTTTCATTTAATTTTAAGTAATCATTTTTTATTAAAAACTTACATTTTCTAATTACTGTTGCTCGAGGTATCCCAGTCATGTCAGAAACAGACATAGCACTAACACCATTACTTTTAGCTTTTTCACCTAATATTAATGACTCATTATATTTATTATAATCACCTTTAAATAGTTCTCTTTGAAAATTTATATACCCATGGGTTTGATTGGAACCGTTCCTTTTATTTAAAGCTGTTTTATAATTAAAAGCTTGGTTCATACAAACTGTTCCCCAAACGTGAAATGTTGTTAAGTCCTTAAACATATCATGATATCCTATAATCATAGGAATTTGCATTTTATAAAACCATCTCCAAGTAATAGAGAAATTTTTCTTTAAAACATTTTCAATTATTTTTGTTTCAAGTTTTTTTGAATAAAGTTTTTCTTTGTTAAGTATTTCTGAGATTTTCAAAATATAACCAGCTGTATATTTCATTTGCTTTTCAGGTTTAACAAAGGTAAATGAGCTACGATCAATTATAATTTGTTTTTTCTGTCTTTTAAGAACGCCTAATTTTTCAAGTTCTAAAACTTTTCTTCTTATAGTTTCTTTTGGTAATTGCAATTTTTCACATAATTCTGTGATACTAAATTTATCTATTTGAAGGAAATTTTTTGAATAAAATTGATCATATGATAATTTAATATTCATCTGATCATAAAATTGTAAAGTTTTCTCAATAAGACAAATGATAATCATATATTTATAGTGATCCTTGAAAGCTTGATAAACTGCATTGATCCATTTCCATTGATGATTGATCCAATCATTTCCCAATTGATCATAGTTGGCCATCATATGATCATAAACTTGTTCATCATTAATTACTTTTGAAAAATCTATTTGTCTGATGTTCATAATTTTACGAATTTTAAGTATGAGACCCAAAATGGACATATGTCAACATAATAGTGACCCACTTTGAACTTTTTAAAATTGTTTATCTAATATGGGTATGATTTAATAAACTCATGAAATTTAAAGGCTTTGAAATTGAAACTTTGACAAATCAGACCCCTGATACAGAAAACAATTTCAATAAGCCTTTAAAACCAGATGATGAAGAAAACATTATGATTAAAAGAAGAGTAGATATTAATGTTCTCAAATCTAGAGTCCAGCAAGAACAAAACAAAGAGAAAAAACAAAATCTAGCGATATTTATTTTGTTTTTAACTATTTTAGGCTCTTTAGGAATTTATTTATCAACATAAAATATTTGTAAAAAATTTAGTTTAATGGTTAAATAAGTTCGTGAAAAATTCATTATCATCGCTTAAAAAAAAATTTTTATCAAAATACTCGTTTGAAGATAGAGAACTTGATTATTCAAAAAGTACCAACATAAATGTCCTATTAAATAGGGTCAGATTAGATCAAAAAAAAGAGAGTGTAAAAAAAATAGTGTTTTTATTTGGAGCTTTTTTTGTCATTATATCATTTGGTATTTTGATTTTTTAATACCTCAATTTTAGTTATTTGCATCAAAATTTAAAAGTAGTATATATCATTATTATCTTAATGGCGGGGTAGCTCAGTTGGTTAGAGCGCAGGACTCATAAGCCTGAGGTCAGTGGTTCGATCCCACTTCCCGCTACCATTTAATGTCCTGGAAAATCAATTAAGTTTTCTGTTTTGTAACCATTTTTTTTTAAATTATCTGAACCACCTAGATCAAATAAATTAATAACAAAAATAAAAGCAGCAACTTTGCCTTTTGAAAGTTCAATTAATTTTGCTGATGCTTCTGCTGTTCCACCAGTAGCTATTAGATCATCTATTATTAATACTTTATCATTTTGATTAATAGAATCCTTGTGGACTTCTATGGTGGCAGTTCCATACTCAAGTTCAAAATCTACTGAATGCACATCAGCTGGTAATTTATCTTTTTTTCTAAGCATTATAAAAGGCTTCTTTAAAATATAAGAAACTGCTGAAGCAAATACAAATCCTCTAGACTCTATAGCTGCTATTTTATCAAATTTATATTTTTTTGATTTTTCGATTATTTGATTAATTGTTTCTGCAAAAGCATTTTCATCTTTTATTAGAGTAGTTATATCTCTAAATAATATCCCTTTTTTAGGATAATCTGGAATAGATCGAATAAAATCTTTTAAATTCATAATAGTTTATTAAACTATAAATAAATTAATTTTTAAACATGGCAATAAATAAATTAGCAATAATAGGAGGAAGTGGTCTATATGATGTAGAAGAATTTAAAAAAAGAGAACTTCTGGAATTAGATACTCCTTGGGGAAAAACATCTGATAAAATTTTAAAAACTAACTATAATAATAAAGAAATTTACTTTTTACCAAGACATGGAAGAGGTCATTTTATTTCACCTACTAAGATAAATTTTAGAGCCAATATTGATGCACTAAAGCAGTTAGGGGTAACCGACATAGTATCAATTTCTGCGGTAGGATCTTTGAAAGAAGATTTACCACCTGGAAAATTTGTTATTGTAAATCAGTTTATTGATAGAACATTTGCAAGAGAAAAAACATTTTTTGACGATGAAATAGTAGCTCATGTATCTATGGCTCATCCTACATCAAATGGTTTAATGAATGCTTGTGAAGAGGCTATGAAAAAAGAAAAAATTGAGTATCAAAGAAATGGAACATATGTTGTTATGGAAGGACCTCAATTTTCAACATTAGCTGAGTCAAATTTATATAGATCATGGAAAGCTGATGTAATTGGGATGACAAATATGCCAGAGGCTAAGTTAGCAAGAGAGGCAGAAATAAGATATGCATCTGTTTCAATGGTTACTGATTATGATTGTTGGCATCCTGATCATGAAAATGTTGATGTTCAGCAAGTTATAAAGGTTCTCTTAGGTAATGCCGCTAAGGCAAAAAATATGATTAAAAATTTAATTAATAATTTTGAAGAACATATCGATCCTAAAGATCCAACTAATAGTTGTTTAGATGTAGCAATTATCACAGCACCTGAGAAAAGAACAAAAAAGACAATAGAAAAACTTAAAACTGTTGCTGGTAGAGTTTTAAATCAATGAGAATAGAAGGAAAAGAATATCGTACTATTTGGTTTGAAAATAATATTGTAAAGATTATTGATCAAACAAAACTTCCACATCAATTTATTATTAAAGATCTTAAAAATATTAATGATGCAATAAATGCAATCAAAGTAATGGAAGTAAGAGGTGCGCCTCTAATAGGAGCTACAGCAGCATATGGAATGGTTTTAGCTATAATTGAAAATAATGACCAATCATTTTTAAAGAAATCTGCAGAAGATTTAATTAATTCAAGACCAACAGCAATAAATTTAAATTGGGCTGTTGATAGAATGATGAATAAATTATCAGGCGTTAATAGTAATAAAATTTTAGAGATAGCTTTGAATGAAGCAAAAGATATATGTGAAGAAGATATTCAATTTTGTAAAAGTATTGGATTAAATGGTCTAAAGATAATTGAAGAAATCTATAATAAAAAAAAAGATACAATTAATATATTAACTCACTGCAATGCAGGTTGGCTTGCAACAATAAATTGGGGGACCGCAACTTCTCCAATTTATCATGCACACAAAAAAGGAATTCCAGTTCATGTGTGGGCAGATGAAACTAGACCAAGAAATCAAGGAGCAAATCTTACCTCTTATGAATTAAATGAAGAGGGAATAAAGAATACAATCATTGCAGATAATACAGGCGGCATATTAATGCAAAGAGGTGAGGTTGATATGTGTATTGTTGGAACAGATAGAACTCTAGCCAATGGAGATGTTTGTAATAAAGTTGGAACTTATCTTAAAGCACTTGCGGCTCATGATAATAAAGTTCCTTTTTATGTTGCACTACCAAGTTCAACAATTGACTGGAATATAAAAGATCACAAAGATATTCCGATTGAAAAGAGAAATTCAGAGGAATTATCTCATTTGGAAGGTTTAGATGAAAAAGGAGACATAAAGAAAATACAAATTTATCCAAAAAAAAGTAAAGCTATGAATTTAGCTTTTGATGTAACCCCAGCAAAATATGTTACAGGATTAATTACTGAAAAAGGTGTATGTGAAGCATCAGAAAAAGGACTTAAAGAATTATTCAAATGAAGAATTTAGATCAAAGAAATCAAATTATTGAATATTCGATAAAATTAAATTCTACAAATCTTTCACCTCTTAGATCAGGCAATATATCATTGAGAGGAAGAGAAGATGATATTGAGGGATACTTAATTACTCCATCAGGAAAAAAATATGAAACACTAAAGCCTGAAGATATTGTTTTTATGGGTTTAAATGAGGAAGAAGAAAAAATTGATAAAACCAACCAACCATCATCCGAATGGAGATTTCATCGAGATATTTATGCAAATAAAAAAGAAGCACATGCTATTGTTCATGCTCATTCTCCTCACGCAACAGCTGTATCTTCACATGGAAAATCAATTCCACCTTTTCATTACATGATTGCTCTAGCGGGAGGAGATGACATTAAATGTGCTGAATATGCAACTTTTGGAACAAAGGAATTATCTAAAAATGTAACTAAAGCTTTAGAAAATAGATCTGCTTGTTTAATGTCTAATCACGGCCAGGTTGCTTTTGGAAAGAATTTAGAGGATGCATTTGAACTTGCACAAGAGATAGAAAATATTTGTCATCAATACACTATTGCTTTAAAATTAGGACAACCTAAGATACTTTCATTTGAAGAAATGAAAAAAGTTTTAGATAAGGCTAAGAATTATAAAAAAGGGTAAGATGATTAAAGTTGGGGAGCATATTACTTTAGATATTATAGGTACTACAAAAGAGTACGATCCCTCAGTTTTTGAAAAAATCATAAATAAAATCGCTAAAGCGGCAGACGTGACTATCCTGAATATTTCTAAATATAAATTTGAACCTCAGGGCTTTACTATTTTAGCTTTATTAGCAGAAAGCCACATTAGCTTTCATACATTTCCAGAAAAGGGAATAATTAGTTTTGATTTTTTTACCTGTGGAAAAGTTAGCCCATCAGTGGCAATTGATATTGTTAAAAAAGAATTTAAACACAAAAGAATTGTAAAAAAAGAATTTAATAGAGATACCCAATCTCTTTATCATGACATCTATAGCTCACCTGGATTACAAAAATCATATATTGTTAATGAGGTTTTAGAAGATTTTAAATCTAAAGTTGGTCAACACATAGAAATTTTAGAACTAGAAGAATTTGGTAAATCATTATTTATAGATGGAGAAATACAGGTGGCTGCTTCAGATGAACATTTGTATAGCTCAACTTTTGTTGGAGCTGGTTTAAAATTAAATAAAAAAAATGAAAGAGCAGCGATAATAGGTGGCGGTGATGGTGGTGTTGCAAGAGAATGTATCTCTAAAAAATTTAATTTTGTTGACTGGTACGAACTTGATCCTGAAGTTGTTGATGTTTGTAGTAGGCATTTAGGAGAAATAGGAAAAAAAGCTACTGAAAAAAATTCAGTTAAATGTGTATGGGGAGATGCATTTGAAAGTATAAAGTCAGTTAGTGATGATGCCTACGATCATATATTTGTGGATTTGAACGATGATCAATTTTGTATAGATTTAGCTGCTAAAAATATGGAATCCTTAGTCAGAATTTTAAAACCAAAAGGAGTTATAACAGCTCAAGTAGGGAGCCAGGATAAAAAACCTCTTCAAGTTGAAAATTGGCTTAATGTATTTAACCATCATTTTGGAAATACAAATTTAGCTAGAGTTTACATACCAAGTTTTGATTGTTCTTGGAATTTTTCGTCTTCAATAAATCATTAATTTTTCTTTTTAATTTCTTTAATTTGTGAAATACTTAACTCAAATTTATTAAAGGAGAAAATAATGAATATATTTAAAAAAACTATTTTTTCAGTTCTTGCTTCATTGTTAATCATTGGAAATGTGAGTGCTTCTGATAAAATAAAAATTGGAACCGAAGGTGCTTATCCTCCATGGAATTCAAAAGATGCTTCAGGTAAATTAATTGGATTTGAAGTAGAGTTGGCTTGGTCACTATGTAGATACATGGGAAAACAATGCACAATAGTAGAACAAGATTGGGATGGTATGATTCCTGCATTAATTATGAGAAAGTTTGATGCGATTATGGCAGGAATGTCAATTACTGCAGAAAGACAAAAAGCAATTAGTTTTTCTCAAGGTTATGCCGATGAAGTAGCATCATTAGCAGTAATGAAAGGTTCAGACCTAGAAGGAATAGATACACCTGAAGGTGTAAATCTTACTTTAGGTGGTTCAACTGTCAACAAAGCTCTTAAAACTTTAACGAGTGCTCTTGCAGGAAAAACTGTTTGTACTCAAACTGCAACTATTCACCAAAACTTTTTAGAGTCAGGTGATGTAGGTAAAATAAATTTAAGAACCTATAAAACTCAAGATGAAGTTAACTTAGATTTAGCTTCGGGAAGATGTGATGTTGCGCTAGCAGCTGCTGTTGCTTTTACTGATTATTCTGAAAAATCAGGAAAACCAGTTGTACTTGTTGGTCCAACTTTTTCAGGAGGAGCATTTGGTAATGGTGTTGGAGTTGGTATTAGAAAAGATGATACTGAGCTTTTAAAATCATTTAATAAAGCTATTAATCAAGCAAGAAAAAATGGAGACATTAGTAGAATTGCCACTAAATGGTTTGGTTTCGACGCTTCTATGTAATAAATTATTTGAAATGGCGATTATTTAATTAATCGCCTTTTCATTATGGAACTTCTAGCATTTGGAAAAACAGGTTGGGGTGATGAATTATTTATTGCTACACTGATGACAATTGCTGTTTCGATAACAGCTATGTTGATAGGTTTTTTTTTCGCTTTAATATTTACACCTCTAAAATTGTCAAAAAATAAATTTTTTAATTTTATTGCAAATACTTACACTACAATAATTAGAGGGGTGCCAGAATTATTAGTTATATACCTTTTCTTTTTTGGAGGAACAGGAGCTGTAATGTATGTTGCTTCAATTTTTGGTTATAATGAATATATAGAGATAAATGCTTTTATAACAGGAGCATTTGCAATTGGAATTATTTCAGGTGCTTACTCAACTGAGGTATTTAGAGGCGCAATTCAGTCAATTGATAAAGGTCAATTTGAAGCTTCAAAAGTTTTAGGATTAAATAAATTTTTTCAATTTTTTAAAATCATTCTTCCTCAAACTTTAAGACTAGCAATACCAAATTTAAGTAATGTTTGGCAAATTACTTTAAAAGACACTTCTTTAATATCAGTTACTGGATTGGTTGAAATTATGAGACAGTCTTATGTTGCTGCAGGCTCTACTAGGGATCCGTTGTTCTTTTATTCTTTCGCTGCAGTTCTATATTTATTGCTTACATTTTTAAGTTTGAAATTAATTAATAGATTAGAGATCAAATATAGCAGGGGTTATTAATGGATCTTGAGTTAATGATAAATAGTTTTCCAAAATTATTAAACGCCTCCATTATTACTTTAAAATTATTATCAGTATCATTAATAATTGGTTTACTCATTGGTTTAATATTTGCAATTTTAAGATTAAATAAAAATATTTTTATAAACAGATTTGCTTATGGATATTCATATGTTTTTAGAGGAACACCTTTGTTGGTTCAAATTTTTATTATTTATTTTGGATTAGGCCAAATTGAATATTTAAGATCTACCTTTTTATGGATTATTTTAAAAGAACCTTATTGGTGTGCTATTATTGCCTTTGCTTTAAATACTGGGGCTTATACTTCAGAGATTTTAAGATCTGCATTCCAAACAATAAAACCAGGCATGATAGAGGCCGGCAAAAGCTTAGGAATCCCAAGTAAAATTATTTTTTATAAAATTCAAATACCGATAGCCATTAGACAATCCCTACCAGCATATGGAAATGAAATCATTTTAATGATGAAAGGGACATCTTTGGCAAGTACAGTTACGTTAATGGATCTAACTGGTGTTGCGAAATATATAATTTCCACAACTTTTAAACCCATTGAAGTATTTATAGTAGCAGGAGGAATATATCTTTTTATGACTTTTATTATTCATAATGTGATTAAATTCTTAGAAAAAAGATATGGTTTTTCTCAATGACAGGTCTTACAACTAAACAATTAGAACATTATAGAAGTAAAGGATATGTCTCACCTGTAAGTGCTTTTAGTTCAAACGAAGCAAAAGAAATAAGAGACGAAATAGAGAAAATTGAAAAAAATTGGCCAGGTTCTTTAGAAGGAATTAATCGGAATTATGTTCATCTAGTTTCACCTGTTCTAAATAAAATTTGTTTTAATAAAAATATTTTAGATGCAGTCGAAAGCGTTATTGGAAAAAATATTCTTATTTGTGGTACGACACTTTTTATAAAAGATCCAAATGAAAAAGGATTTGTTAGTTTTCATCAAGATGCAAAATACATAGGTTTAGAACCCTATAATTGGGTCACAGTTTGGGTAGCAGTCACAGATGCAAATGAAGATAATGGGTGTATGAGAATGGTGCCAGGCTCTCATAAGGATAATCTTAAATATCATAAACAAAAATTTGATGACAACAATCTTTTAACTCGAGGTCAAACAATTGAAAATGTTTCTTTAGACAACACAGATCCAATAATTCTTAAAGCAGGTGAGGTATCATTGCATCATCCAACAATTGTTCATGGTTCAGGATTAAATCTTAGTAATGATAGGAGAATAGGTTTTGTGATCCAAAGTTATATAGGAACTAATGTTAACCAAGTTTTAGGAAAAATGTACGTACAAAAAGCAAGGGGAGAGGATGAATATAGATTTCATCAATATATAGAAAGACCTTTAAAATTAATGGGAAAAAATGAAATTTTCTTACAAAAGAAAGCTAACGATGAATTATCTAAAATATTCTACAGCGGATCAAAAAAATTAGGAAAGTTTTAATTAAATTATTTTATAACAAGATCTAACTTTTGATTTCCTAATCTTTCATTTCCTTTTTCAGTTACTAAATAAGTTTCGCCAAGATTCATTGCTAATTGATTATCCGAATCCATAAGTATCATGTGCATAAAAAAAATATTACCAGGCTTTATTTTATAGGGATTTTCAGTATATAACATTGGCCAATCCATCCAATTAGGTGCAAAAGTCGATCCTAGTGAATAGCCACAAGCATTCATTCTTGATTTGTTATACCCGAGATCATCTAGTGTTTTTGCATGAATATCAAAAACTTCTCCAACTTTATTTCCAGGTTTCAATTTTTTTTCGCAATTTTTTAAAGCTTCAACGCAAGCTTCATGCATTTTGATGTGTTTTGGATTAGTTTTTCCGATAAGGATAGTTCTAAACATTGCAGAGTGATAATGTTTATAAGTACCAGCCCATTCAATACTTAATTGATCCTGATTTGATAAATTTCTTTTTTCTGCTTGGTATCTACATAAAAGAGCATTATGTCCTGAGCCAATAATATACTCATTAGCTGGGTAGTCACCACCACCTTCTAAAACTACTTTTTGCATTTCTGCTAAAATTTTTGCTTCACTCACACCAGCTTTAGTATGTATCCAAGCTTGGTCTAAAGCATTATCTGCAAGCTCTGCTGCTTTTTTCACATAAATAATCTCCTCCTGAGATTTAATGACTCTAAGTTTTGTAATTAATTCAGATTGATCTTCAAAATCACAGTAGTTTTCTAAAGATTCATTTAGTCTTAAAGCATTACGACCAGTCAAACCGTAAGCTTCATATTCAATACCTATTTTTTTTCCTTTTAGAGAAAGGTTATTTAAAATTATCTTAAGATCATCTGTTGGATTGGATTTATCTCTATCTATCCATATTTTAATATGTTTTATATTTGATGTATTTTGTGCTTGTCTTAAATCTGGAGCTCTAGTTAAAAGAATGATTTCTCCATTTTTATCTAAAATTAATGTTTGAAAAAAAACAAAGCCAAAAGTATCATATCCAGTGAGCCAATACATCGACTCTTGTCTAAACATTAATAATGCATCTAAATTTTTTTCCTTCATAGACTTGATAACCTTAGATTTTCTGAGTAAAAATTCTTCGTTTGAAAAATGGAGAGCCATTAATTAGTTTAATAACTAGTATATTCTTTAATCTCTTTAATTATAGATCCAGTAAGATTATTGATTTCCAATTTAATTTTTGCTCTGTCGTCATTTAAAAAATGAACATCCCTAGAAAGTTTTATAAATTTTTCACCAAAATTTTTATCTTTTTCACACTGTCTTTTATCGTCCTCAATAATCCATAGCTTAGAATTTATATCTTTAAGTGATTCAAAAAGTTTATTTATCTTATCATCATACTTTACGTTATTTTCTAGTTGTTTTTTCAAAATTGAATGTTCATTTTTGATATATTTAAGTTTTTCTGTATCCCTAATTTTTGCTTTTTTAATTTCTAAAATTGAAATTTTATCTAAAAGTTCACCTATTGAAACTTCTATTATAATTTTATTCATAAAATTTAATACTATGCTATCTTAACAAATAATGTCTAATATTTTAATTATAAAACATGGTTCTTTAGGAGATATAGCGCAAGCTAGTGGTGCAATTCAAGATATATCTGAGAACCATAAAAATGATCAAATTTATCTATTAACCACAAAACCTTTTTTTAAATTATTTAATAAAAATCCTTTTATTCATCAAGTAATTTTAGACAAAAGACTACCGAGATATAATTTGATTTATTTATACTTTTTGATGCGTGAAATTAAAAAATATCAATTTTCAAAAGTTTTTGACCTCCAGAATTCTTCTAGAACTACTTTTTACAAAAATATTCTTTTTCCAAAGGCAAATTATGAAATTTGGTCTAGTTCTCGAACGACACTACCAAATGATACAACAAAAATTGAATTTGATAAAAATTCAGTTCTGGAAAGATTAGATTTCCAATTAAAAACCTCAGGCTTAAAAACTATGAATACACTTCAACCGGACTTTAGTTGGGCGATGGAAGATATAAGTGAAATTAAAAACTATTATAAAATAGATAAATATATTTTATTATTTCCTTTTTGCTCTCCTCATTTGATAATAAAAAAATGGCCTTATTATAATGAATTAATTAAACTAATTTTAAATCATTACGGTGAAGAGTATAAAATTGTTACAGCACCTGGACCTTCTGAAATAGAATCCACAAAAGATATTGATGCATTAGCTTTACTTGATAAAGGTAAATCTTTAAATATTTCACAACTGACTAGTTTTATAAAAGACAGTTCTTTTGTTGTTTCTAATGACACAGGACCAGCTCATATTGCAGCCCATGTGGGCAGTAAAGGGCTAACTTTATTTGGAAAACATACCACTGCATACAAAGTGAGCATAGAAACAGAAAATTTTAAAGCTATACAAGTTTCTGATTTAGGTAACTTAAGTGCAAAAAAAGTTTTTGAAAAATTAGTTCATGCAATAGACTAGTTAAGAATTTTTTTATATTCTTCAAATATTTCTTGCCAATAAAATTTAGATACTAATTCTTTTGCATTTTTTCCAAATTCTAGATATTTTTTATTTTCAATTAATGAATTTAAGGATGAATAAACATCATCCAAATTATTTCCATCACATATAAGTCCAGTTTTATCATGTTCTATTGCGTCTGATGCTCCTCCATCTTTCCCACCAATAGATGGAATACCGTATTGAGCAGCCTCAATATATGCAATTCCAAATCCTTCCACTGAAGTTTTATGAATGATTGATGGCATGACAAAAATATTTGATTTTGCTATTAAGGCATTTTTAAGATTGTCGCTAATATCTTTAAAAAACATAACTTGACCAGTTAAATCAAGTTCTTTAACTAGTTTTTTTAAATTATTTTCTTCATCTCCATAACCAACACAAACATAAACTATATCAGGATAACGTTGTTTTAAATTTCGTAAAGCCATTATTACCTTTTCATGATTTTTTCTTTTATCAAATCTTGATACAGTTATTAAACGAGGTGATTTTACTTTAAATAAACTTTCAACTTTCTCCTTTGATTTTTTATCTATATTTTTATCTGGGTAAATACCAGGGTTAATAACTATAATTTTATTTTGATCCACTCCTTTATCGATAGCTAAATTTTTTGTATATTTCGAATTTGCAATAACTTTGTTAGCATTATTTAAAACTTTAATAACTCTTTTGTTTACAGAACTTTCATTAGGATGGTTTATTTCTTTACCGTGGATTAAACAGTATTTTTTTTGATCTGTTTTAATTAATTCTAAACTCTTCCAGTGATCAGCAATTACTCCTTTAACTTTATTTTCTTTTAAAAATTCATTGATCAATTGTGCTTTTCTAATCTTTCTAAAGAATTTCATTCCACCAATTCTTTCTATAGAAAAATTTTCTTTTTGATCAAATTGTTTGTGATTTTCATTATAATCGGCAAAAACTTTAATCATAAAGTTTTTAGACATTTCTTTTGCTAAACCCCACATTAGATTTTGCATGCCACCTAATTCTGGTGGAAAAGCTCTAGTTATAATTAAATACATTAATTATTGTTTCCACTTAATGCCACATCCAGCGCTAGGTATTTGGGTCTCAGGACCTTTCCCTGTCTCTACTATCTGTTTCATGGCTTTAAGTAAATCACTCTCCCCACTTCTAACAGGAACTAAGTTTTTCAGTTCTCTTAATCTACCCCTGTATTGAAGTTCTAGATTTTTATTATAACCAAAAAAATCGGGCGTACATACTGCATCATATGTTCTAGCTATTTCTTGAGTTTCATCATTTAAATAGGGAAAACCAAATCGATTTTTTTTCGCGAATTCGATCATGTTTTCAAAAGAGTCCTCTGGATAATTTTGAGCATCATTTGCACATATAGCTACTGAATTAATTCCAATTTTTTTTAATTCATTGCAATCTTCAACAATATCCTTCGTAACAGCTTTGACGTATGGGCAATGATTACAAATAAACATAATTAAAGTTCCATTTTTGCCTTTAATATCATTTAAAGATAATATTTTGTTGTCAGTAGATTTTAATTCAAAGTTATGAGCTTTTTGACCAAAATCACATATTGGAGTTTGAATTGGCATAATGTAATAATATATAAATTATGTTTTACGATTTAAAAGATAAAAAACCAAAAAACTCTGGCGAAAATTGGGTAGCCCCAAATGCAACTGTAATAGGTGACGTTACCTTAGAAAAAAACTCAAGTATTTGGTTTAATGCAACTCTCAGAGGAGATATAGAAAATATTTACATAGGTGAAGGATCAAATGTTCAAGACGGAAGTGTACTCCATACTGACCCAGGATATCCATTAAGAATTGGAAAAGATGTAACAATAGGACACATGGTTATGCTTCACGGATGTACAATAGGAGATAATAGTTTAATTGGAATTGGTGCAGTAATTCTTAACAACGCTAAGATAGGAAAAAATTGTATCATAGGAGCAAAAGCTCTAATTACAGAGAACAAAGAAATACCAGATAATTCTCTTGTAATTGGTTCACCTGGAAAGGTTGTGAGAGAGGTAACTGAAGAAGAAAAAAAAGCAGTGCTTGAAAACACTAAGCATTATCAGGATAATTGGAAAAAATACTCTAAATCAATTTTTTAGAAATCAATTTATTAAAATCCCATGTTTGACCAATTATCTTTATCATTATACCTGTCCAATTCTTTTTTTGAGATAGGTCTAAAAAGTACAAATCCTACAACAATTACTAAAATTATTAGAATATATGTTTCCATAATATCTTTATAAATAATTACATTTTTATTTCACTGCGATATTTAGACTTGATTGAAAAATTTATTCAAAAGTCTTTGTTAGGGCACTAACCAAGAATTCTTATTTGTTTCTAAATTAAATTTAGCTCTTCGATGACCTTTGGAAGCTAGATACAGCCATTCAATAGTTTTTATATTACATTTTATTACAGTAAAGTTTTTATAACCCTCCTCGCTTTGATCCATTGTATAATCAAAATCTTCTAATTTAGATATCATTCCTGATGTCGGATTGTCTGACTTTGTTCCTGGGGGGCTATCAGTTAAATAACAACGTCTGCTTATATGTTGAGTTTTTTTCCATGATTCTTCTGTTATAGAATTTTGATTATTAACTTCACACTCTACTTTGACTCTTAGTTGTATCTTTTCTTCTTTATCATAAAAGACCAGAGAGGCATTTTTATTCTTTTTAAGAATATTTACTTTTGGTGATCTTAGGTCAGTGTGAAATTGTAAAAGACTATTTTCTCTATCTGATTTACGTAAAACTATAATTCTACCATCCACCTCATTTTGATTAGCACATATAAAGACAGGAATTCTAAACGGTGAACCTCTATTGGTTACAGCATCATTAAGCATTGACCAATACTTATTTTGAATTTCTCCTAAGTCTTCGTAGTATGCTGGATGCATACACTACTTTCTAAATCTTTTAATTAAGCTTGAGGTATCCCAACGGTTTCCATCCATTTCTTGGACTTCACCATAATACTTGTCAACTAACTCAGTTACAGGTAACAATGAACCATTATTTTTTGCCTCATCCATTGCAATCTTTAAATCTTTTCTCATCCAATCAACTGCAAATCCAAAATCAAATTTATCATCAATCATTGTTTTGTATCTATTTTCCATTTGCCATGATTGAGCAGCACCTTTTGAAATTACTTCAATAACATCTTCCATATTTAATCCAGCTCTTATTCCAAAGTTAATTCCCTCAGAAAGTCCTTGAACTAATCCAGCAATACAAATTTGATTAACCATCTTAGCTAATTGACCACAACCAGCTTTGCCAAGTAATTTCATTTTTTTGCTGTAGCAATCAATTTTATCTTTTGCTTTATCAAAATCATCTTGATCTCCACCGATCATAACTGTTAATGCACCGCTCTCTGCACCAGCTTGACCACCAGACACAGGAGCATCTAATGAGCCAAAACCATTTTTTTTCGCATAGTCGTAAATTTCTTTTGCAATTGTTGCTGAAGCTGTTGTGTTGTCAATATAAACGGATCCTTTTTTAATAGTTTTAAAAATACCGTTACCACCAAAAGTCACTTCTCTTAAATCATTATCATTTCCAACACAGGTAAAAATATATTCTGCATCTTTTGCAGCATCTGCTGGAGTTATTGCCATTTTACCTTTGTATTCTTTAATCCATTTTTCTGCTTTAGATTTAGTTCTGTTAAAAACAGTTACATTGTGACCACCTTTTGATATATAACCAGCCATTGGATAACCCATGACACCAAGACCTATGAAAGCAACATTACAAGTCATAAATTTTTTTTATGTTTAAGAGTTTAAGTTTAAAAGTAATTATATTTGGGTTTATATTTACATTTTTTTCTAGCTTTGGACAGAGTTTTTTTCTTGGATTATTTAATTCAAGTATACGTGATACACTTTCCATCACACAGGGACAATTTGGATCAATTTATGCTTCAGCAACATTATTAAGTAGCTTTCTTTTGATTTGGGTTGGAAAAAAAATAGATGACATAAATATTTTTAAATTTGCATTTTTTGTAACATTGCTTCTTTCTTTTTCATGTTTTTTCTTTTCCAAAATATCATCAATTACATTTCTATTTTTTGCTATATTTTTTATGAGATTTTCAGGTCAGGGGATGATGTCTCATACTGCAACTACTACTATTTCAAGATATTTTACAAAATCAAGAGGTAAAGCATTAAGTGCCAGTTGGTTTGGTCTGTCTACAGCAGAATTTATTTTACCTGTTTTAATTGTATTCTTATTGACCATTACCACTTGGCAAAATATTTGGATTTTAATTTCATTGATTGTTTTAATATTTTTACCAATGATATCTTTCACTTTAATTAAAGATTTGAATTTTAACTCTAGAGAGGGAACAACGGAAAATAACTCAAAAGAAAAAAATGTAAAGCAATGGAAAAGAATAGAAGTTCTAAAAGATTATAGATTTTATATAATCTGTTTAAATATGTTAGCTATGCCTTGGATAGCAACAGGAGTGTTTGTTTATCAATCATTTATCACAGAGTCTAAGGATTGGGGTACATATGTAATTGCACAATCTTTCATGGTATATTCAATATTATCTGTTATTACTTTATTAGTTTCAGGGTTCTTAATTGACAAATTTACAAGTAGAAAACTACTAATTTTCATGAATATTCCACTTTTGATTTCTACTTTAGTTCTGATTTTTTTTGATACTTCGATTACTGCTTTTATATTTTTGGGTTTGATTGGTATATCTAATGGATTTGCAAATGTATTAGGTTCTTCTACCTGGGCAGAAATTTATGGAGTAAAATATATTGGGTCTATTAAAGCTCTCTCCACTGCATTAATGGTATTTTCTACTGCATTTGGAACTGCTCTATTTGGTATTTTAATTGATAGAGGATTTTTAATTGAACAAATCTCATTAGTATCTTTTACTTATATTTTTATAGCTATTATCCTTCTATTTATTGTTAGAAAAAAGCTCAATCCTCAATATATCTAAAAAATTTTCTTGATTTTTTATATCTCACTGTATAGATACTGCGCATGGCAAGAGTAACAGTAGAAGATTGTGTAGATAAAGTTGATAGTCCTTATGAGTTAGTTCTGGTTGCTAAAGAAAGAGCCACTCAACTAAATTCAGGCATGGAACCTACAATAGACAGAGACAATGACAAAAATACTGTCGTAGCTTTAAGAGAAATAGCTGATGAAAAAATTAAAGTTCCTGATTTAACTGAAAGTGCAGTTTATAAATTAAGAAAACATATTGAACAAGTCGATGAAGGTTCAGAAGAAGATGAGGAAGTAGGTGATGATTTTGAAAGCTTATATAAAGGTGAAATATCAAAAAGTGGAACACCTATATTACCCTCTAAAAGAGCTAGAAAAACTCCAGAAAAAATACAAGTTTCTCAAGATGATTTAGCAGAACTTTCCAAAACAGCTCAACCTGATGTAGAGACACAAAGTTCTGATGAAAATACTAATGAAGAAGATATTTCTCTTGACCAAGTCTCAGAAGCCGAAGATCAGGAAATTGAAAATCCTACAGAAGACTCAGAACAGAATTAACTAAATTCTTTTAAAATTTTTTCTCTATGTTCATCTAAATCAGGAATGTCACCTCTAGTTTTTTCATCCTTATAAGTTGACATTTTTATAGGATTACCTGCTAATTTAAAATCTCCAATGACTTTATGGTAAGCTTTAACAATCATGTTTCTAGAGTCTACTTGAGGATTTTCAACAGCTTCTTTAATATTGAATATTGGACCACAAGGAATTTTCTCTTTTTCCATATCCTTAACCCATTCTTTAGTTTTTCTTGAAGATAATTTATTTTCTAAAATTTTTTTAAGTTCATTCATATTTTGAGCTCTTGATGAGTTATCAGAAAATTTTGGATCTTGAATTAATTCTGGTAATTTTAAAAGAGTGCAAAGTTTTTCAAATAGTTTGTCGTTACCAGCAGCAATAATTATATAGCTATCTTGAGTTTTGAAAGCCTCAAATGGTGCAATTGAAGGATGTCGAGACCCCATTGGCTTTGGAATTTCATTTTTTGCCAGATAACGCGCTATAGCATTTTCTAAAATAGCTATCTGACAATCAAGCATAGAAACATCTATGTACATACCTTTGCCTGTTTTTTGTCTATCATAAAGCGCAGCATTAATTCCAATAGTTGTAAATAAACCTGCCGTAATATCTCCAATAGATGTTCCAACTCTTGTAGGTTCAGAGTTAGGTTGACCTGTTACACTCATTAAACCACCCATACCTTGTACAACCATATCATAAGCAGGTAATTCTTTTAAAGGACCTGTTTGCCCAAAACCTGAGGCAGAAGCATAAATTAACTTTGGATATTTTTTGTTAATATCTTTCCAACCATATCCCCATTTTTCCAAGGTACCTGGTTTAAAATTTTCAACAAGAATATCTGCCTTAGACAAAATTTTATCAAAAATTTTTTTGTCATCAGTATTTTTAAGATTAAGAGCGATACTTTCTTTACCTCTGTTTAACGACATAAAATAAGCTGAATAATCTTTTATGAAAGGCCCAAACTTTCTTGAGTCATCTCCAATTTCTGGGGCCTCAACCTTTATTACTCTTGCACCAAGGTCTGACAATATCATCGTGCAGTAGGGACCTACTAATACTCTGGTCAAATCAACAACTAATAGGTTTTTTAAAGGTCCATCCATAGGTTTCTGTTTATTAAATGTTCTTTTGCCGGCTTGACTCTTATTAATAAGTTTATTTTAATTGAATTATTAAAAATAACAATAGAGGGAAAAAATAATGTTAAAAAAAATATCTTTATATTTAACTTCATTAGTTTTTGTTTTTACTACTGTTGGTTCTGCTTTTGCAGTTACACTAAAAGCTAGTCACCAATGGCCAGGAACTCCAAGAGCTGATGGATCATTCGACCCACGTCACGAAATGGTTCAAATCATTGCAGACGAGGTAAAAAAAGCAAATGTTGGAATAGATATTAGAATTTATCCAGCTAAATCTTTGTATAAACCTAAAGAACAGTGGAAGCCAATGACAACTGGCCAATTGGACATTTCTGCATTCCCATTAGCATATGCATCAAAGTTTCATCCTGAGTTTGACGCTACGTTAATGCCAGGAACTGTTAAAAACCACGAACATGCATTAAGATTTAATAAAGGTCCAATGATGACTGAAATTAAAAATATAATTAATAATGCTGGTGTTGTAGTTTTATCTGACGCTTGGTTAGGAGGTGGTTTTGCTTCAAAAACAAAATGTATTAAAAACCCTAGCGATGCAAAAGGACAAGTCATGAGAGCTGCTGGAAAAGCATTTAACCAAATGTTAGAAGCTGCAGGAGCAGGTATTCAAAGTATGCCATCATCTGAAATTTATACTGGATTACAAACTGGTGTATTAACAGGTGCAAATACTAGTTCAGGAAGTTTTGTTAGTTACAAAATATATGAACAAGTTTCATGTGCAACTCCTCCAGGAAAATTTGGTTTATGGTTTATGTATGAACCAATTCTTATGTCTAAAAAGTCTTTTGATGCATTAAATTCTAAGCAACAAAAAGCTTTAATGAAAGCTGGAAAAGTAGCTGAAAAATACATGACAGCACAAGTAGAAAACTTAGATAAAAAGTTTGAAGATGCTTACAAAGCTGCTGGTGTTAAGTTAGTATATATGGATGCAAAAGATCATGCTGCATGGGTAGAGATAGCAAAAAAATCTTCTCACAAGGCATTTGCTGATAAAGTTCCAGGTGGCGATAAGCTAATGGAAATGGCTTTAGCAGTTAAATAAAATAATATATAAAGAACCCCTATTTATTCTTTTTAAGTAGGGGTTTTTTTTATGAAAAATAAATATCTTAAATTTTGTGATTATATTGCAAAAGCATGTGGTGCATTTGCAGTTTTAGCTCTGCTTTTATCAATTTTAGTGATCGTAGAACTTGTATTTGAACGATATTTTTTTCAAAGAGCAATTACATGGCAAACAGAACTTGTGACTATGCTTTTAGTAGCCTCCACTTTTATAGGTAGCGCTTACGTTCTTAGCGAAAAAGCTCACGTAAGTATGGAGTGGATATATGACTTTTTATCAAAAAAAAATGTAATTAGATTAAAAATTTTTACATCTCTTTTAAGTTTATTATTTTTTTTGATTTTATTTTATTTTGGTTTTTTAATGGTCGAAGAGGCATTTACAAAAAATTACTCTACAGGAACAGTTTGGGATCCACCATTATGGATACCTTATTCTTCAATGATGTTAGGGGCTATATTGATGATATTACAATACATAGCTGAAATTATTAAATTAACTGATGAAAAGGATATTAATTAATGGATCCATTAATAATAGCAATAATAGTAGCAGTTTTTACTTTGATAGTTCTTTTCTCAGGGATTCCCATAGCTTTTGGTTTAAGTTTTGTATCAATAGTTCTTTTAGTATCATTTGAAGGTTTTCAAATGTTAGATGTGTTTGCAGAAACATTTTATGCTGGACTTAACTCATTTGTTTTGCTTTCGATACCAATGTTTATTTTAATGGGGATGGCGGTTGCTAATTCTCCAGCGGGAAAAGATTTATATACTGGTTTAGATAGGTGGCTTTGGAGAGTTCCAGGAGGATTGGTTATTTCGAATATAGGTGCTTGTTCAATTTTTGCAGCTTTGAGTGGTTCTAGTCCCGCGACCTGTGCCGCAATTGGAACTATGGGGATTCCTGAGATGCGAAAAAGAGGATACTCTGATCAAATAGCTACTGGGACAATTGCTGCTGGAGGAACATTGGGAGTTTTAATTCCACCAAGTATTGTCTTAATTGTTTATGGAATTGCAACTGGTACTTCAATTGGAAGATTGTTCTTATGTGGTCTTGTGCCTGGCTTTATGTTAGCAGGAATGTTTGCTGTATGGGCTCTCATACACAGTTATTTTATTGATAAAGACTCTGCCAAAGCTCTGAAAAATAGAACACCTCCAACTTTAAAAGAAAAACTTGAGGTATTACCAAGAATTTTTCCTTTTCTAGCTATTATAGTAGGTGTTTTGTATGTTTTATACGGAGGTGTTGCAACACCATCTGAAGCTTCAGGTGTGGGAGCATTTCTTGTTTTTGTATTAATCGCCGTCGTTTACAAAATTTATCAGCCAAAAAAAATATGGAATATTGTTAAAGTTTCAATGAAAGAAAGTGTAATGATTATGTTCATTATTGCTGCCTCTTATCTTTTTGCATTTACTCTTTCACAACTTTACGTAACACAGTCTTTAGCTCAGAGCATGGTAGAATTAAGCTCAAATAAGTGGGTTGTATTTATTTTAATCAATATATTTCTTTTAATAGCTGGTTTCTTTTTACCTCCCGTTGCTGTGATTGTTATGACCTCAGCAATATTATTACCAGTTATAACAACATTAGGGTTCGACCCTTATTGGTTTGCCATTGTATTTACAATCAACATGGAAATAGGATTAATCACACCACCTGTGGGATTAAATCTTTATATAATTAAAGGAATTACCCCAGATGTTAGTTTGTCAGAAATTTTAAAAGGATCTATACCGTTTATGATTATTATGGCTTTAGCTATATTAATCTTGTGTATTTTTCCAGAAATAGTGACATGGCTTCCAGATAAAATAATGGGTAAACCTCTTGGATACTAAAAAAAAAGTTAACAGAAAAGTTTCAGTAGCTCCGATGATGGATTGTACTGATAGACATGATCGTTTTTTTTTAAGATTAATGAGTAAAAATGTCATGCTTTATTCTGAAATGGTAGCTACAAAATCAGCAATTCATGGTGATAGAAAAAAAATCTTATCATATAGCCCAGAAGAAAAACCTTTAGCTTTACAAGTAGGAGGATCAGATAAAAATGAATTAGCAGAAGTGGCTAAAATTGCTGAGGACATGGGATATGATGAAATTAATATTAACTTAGGCTGCCCAAGTAAAAAAGTTCAAAAGAATATGTTTGGTGCATGTTTAATGAAAGAGCCGGACTTAGTAGCTGAATGTATTAATTCTATGGTTAATGCATGTAAAATTCCCGTAACAGCAAAAACTAGAATTGGTTTTGATAACACCGAAGAATTCGATTATCTAAATAATTTTATTCATAAAATGCGGGATGCTGGATCAAAAACATTCATTTTACACGCAAGAAAAGCTATTCTTTCTGGTTTGTCTCCAAAACAAAATTTAAATATACCTAAATTAAACTATGACATGGTTTATAACATAAAAAAAGAAAACCCAGAATTAGAGATAATCATAAATGGAGGTATAACAAAAGTTGAAGAAATAAATAAACATTTAAACTTTTGTGATGGGGTAATGATTGGTAGATCAATTTATCAAAACCCTTACTCTTTAATTGAAATTGAAAAAGAAATATTTAAAACAATAGACAATCCATCTCGAGAACAAGTAGCTGAAAAACTGTTAGAGTATCTAGATAGAGAAGTAAAATTGGGAACCAAAGTAAATCACATAATGAGACATACAGTTGGTCTGTATCATGGTCAAGTAGGGTCAAAAGAATGGAAAAGATATTTAAGTGATAATATGATGGCTAGAGACTCAGATTTTCAAAAAGCAAAACATATAATGACAATTGTTCAAAATAACGAAAAAGCTAATCAAGTTAGCTCTTAAATGGAAATATTAAATTCATCTGAATTAATTAACTTATTAATTGTTCTAGCATCTGCAGCAGCAGTTGCTGGTTTTATGGCAGGGTTACTTGGCGTAGGGGGAGGAATTATAATGGTGCCAGCATTGTATTATGCTTTTACAGTTTTAGATTTTGATATTGTAACACGTATGCATCTGTCAGTTGGGACATCTTTGGCAATTATTATACCAACGTCTATTATCTCAACCAAAACACATATGGAATATGATGCAGTTGATTTTAAAATGGTAAAATCATTTGGTATATTTATTCTTCTTGGTGTAATTGCTGGAACTTTTTTAGCAGTAAATTTAAAAACACCAGCTCTAGTTTTATTTTTTTCAATGTTTGCATTTATTGTAGGATTATTTTTTATTTTTGTTAGAGAAAAACTTATGGAAAATCCAAAAAAAATATCTGATTTAATAAAAAATATTTCTGGAATAATAATTGGTTTTATTTCAGTACCACTTGGAATTGGTGGTGGTTCTTTGATGGTTCCTTTTATGAGGACATTTGGCTATGATATAAGAAAGTCTATTGGTACTGCTGCTGCTGTTGGTTTCTTGATAGCTGTAAGCGGAACGATCACTATGATAACCGGTGGTAGAATAATAGACAACGTTAATACTCCATATAGTATTGGGTATATTAATTTATTAGGTTTTATAGTATTTGTTCCAGTAACAATGATTATGGCAAGGATTGGTGCTAAAGCGGTTTATAAGATAAATAAAAAATTATTGAGTAAAATTTTTGGAACATTTTTAGTTATTGTGTCTATAAGGTCATTTATTGAATATTTATCAATTAGTTAGAATACTAAAAAAATTTAATCAGTTCCCCATTTTATTTTGTTCCAAATTCTTTCATGAAAATAATAGAACAGAAGAGGTATAATTGAGCCTACTCCAAGTATTCCAGCACCCGTTAAGGTGCCAGTATAAATATAACCAAAAATCATCCAATAAACGAAAATAAAAAATCTCCAGGAAAAAGTTTTGGCAACTGATCTAATTTTTTTATCTGCCATAAAAAAAAGAGGTGACTTCAGTCTCCCTCCATCACCTCACAATTAAAATTTAATTGATTCTTTTTAATTATTTCAACACTTAATAGTTGTATTTAAAGTTTATTGACAAATTATTTAAGGAAGTGGTTCTGGTTCAATTATTTCAGAATATAATATCTTATCAACTTTATAAGATGTTAGGATAATTGGTTCTTTATCAAAGCTATGTATCTCAATTAATACCTTATTTTTTTTTGCAATAAGCAATTTTTCTTCATCAAAAATACTGGAAACATTGATTTTTCTCATTATTTTTCCCGAACCATAAGATAAAGAAGCTTGATAGATACTGCCAGTTTTAGCTCCTGTAAATATAGGACCTAATAATGCTGTTCCAGAGGTCATACAATTATTCAATAGTAATAATAATAATAAATATATAGAATTTTTTAATTTATTTAACATGAGAATGCTATTACCTGATTCTCTGTAAATTTAACTTTATAATTTTTTAATTATTTTTTAAAAAAAACACGCATAAGTAGAATTATATCTTCTGATCATATTCTCCTATCTTACCTGTCTTTTGAAGAGTTTCGTCAATAAATTTGAAAATGTTTAATTTTCTTTTGTCGGATGTTGGACTTTCTGTAACAACAACTAGCGAGGGTTTGTTAGAAGAGGCTCTTATTAAACCCCAAGAACCGTCCTTAAATGTGAACCTGATACCGTTTACAGTAAGAACTTCACTTATTTCTTGATTATCAATTTTAATTTTTTGATCTTTTATTTCTTTAAACTTAGCAACAAGATCATCAACAACTTTATATTTTTCTTCATCTTTACAATAAGGAGCCATTGTTGGTGATTGGTAAGTTATAGGTAATTCACTGATAATTTCTGTCATTTTTCTATTTTGATTTTGTAACAAATGGCAAACTTGAATAGCTGAATTTATTCCATCATCATAACCATAACCTAATGGTTCATTGAAAAAAAAATGTCCACTTTTTTCAAATCCAGCTAACGCATTTTCTTTGTGTACTTTTCTTTTAATATGTGAATGTCCTGTTTTCCAATATAAAGTTTTACAGTGATTTTTTTTTAGAATAACATCAGTAGAAAATAGACCAGTTGATTTGACATCTACTATAAACTTTGAGTTTTGATGAAAATTTGATAAATTTCTCGCAATAAGTAATCCTATTTTGTCGGAAAAAATTTCATTACCACTGTTATCAATTACTCCAACCCTATCTCCATCTCCATCAAAACCAAATCCGATATCTGCATTATTTTCTTTTACTGATTTTGCAATTTCATGTAACATCTCAAGATCTTCAGGGTTAGGATTATATTTTGGAAAAGTCCAATCTAAATTACAATCTAATTCAATTACCTCACATCCAATACCTCTTAAAATATCGGGTGCAAAAATACCTGCAGTACCATTTCCACATGCAACAACTGCTTTAATTTTTTTTTTAATTTTATTTTTATTTATTAAATCGTTTTTATAAATATCTTGAATTCCTTTAATATTTTCTTCTTTACCTTGACCTTTTATGAATTTTTCGTTTAAAGTAATTTCTTTTAACTCTTTCATTTCTTCGGGAGCATGAGTTAAACCTTTTTGAATACCCATTTTTACTCCTGTCCAACCATTTTCATTATGGCTTGCTGTTACCATAGCAACCGCATCTGCATTTAAATTGAATTGTGCAAAATAAACCATTGGTGATAAAGAAAGACCAACATCTTCAACATAACATCCTGTTGATATTAGTCCTTTTTTAAGAGAATTTTTTATTTCCTCACTATAAGATCTATAATCGTGACCTACTATTACCCTTGGATTTTTTTTCTTGGTATGATTTATAATTTGACTTCCTAAACCTTTACCCAGATTCGTAATACCTAGAAGATTAATGTCTTTTTCATACAGCCATCTGGCGTCATATTCTCTAAATCCATATGGGTCTATTTTTAAATTTGTGGACATTTTGTTAATTACTTACCTTTTTTTTAATTTTTTTATTGATTTTTTTTTACAGTGTTCTATAAATGTTCTATTGATTTGTTGTTTATATAGTATAATAACTAAAAGCGCATACAACATGTAGTTGTTTTCGCTATATTAACAAAATATAATACTTAAATTATGAATAAAATTCTATCTCAAGCACTGAAGAAAGCTGTCTCCGAATATAGCCCAGAAATTAGAGAAGTAACTAAGAATAATAGACCAGATCTTTTCTCATTAAATAATGAAACCGAGCTTTTTCAAAATGAGAAGGGTATAATTATTAAGATTGATCGTTCAAAAGATACTAAGCTCACAGATTTTGGAAAAGCTACTTTAAAAGATAGATACTTGGGTCAAAATGAATCTTACCAGGATTTATTTGCAAGAGTCGCAAGCACTTATTCAGATGACAATTTACATGCACAAAGAATTTACAATTACATCAGCAATTTATGGTTTATGCCAGCTACTCCAGTTCTATCTAATGGTGGAACTAAAAGAGGACTCCCTATTTCATGTTTTTTAAACGAAGCATCCGATAGTTTGGGCGGTATTTTGGATCTATGGAGTGAAAATGTTTGGTTAGCTGCAAAAGGCGGAGGGATCGGAAGTTACTGGGGAAATCTAAGGTCTATTGGAGAAAAAATTGGAAGAGTGGGTAAGACTTCAGGAATAATTCCTTTCATTAAAGTAATGGACTCGTTAACAATGGCTATTAGTCAAGGTTCCTTAAGAAGAGGCTCAGCGGCTTGTTATCTTCCTATTGATCATCCAGAAATAGAAGAGTTTATTGAAATGAGAAGACCAACGGGAGGAGATCCAAATCGTAAATCACTTAATTTACATCATGGAGTTTTAATATCAGATGCTTTTATGAGAGCTGTAGAAACTGATGAACAGTGGGCATTAAAAAGTCCTGCAGATGGAACTATTCAACAAACAATATCGGCAAGAAATTTATGGATTAGATTATTGACTGCAAGAATTGAAACAGGTGAACCTTACATTATTTATATCGACACAGTTAACAGACAAATACCACAACATCATAAGTTGGCTAATCTTACTGTTAAAACTTCTAACTTATGTAGTGAAATAACTTTGCCAACAGGAATAGATAAAGATGGTAGAGATAGAACTGCAGTTTGTTGCTTATCTTCCCTAAACTTGGAAAAGTATGATGAGTGGAAAGATGATCCTAATATGATTAGTGACGTTATGAGATTTTTAGATAACGTTTTATCAGATTTTATAAATAAAGCCCCAGATCAATTTAAAGATGCAAAATACTCAGCTGAAAGAGAGAGAAGTGTTGGATTAGGAGTAATGGGCTTCCATTCTTTTTTACAAAAAAATAGAATTCCACTTGAGTCTGTAATGGCCAAATCTTGGAATAAAAAGATATTCAAACAAATCGATGAACAAGTTAATCAAGCTTCGAAAGATTTAGCAGAAGAGAGAGGAGCTTGCCCTGATGCTGCAGAATATGGTTTTAAAGAAAGATTTTCTAATAAAACTGCAATTGCTCCAACAGCCTCAATTTCAATAATTTGTGGAGGAGCATCACCAGGAGTAGAGCCGATTGCAGCTAATAGTTACACTCACAAAACTTTGTCAGGATCTTTTAATGTTAGAAATAGATATTTGGAAGAAATCTTAGAAAGTCATGGAAAAAATGATGATGAAACTTGGTCTTCAATAACTACTAATCAAGGGTCTATTTCACATTTAGACTTTTTATCAGATTTAGAAAAAGATGTTTTTAAAACTGCTTTTGAGTTAAATCAAAAATGGATTATTGAATTAAGTGGAGATCGAACACCATATATCTCTCAAGCTCAGTCGGTTAATCTATTTTTACCTGCTGATGTTCATAAAAAAGAATTACATAGGATTCATTTTGATGCTTGGAAAAAAGGTTTAAAAAGCCTTTATTACTGTAGATCAAAATCAATTCAAAGAGCTGAAAATATCAATGATGCTAAATCAACAGATGTTACAGCTAATGTATATAAATCTAAAAATAAACAATCTAACCAAGAACCTGAATACGAGGAGTGTCTATCATGTCAATAGCAAAAAAAATTAAAATACCAAATAAAGAAATAGTTCAACCTAAAAAAATGGGTCTACTTGTTGAAAACCCAGTTTATAAGCCTTTTAGATATCCATGGTGCTATGATGCGTGGTTAACTCAACAAAGAATTCATTGGTTACCCGAAGAAGTGCCTTTGGGTGATGATGTTAGAGATTGGCAAAAAAATTTGTCACAGTCAGAGAAAAATTTATTAACTCAAATATTTAGATTTTTCACACAAGCTGATGTTGAAGTTAGTAACTGTTATTTGAGACATTATACAACTGTGTTTAAACCAACAGAAGTTTTAATGATGATGACAGCATTTGCGTCAATGGAGACAGTCCACATTGCTGCTTATTCACATCTTTTAGATACAATTGGTATGCCTGAATCTGAGTATTCTGCTTTCATGAAATATAAAGAAATGAAAGATAAATATGACTACATGCAAAATTTTGACATGAGTTCAAAAGAAGACATAGCAAAAACTGTTGCTGTATTTAGCGCATTTACTGAAGGACTTCAGTTATTTGCAAGCTTTGCTATTCTTTTAAATTTTCCAAGGCACAACAAAATGAAAGGTATGGGTCAAATAGTTACCTGGTCTGTAAGAGATGAAACTCTTCACTGCAATTCAATGATAAGAATTTTTAAAGAATTCATAAAAGAAAATCCAGAAATATGGACTCCAAAACTTAAAAAAGAACTTTATGAAGCATGCAGAACTATTATTGAACATGAAGATGCTTTTATAGATCTTGCTTTTGAAATGGGACCAATGGAAGGACTCACGGCAAAAGAAGTAAAAGACTACATTAGATTCATTGGAAATCGAAGATTAGTTCAACTAGGTTTAGAACCGATTTATGATGTTCAAAAAAATCCATTAGCATGGTTAGACACAATGTTAAATGCTGTTGAACATATGAACTTTTTTGAAGGTCGTGCAACAGAATATTCTAAAGCATCAACGCAAGGAACTTGGGTAGAAGCATTTAGTTAATACACTTGAACTATAAAAAGTACTTTAGAAAAACTAGCCTTAAACAAAACGGTGCAGGGGACTTTTTTTTAAAAGAAGTTTCTTTAAAAAAACCAAAAACCTTTCTAGAAGTAGGAGTTTTTCATGGTGTAACAGCTAGAAATATTTGTGAATTACTCTTTCAAATTTATAAGGAAGATTTTAAATATATAGGAATTGATTTATTTGAAAAAAATGAGGAAAATAAGTCAGAGATAATACCTAATACAGATTTTTCAAATCCATTTAAGCAAATTTATTTTACATATATAAAAAGACAAGATCCTTATACTTTGGAGGCTGTAAAAGATTTGCTAAAAAAATTTCAAAATAATATTCATTTAATAAAAGGAAATTCAAACAAAGTTTTAAAGAAAATTGATATGAGTAAAATAGATTATGTTTTTTTAGATGGTGGTCATGATTATAAAACTGTAAAAAATGATTTAAATAATTGTGTTGAAGTTATTAATAATGATGGAACAATTTTATGTGATGATTATAATTTACACTATGCACCAGGAGTAAAAAAAGCGATCGATGAGTATGTTAAAAATAAAAATTTCAAATGTGAATACTTGTTTAATTCTAGGTTTGTTAAAATCGAAAAATATTGAGTTATCTTTGATTTATTGGAACAACTTTTCTGTGTTGGTTCCCTTTATAACTTGCAAGGGGTCTTATTAATTTATTGGCGGAGTGTTGCTCCATGATGTGAGCTGACCATCCCGTTATTCTTGATATTACAAATATTGGTGTAAAAAAATCAGTATCAAAACCCATTAAATGATAAGTGGGTCCAGTAGGGTAGTCGACATTTGGATGAATATTTTTTCTATTGATCATAACCTTTTCAACTATGTCATAAATTTTTTCAAATTTTTTATCCTTCTTAATTTTTGCAACTTTTCCAAAATATTCTCTCATAGTGGGAACTCTAGAGTCTCCACTTTTATAAACTCTATGTCCAAAGCCCATAACAACATCTTTATTATCAAGAGCTTTATTAATCCATTTTAATGCATTTTCTGGTTTTTTTATTTTATTCATCATGTGCATTACTTCTTCGTTTGCCCCACCATGTAAAGGACCTTTTAAACTTGCGATTGCTCCAGTGATTGCCCCATGAATATCTGAAAGACTGCTTGTGATTGTTCTAGCGGTGAATGTAGAAACATTAAAACTATGCTCTGCATATAGAATTAATGAAACATCAAAAGCTTTAACTATTTCTTTTTGAGGTATCTTATTGAAACACATATAAAAAAAATTTTCAGCCATATTTAAACTTTTTTTTGGCTTAATAATTTTTTTTCCTTTTCGAAGTCTATAAAACGCAGCTAAAGCTGTTGGTGTTTTTGCCAAAATCCTTATTGCTTTTCTCATATTAGCTTCAGGTGATGAGTTTCCTGTTTCTTTATCTTCTAAACCCATAATACTTACAGCAGTTCTAGCCACATCCATTGGATGTGATTTCTTTGGCATACTTTTAATTGCAGCGTAAAGTTCTTTTGATAGATCTCTGTTATTTCTTTCTTCTTTTTCAAATTTTTTAAGTTGTATAGTATTTGGCAAATCTTTATTTAAAATTAAATAAGCAACTTCTTCAAATTTACAGTATTCACATAAGTCTTGAGCAGCGTAACCTCTATAAGTGAGAGAATTAATTTCAGGCATTACTTTTGAAACTTCTGTTTCATCCACAACTATTCCCAGTAAACCTTTTTTAATATCTTCACTCATTATTCATGACCTTCTGTGCTAAAATTATAAATTTTTTCATCTAAACTATTATATTTTTCGTAATCAACAAGCTCATATAATCGTTTTCTAGTTTGCATTTTATCAATGATATTGTTCTGATGTCCATTTGCATAAATGTCTCTCAATCCATCTTCAACATTTTTCATTGCTAATCTTTGAGTTGTAACTGGATAAATTACTATATTATAACCTAGGGCCTCTAATTCTTTATAATTAAATAATTTAGATTTGCCAAATTCAGTCATGTTCGCTAACAAGTAGCAAGATAATTCTTTTCTAACTTTTTCAAAATCTTTTTCATCTTGCAAAGCTTCTGGAAAAACTATTTCAGCTCCAGCATCTACATAGGCTTTACATCTCTCAATCATCTTATCAATTCCTTCTACACTTTTGGCGTCTGATCTAGCAATGATCTTAAAATTTTTGTCTTTTCTAGCTGTTACACATTCTTTTATTTTCTTTACCATTGCTTCAGTTGAAATTAATTCTTTGTTATCTAAATGTCCGCACCTTTTTCTTTCAATTTGATCTTCTAAATGAACTGCTGAAATTCCGAATTCTTCAAAAGTTTCAATTGTCTCTTTACAAGACTTAAAACCAGTATCAATATCTACTATTGTGGGAAGATTAGTTACTCTTGAAATAAGATATGATCTAGTACTAACATCTTGAAGAGTTGTTAAACCAATATCAGGAAAACCAAGGTCATTAGCCATTACTCCTCCAGAAACATAAACTGCATCATAACCTATCTCTTCAATTAGTTTAGCAGTTAAAGGGTTATAAGCTCCAGGAATTCTTAAAATTTTATTTGATTTTAATTTTTCTGAAAAATCAGCTCGTTTTTGAGCAGGTTTTTTTTCAACAAAGTGCATTAAAAAATACCTTTCTTTAAATTTCTTTTTAGTTTACTTTTTTTAACTTCAATATTTAATCTGTCTAATTGTCCAGGTTTTAATTTTTTAAGGTTTTGAACAATTTTTAGAAATCTATCACTTTCTTTTTTATCTAAAATATTCTCAGTTAGTGTTAAAAATTTATTAATATAATCTTGTCTTTTAAAAGGTCGAGAACCATAAGGATGAGCATCAGCTTTATCTTGTTGTTCTATTATTTTTTTTCCATTCTTAAGGATTATAACTACTTTGGCTCCAAATGATTTTTTTTTAGGGTTAGGATCATGATATTTTTTTGTCCATTTTTTATCCTCATGGGTTTTAATTGATCTCCAAATTTTAATAGTACTTTTTCTTTTTGCTCTAGCTCTTGTGTAAGATCTAACGTGATGCCAACTACCATCTTCTAAAGCTACAGCAAATATATACATTATTGAATGATCCAATGTTTCCCTACTAGCATTTGGATCCATTTTTTGAGGATCATTTGCTCCAGTACCTATAACGTAATGAGTATGGTGACTTGTATAGATGTCTATTTTTTTAATTTGATTTAAATTTTGAATATTTTTTCTAAGTTTTTTTGCTAAGTCAATTAAAGCTTGAGATTGATATTCGGCAGAATATTCTTTTGTGTAAGTTTCCAAAATTGCTTTTTTAGTTTCATTTTTTTTTGGTAAAGGAATTTTATATATAGCTTTTTTCCCATCTAAAATTCTAGCAATTACACTATCTTCACCTTCATAAATTGGACTTGGTGCTCCTTCACCTCTCATCACTCTATCAACTGCTTCAATAGCAAGTTTTCCTGCATGAGCTGGAGCGTATGCTTTCCAGCTTGAAATTTCACCTTTTCTTGATTGTCTAGTTGATATAGTAGTGTGTAGGGCTTGCTGAATTGCTTGATAAATTGTTTCTGTATTGAGTTTTAACATTGTCCCTATGCCTGCTGCAACACTAGGTCCAAGATGAGCGATGTGATCAACTTTGTGTTTATGTAAACAAATTCCTTTAACTAAGTTTACCTGAACTTCATATGATGTAATTATTCCTTTTAAAAGATCTAAACCACTTTTTTTATTTTGTTGAGCAACACTTAGCAAAGGAGGAATATTATCTCCAGGATGACTGTAGTCAGCTGCCAAAAATGTATCATGGAAATCAAGTTCTCTAACAGCGGTTCCATTTGACCAAGCAGCCCATTCACAATCAAATTTTAGCTTACTTTTTACACCAAACAACGTAGCCCCACCTTTTCTTGAATGCTTTAAAGCCATTTCTCTAGAGGAAATAACAGATCTTCTATTTAAAGAAGCGATAGCTACAGAAGCATTATCGATAATTCTATTAATTGTCATTTCAACAGCTTCTTTATTTAACTTTGCATTATCACTTGCGATTTCAGCAATTTTCCAAGCAAGTTGATTTTTTTTGGGTAAATGAATTTTAGAGGGGCAAACTTTTACTTTATGTACTATCAAAATAACTCCTAATTGTCGAAATTGTTTTTAATAGTTAAAAAAAAATAATCAATCTTAAAGATATTCTAATACAATTTTTTCAATACCAACAAAGTCTTTTATTAGGTGATTATGATATATTTCGCTTATATTTTTTTCAGTATAACCGTCTTCTAATAAAATTACTGGCATTCCAGCTTCTTTAGCTGCATTTGCATCTGTTTCACTATCACCAATCATTAAGGATTTTTTAATATTACCACCTAAAATTTCTATGACTGATGTTAAATGTCTGGGATCAGGTTTACAATAATCAAAAGTATTGTGACCAGCTACATATTCAAAAAAATCATATATACCAATTTTCTTTAATAGATCGACTGCTAGATGTTCTTGTTTATTTGTACAAACACCCATCGAAATATTTTTTTTTTTAGCCCATATTAGGAAATCCTTAACACCATTAATTAAGGTGCTTTCATTGACAATATTTTTTCCATAAAAATCAACAAAATCTTTGACCATTTCTTTCTTAACTTTTTGATCCCGCACTTTGCCAAATTCTTTTTTTGCCTGTCCCCATATTGACCTACCAAGCATAGCACCTGCACCTTGACCAACTAAATTTCTAATTTCTTGTGTTGATTTGGTAGGATATCCAAATTTCTTCATTACATGATTATGCGCATGCATTAAATCAGGCGCAGTATCCACTAATGTGCCATCAAGATCAAAAAGAATTGTATATTTTTGTTTCATTATCAAAAGTATTTTTAAGAAATATTTTGTGAATTAAGAAAGATATATACTTAATATAAAGAATTTCCTAGATGAAAGAGTTAAATTTACAAAAACTTCAAAAAAGACTTAGAAACAAATTTTTAAAGTCAGGAGTAAAAATGATTGGACCTGATACAATTTTTTTTTCTAAAGATACAAAAATTGGAAAAAATGTAACCATCGAGCCTTTTGTTGTTTTTGGTCTTAAAGTTAAAATTGGAAATAATGTAAACATAAAGTCTTTTTCACACTTTGAAAATTGCAAAATTGAAAATAAAGTGGATATAGGTCCTTATGCTAGAATTAGACCAGGTACAATTTTGAAAGAGGGGTCTAAAATTGGAAACTTTGTTGAAATTAAAAAAAGTACCCTTGGTAAAAATTCTAAAGCAAATCACTTATCTTATATTGGTGATAGCATAATTGGAAAATTAGTAAATATTGGAGCTGGGACTATTACTTGCAACTATGATGGAGTGAAGAAAAGCAGAACAAATATTAAAGATAAAGTATTTATAGGTTCTAACTCGTCTTTAGTAGCTCCTATTACAATTAATGAAGGAAGTTTAGTTGGAGCTGGCTCTGTAATTACAAAAAATGTAAGAAAAAATTCATTAGCCTTGACTAGAGGTGTACAAACAGAAATTAAAGATTATAAAAAAAAGAAAAAATAAATATGTGTGGAATTATAGGTATTAATAGTAATAAACCAGTTTCAGCGACAATTATTAATTCTTTAAAAAAGTTAGAGTACAGAGGTTATGACTCAGCTGGAATTGCAACTTTATCAAATGGTTTAATTAACGAAGTAAAGTCGGAAGGCAGAGTTGAAAATCTTGAAAAAAATTCTTTAATCCAAAATATGCAAGGCACGATAGGAATTGGACATGTAAGATGGGCAACTCATGGTTTACCCAACAGTATAAATGCTCATCCTCATTCATCTCAAAATGTATCTGTAGTTCATAATGGAATTATTGAAAACTCAACATTATTAAAAAAGTTTTTAGTTAGTAAAGGACATAAATTTAAATCTCAAACTGATACAGAAGTTATTGTTCATTTGATAACAGAAAATTTAAAAACTGATAATATTATAGACTCAATTAAAAAAACACTTAAATCTCTTCATGGAAGTTTTGCACTAGGAATTATGTTTAAAGATGAACCAGACTTAATTGTTGGGGCAAGAAGGGGATCTCCTTTAGCTGTAGGTTATGGTCCTAATGAAAATTATTTGGGTTCAGACTCGTATGCTCTTAAATCAATGACTAATAAAATAACTTATTTAGGTGATGGAGAATTCTGTATTTTAAAAAAAGATCATGTAGAATTTTTTAATGAAGAAGGAAACAAGATTAATAAAAAAGTTTTAGAATTATCATCAGATGAGGAAAAATATGATAAAGGAGATTACAAACATTTCATGGCTAAAGAGATAGAAGAACAGCCCACAACCCTTAAAAATGGAATTAAAGAATATATAGATTATGCAAATAATGATATTAATATTTACAATTTTCCCTGGAAAATAAATGAAATTTCATCAATTACTTTAATTGGATGTGGTACGGCCTATCATTCGTGTTTAATGGCTAAATATTGGTTTGAAGAATTAACTTCTTTAGAGGTAAATGTAGATATAGCTTCAGAATTTAGATACAGAAAAAATAGATTTAAGAAGGAAACTCTGTATGTTTTTGTTTCTCAATCAGGTGAAACAGCAGATACTTTTGCTGCTTTAGATTTATGTAAAAAAAATAATATGAAAACCTGCGCTGTTGTAAATGTAATTGAGAGTTCAATTGCTAGAGATTCTGAATTTGTTTTACCCATTCATTGTGGAACTGAAATTGGTGTAGCATCTACAAAAGCTTTTTTAGGACAAATTCTTATATTGTATATTCTAGCTTTAAAACTTAGTTTTTTAAGAACTGATATTAATAAAGCAATATTTATTGAAAAACTTAAGGATTTAAAAGATTTACCAAAGCTAGTTGAGAAAACTTTGTTAACTGATAATAAAATCCAATCAATATCTAACACTTTTAATGAAGCAAAAGGCTCCATGTTTTTGGGTAGAGGATTTTCTTATCCAATAGCATTAGAAGGTGCTTTGAAATTAAAAGAGTTATCATATATTCATGCAGAAGGTTACCCAGCGGGTGAAATGAAACATGGACCATTAGCTTTAATTGAAGAAGGTTTACCGGTAGTAGTTTTAGCCCCAAGGGATAATTATTACAAAAAAACTATTTCAAATATGCAGGAAGTTATTGCAAGAGGAGCGAAGGTTTTATTAATCACTAATAAAAGCAAAGATGAGATTGTTTCTGAAAATATTTGGGAAACGATAGAGGTTGAGAGCACAAATGAAGATCTCCTCCCTTTTCTTTTAACAATACCACTTCAAAAATTAGCGTATTACTCTGCACTAAAAAAAGGTTTTGATATAGATAAACCTAGAAATTTAGCAAAATCAGTTACAGTTGAATAAATTTGAAAAAAATAGATTTTAAAAAAGATGTAAATTTTTGGGAATTAGCATCTTTTGCTAAGGCAAAGAATTTTGACAATATTATATTATTAACCCAGGCTCTAGAACAAAATTATTTAAATGATGAAAATAAAAAATTTCTTAAAAATTTTATCAATAGCTTTGATTCTAACGATGAAATTAAGTCTCAACTCTACCAAGATGTATTTGCTTCTTTTATAATAGGCAAAAAGTCTGACAAAACATTTTTAGAATTTGGAGCTACTGATGGCTTTGAATTATCTAATTCTTATATGTTAGAAAAATCTAAAGGCTGGAGAGGTGTTTTATCAGAACCGAGCATTCAATGGCATGATTCTCTTAAAAAAAACAGAAAAGATGCAAAAATTATAACTAAATGTGTTTGGTCACATAGTGGAAAAAAATTAGATTTTTTTATGTCAGACCAAGGTGTTTTATCTACAATAAATGATTTTGTAGAAAGTGATAAAAGCTCAATGCCAGGAAATACTTTGGAGAGAAAAAAATCTGGTAAAATAATTTCAGTCGAAACTATTTCTTTGAATGATGTCATTATAGAGGAGTTCAACAATATAACACCTTCATATATTTCAATAGATACCGAAGGATCAGAATATGAAATTTTAAAATATTTTAATTTAGATATTTATAGACCAAAAGTATTTACCATTGAGCATAATTTCACTTATCAGCAAAATCAAATAGATCATTTAATGAAATCGAACAATTATGTAAGAATTTTTAGAAATTTGACTGCTTTCGATGCATGGTATGTTGCTGAAGAAAAACTAAAAGAAATCGACTATTATTAAGAAATTTAGCCAAATCCATAACATTGAATAATATTTAAACTCTGGTACAACAATCGTGAGTTGAACATGAAAAATTGGAAAGTAAATAGTTGGAGAAATTATCCTGTCAAACACATACCTACGTATGATGATGAAAAGGAGCTTAATAATGTTTTAAATAAACTTAAAACATTTCCACCACTTGTATTTGCTGGTGAGACTAGGCATCTTAAGGAGCAACTAGCTAAAGTTGTAGATGGTAAAGCATTTTTGTTACAAGGAGGAGATTGTGCAGAAAGTTTTGCTGAATTCCATCCTGATAATATAAGAGATACTTTTAAAGTTATTCTTCAAATGGCTTTAGTAATGACTTATTCTGCATCAGTACCTATTGTTAAATTAGGAAGAATAGCTGGTCAATTTTCAAAACCTAGAAGTGCTCCAACAGAAAAAATTGGGGATAAAGAATTACCAAGTTATTTGGGTGATAATATTAATGCAATAGATTTCACTGAAAAAGCAAGAAGATATGATCCAAAAAGAATGTTTAAAGCTTATTCTCAATCTGCTTCAACGCTTAACCTTTTAAGAGCTTTTTCAAAAGGTGGTTTTGCTGACTTAAATAAAGTTCACTTATGGAACTTAGATTATATTAGAAAAAGTCCTCAGGCTAAAAAATTTAAAGATTTAGAGGACAAGATTGCTGATGCTTTAGCTTTCATGGATGCTTGTGGGATAACTTCAGATTTTAATAATAGAATGTATACAGTAAATTTTTGGACGTCACACGAAGCACTACATTTACCATTTGAAGAGTGTATGACCAGAGTTGACTCTACAACAGGTGAATACCATGATACGTCTGCACATTTTGTTTGGATTGGTGATAGAACTAGACAGCTAGATGGAGGTCATGTTGAATTTTGTAAGGGAATTGAAAATCCAATTGGAATTAAATGTGGACCAACTTCAAAACCCGACGAGATAGCAAAAATTTGTGAAGTTTTGAATCCAAAAAATGAAAAAGGTAAAATAACTTTAATATCAAGATATGGTCATCAGAATGTTGAAAAATTTTTACCTAAATTAATTAGAGGAATTAAAAAAGAAGGACTTAACGTTGTATGGTCATGTGATCCAATGCATGGTAATACAATTAAATCAACCTCTGGTTTTAAGACTAGACCTTTTAATGATGTAGTTAAAGAAGTTAAAAATGTTTTTGGAGTTCACCAGTCCGAGGGGTCCTATGCAGGAGGATTACATGTTGAAATGACGGGACAAGATGTAACCGAATGTACTGGTGGAGCTAGAAAAATATCTGATGCTGATTTATCAAGCAGATACCACACTCACTGTGATCCTAGACTAAACTCAGATCAAGCCTTAGAACTAGCGTTTCTTATTTCAGATGAGATTAAAAAGAATACCAGCTATTCTAAAAATGCTATTCAAGCGGCATCTTAAGCTATTGCATAAAAATCTAAGATAGTTAAATATTTGATATGTCACCTTCAGAAAAAGTTAAATTTATCTCAAACTGGATCAAAACATATGTTGATCAAATGCCAAATAAGGCACAATCATTGGTTATTGGAATATCTGGTGGTATAGACTCATCTGTTTCAAGCACTCTAAGTGCGATGACTGGTATAAAAACTATCGTTTTAACTATGCCGATTAAACAAAAAGAAAATCAACATGATCTTAGTTTAAAGCATCAACAATGGTTAGTTAAAAATTTTAAAAATGTTGAAGCACACACCTTAAGTTTAGATAAACTTTTTGAAACATTTTCAACAACATTAAATAAATTTGATAGTGAACATGGTTATGCAAATTCAAGAGCAAGGTTAAGAATGGCCACTCTTTACCAAGTTGCAGCTGCAAATAAAGGAATTGTAGTTGGGACAGGAAATAAAGTTGAGGATTTTGGAGTGGGTTTTTATACAAAATATGGAGATGGTGGCGTTGATATATCTCCTATTGCAGATTGTAATAAAACTGAAGTATGGAAACTTGGAAAAGAATTAGGTATATTAAAAGAAATTATCGATGCCCC
>CACHRX010000003.1 GCA_902582385.1 uncultured Pelagibacteraceae bacterium | reverse complement strand
ATATTGCCGGTCTGAGATTTGCAAATAATTTCAGTTCTTTTCTAAGTTTTAATAATGCTCTTTCAGGTTTTTTTGAAAACTCAACATTATCCCATTTTGGTCCACCAACTGCTCCTAACATCACTGCTGCACTTTCTAATGCTTTATAAAATACTTCATCTGTAATTGGAGTACCATGTTTGTCAAAAGAACATCCTCCTGCAAGATCTTGGTCTATCTCAAAATCAAGTGATTTTTTATCATTAAACCAATTAATTATTTTCTTTACTTCACCAATAACCTCAGGCCCAATACCATCACCTGGTAACAATAAAATTTTTCTTTTCTTAACTTTAATCATTAAAAATCCAAGGTTTTTTACCTTTTAAATTATTTTCAAAAATTTGAATCTTATCTGATTTTTTTAAAGATAAAGCTATGTCGTCTAATCCCTCTAATAAACATTTCTTTTTAAATGAGTCTATTTTGAAATTAACTTCACTGTTTCCATAAATAATCTTTTCTTCACTTAGATCTATTGAAATTTCTTCTTTTCTGTTTGCATATTCTGACAACTCTTTAATTTTTTCATCATTAAGGATGATAGGTAAAATTCCGTTTTTAAAACAATTACTGTAAAATATATCAGCGAAACTTGAACTAATAACGCAAGTAATTCCAAAATCTAGTAACGCCCAGGGAGCATGCTCTCTTGAGGAACCACACCCAAAATTCTTACCTGCTATTAAAATTTTTGATTTGCTAAAAGGATTTTGATTTAAAACAAAATCGTTAATTTCATTTCCATTATCATCATATCTCATCTCAAAAAACAAGTTCTTGCCTAGACCGGTCCTTTTAATAGTTTTTAAAAATTGTTTTGGAATTATCATATCTGTATCAATATTAACGATTGGCAAATAAGCAGGTATACTTTTCAATGTATTAAATTTTTGCATCTTAATTTTGATACTTTCTAACATCATCAAGATTTCCGGAAATAGCAGCAGCGGCTGCCATACCTGGACTTACTAAATGCGTTCTCCCACCTCTTCCTTGTCTGCCCTCAAAATTTCTATTTGATGTAGATGCACATCTTTCTTGGGGTTTTAATTTATCTGCATTCATAGCTAAACACATAGAACATCCTGGTTCTCTCCATTCAAATCCAGAACTTACAAAGATTTTATCTAATCCTTCTTGCTCTGCCTGCTCTTTTACTAAACCTGAACCAGGAACAACCATGGCATGAACATGAGAGGCTATCTTTTTATCTTTTAGAATTTTTGCAGCTTCTCTCAAATCCTCTATTCTTCCATTAGTACAACTTCCTATAAACACTTTATCTATCTTAATATCTTTAGCTGCCATGTTTGGTTTTAATCCCATATAATTTAGAGATCTCTCTAAAGAATTTTTTCTATCTTCGTCTTTTTCATTTTGAGGATTTGGAACATTTCCATCTATTGTAATGACATCTTGAGGAGATGTTCCCCAAGTTATCATTGGTAAAATTTCTTCTGCTTTAAGATTTATCTCTTTATCAAATTTAGCGCCATCATCTGTTTTTAAGTTTTTCCAATATTCCATTGCTTTATCCCATGTTTCGCCTTTTGGCGACATTGGTTTACCCTTTAAATATTTAAATATTTTTTCATCAGGTGCTATTAATCCTGCTCTAGCGCCTCCCTCGATAGTCATATTACAAATAGTCATTCTTTGTTCAACGCTCAAAGACCTAATTAGGTCACCTGCATATTCTATTACACAGCCTGTTCCACCTGCGGTACCAATTTTTCCAATTATCTGAAGAATTACATCTTTGGAAGTAACGCCTAACGGAAGTTTGCCATCAACATTTACTCTAAAGTTTTTTGCTTTTTTTTGAACTAGAGTTTGAGTTGCTAATACATGCTCTACCTCTGAAGTTCCAATTCCAAATGCTAATGAACCAAATGCACCATGGGTTGCTGTATGGCTATCACCACAAACAATTACTGTTCCAGGTTGGGTAAAGCCTTGCTCTGGTCCAATTATATGTACTATGCCCTGTCTTTTATCTCCCATCCCAAATAGTTGAATACCAAATTCTTTACAGTTAGATTCTAAGGTATCAACTTGTATTTTAGATTCTTCATCTGAGATACCTTTTGATCTATCAGTTGTTGGAACATTATGGTCTGCAACTGCTAGTGTTAATTTTGGATGTCTTACTTTTCGATTAGAATTTCTTAGTCCTTCAAATGCCTGAGGACTAGTCACTTCATGAACTAAATGTCTGTCAACAAATAACAAGGCTGTACCATCATCTTGTTGATCGACTAAGTGATCATTCCAAATTTTATCGTAAAGAGTATTGGGCATTGAAAAAAAAATTATTTTTTTTCCGTTAGGTTTTCAAGTTTTTTTTCTACATTAGTTTTGGCAATAGAAGCCTCTTTTTGCACTTCTTTTTTAGTAGGATCAGTTTTTTTAACCTCTGTAGTTGTAGGAGCCTCTGTTTTTGCCTCAGTTTCCATTTCTTTTGTAACTGGAGCTAAATTTTCTTCATTTACTGATTCTGGTTTAACATCAATATCGATACCAATTTTTTTTCTAATTTTCTCTGCTATTCTTGCAGATTTTCCAGTTCTATCTCTCAAATAATAAAGTTTTGCTCTTCTCACTTTTCCTGAACGAATTACCTTAATCGTATCAATTACAGTTCCATATAACGGAAAAGTTCTTTCCACACCTTCTCCAAAAGAAATCTTTCTTACAGTAAAGGATGAATTTAAATCTCTATTCTTTTTAGCAATACAAACACCCTCAAAATACTGAATTCGCTCTTTTTTACCCTCTGTAATTCTAACACCGACTTTAACTACATCGCCCGGAAAAAAATCAGGGATTTTTTTTTCTGAAAGAATTTTTTTAATGTTGTGTCGATTTATTTCTTCAATAGTTTTCATTTTAATATTTAACAAATTAATCTTTCTTATATTTTTGCCACAAATCTGGTCTTCGGACGCGTGTTATAGCCTCAGATTGGGATAAACGCCAGTCTTTAATTTTATTGTGATCCCCAGATAATAATACTTCTGGAACAGATTTTTCCTCCCAAATCTGCGGTTTTGTATATTGAGGATACTCCAAAAGACCATTTTCAAAGGTTTCATCCATTGAAGATTCTTCATTTCCTAAAACACCAGGTAAAAGTCGTAAAATACTGTCAAGAACTACTAATGCTGCAGTTTCTCCTCCAGACAAAACATAATCCCCAATACTTATTTCTTCTATATTTCGTGTAGTCAAAACTCTTTCATCAACTCCTTCAAAATGACCACATATCAAAGATACTGATTTATCTCTTGATAATTCTTGAGCAAGTTTCTGATCAAATTTTTTTCCTTTAGGTGAAAGATAAAAAATTCTCTCTCCCTTCTTAATATTTTGATCAATTGAGTTAGCTAAAACATCTGCTTTGAGTAGCATTCCTGTTCCTCCACCATAAGGACTATCATCAACAGTTTTATGTTTATCAGTTGCTGCATCTCTAATATTTATTACTTTTAATCCCCATAATTTATTAGATAAAGCTTTTCCATATAAACCTTTAGACAATGGTCCAGGGAAAACTTCTGGATAAAGAGTGAATACCTGAGCTTCAAACATATACAAACTTTATATTATTTTTTTTCCTCTTTAGGAGCTTCTTCCTTTTTAGCTTCTGCTTTAGGAGATTCTTCCTTTTTAGCTTCTGCTTTAGGAGCTTCTTCCTTTTTAGCTTCTGCTTTAGGAGCTTCTTCAGACCCTTCTTTTTTTCTATCTTTCTTTGGAACAGCTTTCTGAGGATTATTTCCATTGGCAGGCATAGGCATTAATTCATTTTCACCTAAAATTCTTGCTACTCTTGTTGTTGGTTGTGCGCCCTGGCCTAACCAATATTTAATTCTTTCAGCCTCAAGTCCAATTCTTTCTTTTTTTTCTTTAGGAAGCAATGGATTAAAAAAACCAACTTTTTCAATAAATTTTCCATCTCTTGCAAAACGACTGTCTGCTACAACTACCTTGTAAACAGGTCTCTTCTTTGTTCCACCTCTTGATAATCTTAACTTCAACATTTACTCTCCTTTTATCATTTTAGTTGATTAAATAGTTCTGGTGGTATTCCTTTTTCAGACATACCTTTCAGATTTCCTTTTGACATCTTTTTCATCATTTCAGACATCATTTTAAATTGCTTAAGCAATTTATTGATAGTGGCTGGATCAGTTCCAGAACCATTAGCAATTCTTTTTTTTCTAGAACCATCAATTATCTTTGGGTTCTCTCTCTCTCTTTTTGTCATAGATAAAATTATTGCTTCATTTTTTGTAATTACACTCTCATCTATACCTGCTGCATCCATTTGCGATTTAACTTTAGATACACCTGGCATAAAAGACATTACTCCTTCAATTCCACCCATTTTTTTCATTTGTCTTAATTGGGTTAAATAATCTTGCATTGAAAATTGTCCTTTTTTTAAATTTTCCTCAGCTTTTTTAATATTTTCTTCTCCAAGATCTTGAGCAGCTTTTTCAACAAGAGAAACAATATCACCCATTCCAAGAATTCTATTTGCAATTCTATCCGGATGAAACACTTCAAGATTTTCAATTTTTTCACCTACTCCTAAAAATTTTATAGGAACTTGAGAAACAAATTTCATACTTACAGCTGCTCCACCTCGCGCATCACCATCTGCTCTTGTTAAAATAATTCCTGAGAGATTTACAGTATTTTTAAACTCTTTTGCTACTGATGCTGCTACTTGTCCAGTAAGTGAGTCTGCAACTAAAAAAGTTTCTGCAGGATTTATGGTTTTTTCAATTTGTTTTATTTCACTCATCATTTGTAAATCAATCTGCGTTCTACCTGCTGTATCAAATAAGATAATATCGGCACCATTTAAATTTGCTGCACTAATTGCTCTTTGGCAAATATCACCAGGTTGTTGACCTGCTATTATTGGGAGCGTTAAAATATTATTTTGTTCACCTAAAGATTTTAATTGTTCTTGAGCAGCCGGCCTATAAATGTCTAAGCTGACCATCATAACTTTCTTTTTTTTCGTATTTTCTAAATATCTTGCAAGTTTAGCAGTTGTAGTTGTTTTACCAGACCCTTGTAATCCAACTAGCATCATTGGTACCGGTGGAACTGCATTTAGGTTTACATCATTATTCTTTTCACCTAGCAAACTTACTAATTCATCATAAACAATCTTAACAACCATATCTCCAGGTGATGTAGATCTAATTATTTCTTGTCCTAAAGCTTTTGGCTTAACTTTTTCAATAAATTCTTTAGCTACATCTAAAGATACATCGGCTTCAAGGAGCGCTTGCCTAATAGCTCTCAAACCTTCATCAACCTGATTTTCATCAAGTGAAGGAGCTTTTTTTAAAGAAGAAAAAATTTCTTCAAATTTATTTGTCAAATTTTCAAACATATTTATTACACCCAGCAGTAATCTCACTAGTGGGCGAACCCTCGCTGACTAGTGTCGATCTCTTTGTTTCCAAAGACACCGCAAATTTAACGTTTTTGCGGAAACGGCCACAAACTATAATAGAGGTTCAAAAAGTCAATAAATAAGTTAAATAACTATATATGGACATCAAAGCTTTTAAAATGGACGGATTGGGTAATGATTTTGTGATAATCGATAATAGAGAAAAAATTATCAATTTGACGAAAGATCAAATAGTTAAAATTTGTGACAGAAATTTTATTGGCTGTGATCAACTAATATTTATTGATCATGATAGTTCTGCAGATGCAAATTTAAGATTTTTTAATTCAGATGGAGGAGAGTCTGGAGCATGCGGAAATGGAACTAGATGTGTTGCAAATTTGATTTCAAATGAAAAAAATAACAAGTCAATAATTTTAAATACACCATCTGGAAAATTAAAATCTGAAATTTTAGAGAAAAAAATTGTTACAACAGAAATTGGTAAAGCAAAGTTAAAATGGGACGAAATACCTTTATCAAAAAAAATGGATACAAAAAACTTAAATATCAAAATTATTGATACAAATAACAATGAGCACTTAGGTGGCACTGCAATTAATGTGGGTAACCCACATATTATTTTTTTTGTTAAAAAGATTGAGGATTTCAATATAGAGAAAATTGGCCCTGAGATAGAAAATCACGAAATCTTCCCAGAAAAATGTAACGTAACAATTGCGCAAATTTTTAATAAAAATTTGATCAAAGTAAAAGTTTGGGAGAGAGGAGCTGGTCTTACTAAAGCTTGCGGAACTGCAGCATGTGCTACAGCATATGCAGGTAAATTGAATAATCTTACAGAAAATAAAACTGATATAGAGTTTGCCACTGGAAAATTATCAATTTCTATAGATGAAAATGATTCTATTCACATGAAAGGACCTGTTTCAAATATTAAAGAAATAAATATAAAACTGTAATGGGAATCTTTGATAAATTTAAAATCGGATTTAAGAAAAGTGCATCAGCTCTTACATCTGGACTTAAAGAAATAATAGTCAAAAAAGAAATTAATGACGAAAATTTAAATAAAATTGAGGAATTTTTAATTCGATCAGATGTGGGAGTTGAGGCTGCTTCTGAAATAAAGGAAATAATTTCTAGAAAAAAAATTGATCCAAATAAAGATCTAACTAAAGAGATAAACTCTATTTTAAAAGAATACATAATTTCTTTGATGAGACCTTTGGAAAATAAATCCTTTTTCCAGAAAAAAGAAAAGCTTAATGCAACGTTAATTTCTGGGGTGAACGGTGTTGGGAAAACAACAACTATCGGCAAAATAGGAAAGATATTAAAGAACAACGGCAGTAAAGTCATATTTGCAGCTTCAGATACATTTCGTGCCGCAGCAATTGAACAACTAGAAAATTGGGCAAGTAAAGTAGATGTTAAAATTGTAAAATCATCTCAAGGAGCCGATCCAGCTTCGGTTGCTTTTAAGGCCGTGGATGAAGCTATTAAAAATAATTTTGATCAAGTTTTGATAGACACTGCGGGAAGACTGCAAAATAAAAAAAATTTAATGGAAGAGTATAAAAAGATAGCAAATGTAACAAAAAAAATAGATCCCAGCGCACCTCATAATGTTATTCTAGTTTTAGATGCAACATCAGGACAAAATGTATTAAATCAAGTCGAGGAATTTAATAAAATTATCCCAATAACAGGTATAGTAATGACAAAATTAGATGGCACAGCTAAGGGAGGAATTTTGTTAGCGTTAGCAAAAAAATATGAAATTTCAATTATTGCACTAGGCTTAGGTGAAAAAGAAGATGACTTACAGTTATTCGAAGCAGAAAAATTTGCTGAGGCTTTTACTCAAATTAATTGATTAAATTGCTTGAGATCAAAGGTTTGTAGATATTACATTTATAATTATCATCAAATTTGTAATGACCGCAATCTTTAGAAAATGAGGAGATTATAAAGTCGAATTTACCAGTCGTAGGATAAAGTTCTAATTTTTTACTTGTGATGTCGTATTTAAAATTAGCATTTAAACTTTTCACTGCGCTAATCATTACTAATGTTTTGTCATCTTTTAATAAATAATATGCAAAATCATCTGGAAACACTGGAAAATCATATTCTTGTAAAAAATATTTGGCTTGCGAAGGAAACCACTCATAAGAAATTAGAGGTGAAGAGGACTTTGTTAAATGATTATAAATATAAAGATCTTTTGGATAATCATTTATATAATTTTCATTCTCGCCTCTTGCTAAAATAGATTTTTCTCTTCCTTTAAAATATAAGCTAAATTCTTTGTTATGAGAATCCATATGATCTATATGAAATAAATCATCTGGTTGAAAAAATTCATCTTGTGAATAAAGGTTGGTGATAAAAACAAAGAACACAATAAATAAAATAAATAATCTTTTCATTATCTTTTTATTAAATTAAATTCTTGAAGTATATTTGTTAAGATTGTGGCTTAATTTAAACTTTTTAAAAACGAGTTAAGAGCTTTAACAAGGTTTTCATCATACTCCATCATATGATTGTCATATTTTGTAAAATAAGAATATTTCGGCATATTTGCTTTTTCATACATTTTTTTTCCCATAAAAAATGGAACAATTTGATCAGCCTCACCATGCATTATTAAAATTGGAACATTTATATTCTTAATTTTACTTTTATTATCAAATTTATCTTTCAATAATAAACTTACAGGTACATACGGATAAAAGGTTTTGGCTGCATCAATCATAGAAGTAAAAGGAGTTTCCAATACAACGCCAGCAAAATTTTTATTTTGTGACAAATGAGTTGCAATACCAGTTCCTAATGACTCGCCATAAATAACGATATTTTCTTCCTTTACACCTTTTCTAACTAGCCAATTTATTCCACTTCTTCCATCTTTATAAAGGCCTTCCTCAGATGGTTTACCTTTATTGCCACTAAAGCCTCTCCAGGCAATTATTAAAAAATTAACATCCATTTTATGGAAATGGTTTAATTTATGAATTCTATTTTCAAGGGAACCGGCATTTCCGTGAAAAAATAAAACTGTTTTATATTTTTCTAAGTCTTTTTCATGAAACCAGCCCAATAAATCAATGTTATCCTCCGTCTTAATTTTTACTTTTTCAATAGGGACTGATATTTGATCACCAGAATAATTATTTTCATTAGGATGATATAATAAATTTCTCTGATAAAAATATAAAAAAACTAAGATTAAAAAATAGACAAAAATAACTATTTGAAAAGATAACAACAAAATATTCCTAAACTTTTTTAACATTTTTTTTCTTTGCTAAGTATATGCCAAAAAACACCAGGATTGTTCCGATGAAATGATAATTTTCAAATTTTTCATCAAATAAAAAATAACCATAAATTGCTCCATAGACTGTAAAAACGTAAAGAGTGAAGCCTGTTAAGGACGCACCTAATTTTTTTTGGGCAACAGTGTAAAGTGTAAAAGCAATTATTCCTGGCGAAATAGCAGCAAAGATTACCCAAAAATAAAATTCAGGCATAAAAACTGTCTGTTTATAAAATATTTCCTCACCTATATAGAATGGTAATAAACTTAAAGCTCCAAAAAATGATATTAAGGTAAATCTTTCAAAAATTTTTAGTTCTGAATTCCAGTAAAATAAATAAATTGAATATAATGCCCATCCAATAGCGGCAGCTAACATCCATAAATCACCAATTGTGAATTGTAAATTTATTAATAAATTTAAATCTCCTTTTATAATGATTGTAAAGACTCCTATTAAACATGCGATTAATCCAATTATTTTTGTAAAATTTATTTTTTCATGAAAAAAAAAGTATGAAATCAAAATTATGAACACGGGCGAAGATGTGTAAATAATTCCCATATTAGTCACAGTTGTAGTCTCACCTGCTAAAAATGGAAAGGCTCCACATACTCCACATCCCATTGAGCCTAAAAAAAATAATTTTTTATATTCTTTTTTAATAATCTTTAAATTTTTTTTTAATGTTATGTATGTGAAAGGTAATAATATCAAAAAAACTAGTGTCCATCTCCAAAAAGCTAATGATATTGGAGGTACAAACTCGACGCCACCTCTAGCTACAACAAGATTACTAGCCATAAAAATTGGCTGAATAAATAATAAGGAAAATGAAAAAAAATTTTTTTTCGAATTATTCAATTTACGATAGATTAACTTTTATCAAAAAAGGCTTCGTAAATCATCATAATGATGGCAGCACCCATTAACAAATAGACCGGTATTACATCTAAAAAACCAATCATCATTGATCTAGTAAGGGTGGTTGCTAGACCAATTAAAAAGAAAACAGCAAATGACAAACCTATTATTGTTGTTATTTTATTCATATAGTTATTCCTGACACTCCTTTTCTAACCAATTGGCAACACCTAAAAATCTATGATCATCATATTTGTTACCAATTAATTGAACTCCTAATGGTAGATTATTTTCACCCTCAAGTAAAGGCAGTGAAATGCAAGGTGTGCCTAGATATGACCAGACTTTATTAAATTCTGCTGTTCCAGTACTCTTCAGTCCTTTGGGTGCAACACCAGGACTAGAAGGAGATAATACTCCATGATAATCTTCAAATACTTCCTCGTAAGACTCATAACTTCTTTTCATGAAATCAACTGCCTCAGCATATTCTTTTGCAGTGTACTTATTTCCATTTGAAATAGCATCCTGCATGTACTTTGAAAGTTTCTTTTTAAATTTCTTAAAATAAACAGAAAAATTATTAGCTAAGTCTGTTTCATGAACAATTTGATGATATTTGTGTATATCCTTAAAATATGAGGGGGTATCAAATATTTCAATATTTTTTTTAAAAGATTTAATAAAATATTCAAAAGATTCTTGTGATTTTTTATCAATTATTTTCCAATGATCAGTTTTATAAAAAATAAACTTAGGTTCAAAAATTGGACCATTCTTAGTTTCGGACAAAATATTTTCTGTAGAATAATGGATTGTAGCTGGGTCATATTTATCTTTCTTTATCAATACCTTTGCTAACATGGCTACATCTTCAACTTTACGACCAAACATGCCAATTTGATCTAAGTTATATGATGTTCTTAACACTCCATTTCTCGAAATAAGTCCATAACTTGGTTTATAACCAACAACGCCACAATAAGATGCTGGTCTAATTACAGAGCCACCTGTTTGAGAGCCGATAGATGCTGGTGCCATAAATGAAGCAACTGAAGCAGCTGATCCACTAGATGAACCACCAGGTGTTCTATTTTTATCGTGAGGATTGGTCGTAGCTGGGGGTCCTAAATATGCAAGTTCTGAAGTCGTTGTTTTGCCCATAACAATTGCTCCTGATGCATGGAGCAAGTCAATTATTTCAGCATTTTGAGAATACGATTTTCCTTTTCTAATTACAGTTCCACATTCAGTAGGCATATCAACAGTACCGATAATATCTTTTACTGCTATTGGTACACCGTGCAACGGTCCTATTGGTTTTCCTGACTTTCTGTGATCATCAGCCTCGGTTGCTTTTTCTAATAAAACTTTTTTATCGAAGTGCGCCCAAGCTTTAACATCTTTTTCAAACTTATTTATTCTTTCGATATATGTTTCACATACCTCGACTGATGAAAACTGAGCATCTTTTATTTTTTTTGCTAACTCTTCAAGACTTAAAGAAAATATATCTTTCATTCAAAATTAATTTGCAAATAATGTCTCTGGTAACCAAAGAGCTATTCCTGGGAATAAATACATTAAAACCATTGCTAAAATCACAATGCCTAAAAAAGGCATTATTCCACTGAAAATTTGCATAAGTTCTACATTTTTCGATTGAACTCCCTTTAAGTAATAAGCTGACATTGCCATGGGGGGTGTTAGGAATGAAGTTTGTAGATTCAAAGCAATCAACATCGCAAAAAAATAAGGGTTTACTCCAAAAAATTCTACTAAAGGTAAAAATATTGGCACAAAAATAATCAATATTTCTGTCCACTCTAGAGGCCAACCTAACAAAAATATAATTATTTGAGTAATAACCAAAAACTGCCAAGGTTGAAGGTTTAATGATTTAAAGAAGTGCTCAAATACCTCATGTCCTCCAAGATATGAAAAAACAGATGCAAACGTCCAGGAACCAATGAATAACCACATAATCATTGCGGTGGTCTTAGCTGTTAAAAAAACAGACTCTTTAAAATTTTTCCATTTTAAAGTTTTATAAAAATAAGATAATACTAAGGCTCCAAAAGCTCCTACCGCAGCAGCTTCAGCAGGTGTCGCTATTCCTGCTAGAATTGTACCTAAAACCAAAATAATTAATGAAAATAAAGGTAAGAATGAAACTAAAACTTCTTTCATAATAACTGCAGTAGGCGGAATTTCCTCTGCTGCAGGTTTTGGAGCAATAGATGGATTTAACCATGCTCTAAAAACTGCATAACCTATATATAATCCAGCTAACATTAATCCTGGGAAAATTGCAGCAGCAAACAACCTTAAGGGTGAAAGTTGAGCTATCACAGAATAAACAATTAACATTATGCTTGGAGGTATTAAGATACCTAAACATCCGCCAGAACAGATAATTCCAGATGCAAATTTTTTATCATAACCTGCTTTAACCATAGCTGGCCAAGCCAACAGTCCCATAAGAGTTACTACCGCACCAATTATACCTGTTGCTGTTGAAAATAATGTACAAGTAATTAAAGCTGCAACTGCCATAGAGGCTGGAAGTTTATGAGAAGCCAATCTTATAGCAAAAAATAATTTTGCAACTATTCCAGCTCTTTCAACCAAATACCCCATAAACAAGAAGAGTGGCACGGCGGTTAAGACGTTATTATCCATTACCGTATAAGTATTTTGAACAAATAATTGAAATATCCTGTTATCAAATAGATGTTCCATTTTAGTTGGATCAAAATAAGCGTAATACCCAAAACCTAAACCCATTGCCATTAAAGTAAATGCAATTGGAAAACCTAATAAGACAGCAAATAAAAATATACCCATCATCATTATTGCAACTTCGGGATTTGTAAGACTAAATAACATCGTCTGAATTGCCTTTCTGAGAAGTTCTCATTAATATTTTTTCAGTTTCCTCTGCGTCGGCTATGTTTCTTTCTGGCCAACTACCTGTTTGAATACATATAATACATCTAAACACCTCACTTATTCCCTGAATAGTTAAAAGCGTTCCAGATAAAGGTATTAAAGATTTAGCCATATAAATTTGGATTTGTGCTGGACTGTTCCAACTTGTCTCTTTAATTTTCCATGCAAGTGATGCATATTCATAACCATAAAAAGCAAGAGCAATTACTCCAGGAAAAAAGAAAATAAAATATAAAACAAAATCTATCTTAGCTTGTGTTTTTTGAGAAAATAATCTGTAAATCACATCTCCTCTTACATGTGCCTCGGTACATAATGTATAAGCACCAGCCATCATAAATATAGCTCCATACATTTGAAGACTAAAATCGAAATTCCATAAAGTTGGTGCATTTAATGCGTATGCCATAAAAACTTCATAACAAGTTCCGCCCATTAAGATCACTATGCACCAAGAAAAAGCTTTTCCCATTGAAACACTTAAGCGGTCGGCAAATTTTATAAATGATCTTATCATAAATAAAGAGTTTTATTGAATTGTCTTTGATTAATCAAATAAAAAAGGGGGGCATAGCCCCCCTTTAAAATATTTATAAAAAGTTAATTATATCTTAACTTTTCCGATTGGTCCAAACTCATTTTCGTATGCAAGTTTGTAATTAGGCTGATTCATCAGCAAGTACTTCATTACTCTTTTTGCATAAGATTTTTGAGAATCTACAACTTTTTTAAAGAAAGCATCTTTCTTATTAAAGTCGCCGATTACTTTATCCCAACCTTTTAATTGTTGAGCTAAGATCTCATCTGAAGTTTGGTAAACATTTACTTTATGCTCATTCATCAACTTAGCTAAGTCAGCTGAGTATCTTACTAAAGCTTTAAAGTAGTTATCACTGTTTGCAGCATAAGCAGCATTTTTCAAAATTGCTTGGTGCGCAGGTGATAAACTGTTATATGTTTTTTTGTTAACCGGTATCTCAAACATCTCTTGAGATTGGTGGAAGCTTCCTAAGTGATAGTGCTTAGAAACGTCTTGCATACCAAACTGAGAGTCTGAAGTAGGGTTGTTAAACTCAGCAGCTTCAATCAAACCCGTTTTCATCGCTGGCTGAATTTCACCACCTGGTAATTGTCTAACTACCATTCCCATTGCAGTTAAAACGTTAGTCGCTAAACCAACTGTTCTGTACTTCATACCTTTAACATCAGATACTTTAGTTACGTTCTTTTTAAACCAACCAAAAGGCTGTGCTGGCATAGGCATATGGAAAAAACCAATATAGTCAAAACCTACTTTTGCAAGAGTCTCGTCATATAGTTTTCTTCCTCCACCATATTCCATCCATCCCATAACTTCTTGAGATGACATCCCGTATGAAGGACCAGTTCCAAATAAAGATGCGGCAGGGTTTTTTCCGTACCAATATGCTGTCACCCAGTGACCCATATCTACTACACCTGAACTTACTGCTTGTCCAATTTCTGAAGTTTTTACAACTGCACCTACTGGCTGAAGATCGATCTGAAGTGATCCTCCAGACATCTCTTTAACCATGTTACAGTAGTCTCCAGCCATTTCAAAAAAGATGTTTGCTCCACTAGGCCAAGCAGCTTGCATCTTTAATGTTGTTGCAGCATTTGCCTTTACATATGGCATTGCAACAGCGGCTGCAGCTACAGCACTCGCTTTAGCAGCAGTCTTAAAGAACTTACGTCTTGAAGATGTTTTAATCTTCAATGATTTATTTTCTTTAGTCATTATTTCTCCTCTAATAGTTAATTAACTGCAATAATTAAACATAGAATCTGATTGGAGTCTTTCTAAAAAAAAGCGTAGATGTCGCAGAATTTGAAATTTATACAATCTAAGGTAGAATTAATTCACTTTATTAACACTGTTTCCAGTTTTAAAAAACTCATCTATGTTATCTATTGCTAGGTTTGCCATAGCAATTCTAGTATCTTTAGTGGCGCTCCCTAAATGGGGTAAAATAAAAACTGATTTTATTTTAGAATAACCTGGATTTAAATTTGGCTCATTTTTATAAACATCAAGACCCGCAGCGTAAATTTTTCTTCTATTTAAAGCATCAATTAAAGCCTCGTCTTCTACAATATCTCCTCTTGCTACATTAGTAATTACAGCACCCTTCGGAAAATATTCAACAGTTTCTTTGTTAATCATATTTTCAGTTTCTTTAGTGGCAGGACAACAAATTGACAAAACATCAGAAACAGAAAAAAGACTTTTTATATTATCATGATAAGTAGCACCTTGTTCTTTTTCCTCACTAAGTTTTGAACGATTATGATAATGAATTATCATTCCTAAAGATTTAGCAATTTTTGCAATTTTTTGTCCAATCCTTCCCATTCCTAAAACACCTAATCTAGTTCCAGTTAATTGTTTTCCAATCAAATAATCTGCTGACCATTTCCAACCACCTTCTCTTGCAGACTCAATTCCTTCAGCAGCTCTTCTACATGCTCCTAAAATTAATAACACTCCTATTTCTGCAGTTGCGTCTGACAATACTTCTGGAGTATTTGTAACTACAATGCCTCTTTTTTTTGCTGCATCTAAATCAATATTTCCGAAACCAACTGCAAAATTTGAGATAATTTTTATAGTATCTGGTAACTTATCTATTGTATCTTTATCCATTTTTTCTGTCAGGGATGAAAGGATGCCATCACAACCTTTACTCATTTCTATTAATTTTGATTGAGAATATAATTCATCATTTGAATTGAGCTTAGCTTCAAAAGTTTTTATAGCTTTATCTTCACTATCTTTAATTAATTTCCTAGTAATTAAAATTTTTTTCATAAGTATTTTTTGGATTTTTAATTAAGATCGAATATCTTTCCTGGATTCATTATATTATTTTGATCAATACTTTTTTTAATAGATTTCATTAAAGGGATACAATCACCATGCTCTTGTAACAGGTAAGCTTTTTTATGTAATCCAACTCCATGTTCACCTGTTATTGTTCCATTTAATTCTAATGTTTTTTTAATTAATAAATCACTAAAATCCCTTATCTTATTATATGTACCTTCTTCTTTAGGATCATAAGGTAAAATTACATGAAAATTACCGTCCCCTAAATGCCCTACCATAGGAGCTCTGAGACCAAGTTTTTTCGTTTGCTCTTCAGCAAAATTTACGCATTCAGTTATATTTGAAATTGGTAAACATACATCAGTTGAATAAACTCTACCATTATTTATTAAAGCTTTAACAGAATAATAAACATCCCATCTAGCTTTCCAAAGTTTATTTCTTTCCTCTAAATCTTTTGCCCATTTAAAGGAGCTTCCGTTGTTATCTTTTGAAATCTCCTCTACTATTTTTATATTTTCTTTATTTGATACCTCAGAACCATGAAATTCAAAAAATAAAGTTGGTACAGCTTCAATATCTTGTAGTTTTGAATAATTGATACTAATTTCCATCTGTTCTTTATTTAACATTTCAATTCTTGCTATGGGAACACCATATTGAATTACTTGTTGTGCTGTTTTAACTGCACTCTCTAAAGAGGGAAAATGACAAACCGCACTCATAATACTTTCTGGAATTGGAGATAATCTCAATTGAATTTCAGTAATTATTCCTAAAGTGCCTTCAGAACCGATAAAAAGATTTGTTAGATTATAACCAGCTGAGGTTTTTTTAGTTCTACTCCCGGTATTAATAATGTCACCATTTGGCAAAACAACTGTAAGACCAGTGATTACTGTTTTCATTGTACCATACTTAACTGCCATAGTTCCTGAGGCTGAAGTAGATGCCATGCCACCTATTGCAGCATTTGCACCAGGATCAATTGGGAAAAAAACTCCATCCTCTCTTAAATATTCATTTAGCTGTTCTTTAGTAACACAAGCTTGCACTCTACAATCAAAATCTTCAGCATTAACGCTTAAAATTTTATTCATCTTTTCAAGTGAAATAGTTATCCCTTTATCATTTCCGACAACATTTCCCTCTAAAGATGTTCCAGTTCCAAAGGGAACTACAGGAATCTTGTGTTGATTACATAAACTTAATATTTTTGAGACTTCCTCGTTTGTTTCTGGAAAAACTACTGCCTTTGATAAGATGGGATCATAAGTATCCTCGCCTCTTGCATAATTTGCTCTTGTAGACTCTGAAGTAGAAAATCTTCCGTTAAAAATTTTTTTTAATTCTGCTTGAACCAGATCATTCATTTTATGAATATTAGTAAAAATCTAAGCAAAAATACAGCTTATTTAGTTAGCATTTTCTTTATATTTTCTAGTGCTTGAGAAATATTATCTCTTGAAGCAGCAAAACTAAATCTAACATAGTTTTGGCAAGTTTCACCAAAAGCAGATCCAGGCACAATTGCTACACCAGCTTCATGCATAGCCTTTCTTGCAAATTCAGCACCATTCATTCCAGTGCCAATGACTTTAGGAAATGCATAAAAGGCTCCTCCAGGCAAACTACATTCTACACCTGGTAAATCATTTAGACCTTTGTGAATTAAATCTCTTCTTTGATTAAATTTTTCCATCATTTCATTGATTGAGTCATCAGGCCCATCTAATGCAGCAATCCCAGCAAATTGAGCTGCAGCGTTGACACAAGAAACACTGTTTATTAATAATTTATTTACATGTTCAATTAAGTGTTGAGGCCAAAAACTCCAACCAAGTCTCCATCCAGTCATTGAGTATGCTTTGCTCCATCCCTCTAATACTATTAATCTTTCTCTCAACTCTGGATAATTAAAGAATGAGGGCATTTCTTTACCATCAAAAATTTGTCTACTATAAATTTCATCGCTTAATATTGTTACGTGAGGGTGTTTCTTCAGGCCATCAGCTAAAAAATCAATATCTCTTTTTTCGACAAAGCTTCCTGTGGGATTATTTGGATTAATTAAAATTAACAATCGAGTCTTATCTGTTATCAAAGATAAAATTTTATCAGGATTAAATTTTAGGTCTTTGTCTTCTGTAAGATCATATGGGACTGAAGTTGACCCTGTATAATTAATCATAGACTCATAAATTGGAAAAGCTGGTGTAGGATGTATAATTTCAGCACCTGGTTCACCAAAACATTGAATAGCATAATGCATTGTTGGTTTTCCACCAGGCATGATAAGGATTCTCTCAAAATCAACATCAACACTGTAACGTTTTTTTATCCACCTAGTTACAGCTTGACGACACTCTGGAATACCATTTGACATAACATATCCATGGTGTCCATCATCTAATGCTTTCTTAGCTGCTTCAACGACATGTTTTGGAGTTTTAAAATCTGGTTGTCCTAGCCCTAAATGAATCATTGGTTTTCCTTGAGCTTCTAATTTTTTTGCTTCTGCTAGAACGGTAAATGCAGACTCAGTGCCTAATCTATCTAAACTTTTTGCCAGTTTCATTTATTTTACCCCTATTTTCTATATATTAATTTCGAACTATTCAACTCTTTTAAATTCTTACATCCCATTAAAACCATATTTCTGTTTATCTCATCATGCATATTTTGAAGCAAATGTTCGACTCCTTGTTGGCCTCCTGCGGCCAAAGAGAACAAAAACATTTTACCAAAACTGCATGCTTTAGCCCCGGCAGCAATTGCTTTCAGTACATGAGTTCCTCTTCGAATTCCCCCATCCAAAATAATCTCTAATTTATCACCTACAGCATCCGAAATTGCTTTTACTTGATCAAAAGGCGATCTTGATCCATCGAGTTGGCGACCTCCATGATTAGATATCATAATTGCAGTACACCCTATATCAATTGCTCTTTTAGCATCTTCTACAGACATAACTCCTTTTAATGCAAAAGGTCCATTCCATCTTTTTGCACAATATTCCGCATCCTCCCAACCCATGGCAGGATCATATTGTTCATTAATATATTCAATAACTGATTTAGCTATATTTGTGCCTTTATCTGTTTTTTTTTTAACATTTGATAATTCAAATCTTTTACCTGTAAAATAATTAAAGACCCATCCAGGTCGCATTGCAAAACTCATTAAACTTTGAAGAGTAAGTTTTGGAGGAGTAGTAAATCCTGTTCTGTGATCTTTTTCTCTGTTACCAGCAACTAAAGTATCTACTGTTAAACACATAGCATCAAAACCAGATCTTCTAGATCTATCTATTAAATCATCAGAGATTGATCGATCCTTATGAACGTAAAGCTGAAATAACTTTGGTCCACTTGAAATATTAGATACCTCTTCAATAGTATTGTTTCCCATCGAAGACATACTATAAAAAGTATTAAATTTTTCCGCAGCTCTTGCAGAAGCTCTGTCTCCATCTGGATGATAAAGTCTTTGCATAGCGGCAGGGGAAAGAAAAATAGGCATGTCTATTTTTCGACCAAACAAAGTAGTGGATAAATCTGGTTTTCCAACACTTGCTAGAATATTAGGAATTAAATCACAATCATCAAAAGAATCTGTATTTCTTCTTAATGTCGACTCATCATCTGCACCCCCGTCTATATAATGAAAAATTGGCGATGGTAATTTTTTTTTTGCTAATTTTCTGAAATCTTCAAAATTATAACAGTTTTTTAAACTCATTATCTTCTAAATCTTAGGTTATCTCGATTTAGATCACTAATTTTTGTACATCCCATTAACTTCATATCTCTTACTAATTCTGATTTATATTTTTCTATTGCCCTTTCAACACCTGCTTGGCCTCCAGCTGCTAATGCGTAAAGATATAATCTTCCACCGGAGCAAGCTTTAGCACCTAAAGATAACGCTTTAAGCATATGTGTGCCCCTATGAATTCCACCTTCACAAATTACATCCAATTTATCACCAACTGCGTCTACAATTTCTGCAAGTTGATCAAATGGAGATCTAGATCCGTCAAGTTGTCTTCCACCATGATTTGAAACCATTATACCTGTGCATCCTATATCTACAGCTCGCTTTGCATCCTCAACACTCATTACTCCCTTAAGAGCAAAATGACCTCCCCATTGAGAGCAAAGTTTTTCCGCATCTTTCCAATTCATAGATTGATCTAACATCGTTGAAAAATAGTTTCCTATCGAAGAGTTTGTGCTTGTGCCCTCTTTTACAAAATCTTGAAGATGAGGTAATTCAAATTTACCTTTTGTTAAATAATTAATTCCCCACATTGGTTTGGTCGCAAAACTAAATAAGCTCGATAAAGTCAATTTTGGTGGAGAAGTAAAACCAGTTCTTAGATCTCTTTCACGATTTCCGCCAGTAATAGTATCAACTGTCAAAGCCATCACATCAAACTTAGCGGCTTTAGCTCGCTCCAAGCAAGAGTCGTTCAAACCTCTATCTTTGTGAAAGTAAAACTGAAACATTTTTGGAGTATCAATCATGGAAGATATTTCTTCTACACTAACAGTAGCTAATGCTGAGACACCAAACATTGTATTGAATTTTTTAGCAGCTTTTCCAACCGCTCTTTCACCATCATAATGGAAAAGTCTTTGTAGTGCTGTTGGTGAAAGATAAAATGGTAAATCTAATTTTTTACCAAAAATCGTTGTAGATAAATCGACATTCTCAACACCTCTTAAAACATTTGGAACTAAATCAACATCATCAAAAGCACTTGTATTTCGAGCGTATGTGATTTCATCATCAGCTGCACCATCAATATAATGAAATATAGGTGATGGAAGTTTAAGCTTAGCAAGTTTTCTAAAATCACTAAAATTGTGACAATCTTTTAATCTCATTATCATAATATGTTTGTCTAAAACTTTTTAAGAAAATTAAACATATAACTATTTGCCCCAGGATTTTTATCCCCTAAGCTCGCATTTGACAAATGATTATAAGAAAAACCAAGTTTACTATCTTTCAGTAAGTCTAGAGAGAGTTTGACCTCACTTTTGAACTCCAAAACGTGTCCAAGGTCCTTTCCATCACCTTGATGGTAATACCCCGGGGTAAAGCTTGGAATTACATTTATTGATCCAATCTTATAATTTGCTTGAACGCCAGTATAAAAATACGAGGCATTATCAGCTGTAATCATAGCTCCAGTGACAGGAGACAAATTTCCTAAAAAAGTATCACGGTTTAAATCCTCATTTAGATGTTGAATGCCGAATAAAGAAGAACTTTTACCATCATCACTAAAATCAAACATTCCTGTAAACAAACTAAATTCATTATTACTTTTATTTAAGTTCAACTCATCAGCTGTTAACGGGAAGCCCGCTAAAAGAAAAGTTAAGAATATCAATATTCTTTTAAATTTCATAAATAAAATTTTATTTGTTTTTTCTTATAATAAATAATTTAAATATAATTACACCACCAATAATAAACACAAATATTGGCAATAACCAAAGAAAATATGTATTTTTACCAAAATTTGGATCAAATAATATCCACTCACCGTATTTGGTTTTTAGATAACCATAGATTTGCTTTTCATTAAGACCTTCGTCTAACTTATTTTGAACTACTAACTTTAAACTATTTGCAAATTCGGAGTCTGACTCATAAACTGACTGGCCCTGACAAATTAGACAACGTAAATTTTTAGTAATTTTATTCTGTAAATCTGACTCTTGAGCATTAGATAAACTTAAATTAGTTATTAAAAATATAACAATCAAATATTTTATTTTTTTCATTTAATTAAATTAATTATTTCTGAGTATGAGTTTTTATTTAATGGACCAATTATCTTTTTTATCACCCTCTTATTATAAATTAAAAAAGATTCGGGAACACCGTAAGCACCCCATTCAATTGCTATAGTGCCATCTTTGTCTAAAAAAATAACTTTATAAGGATTATCCATATTTTTTAAAAAGTTTTTTGCATTTTTATCATTATCTTTGTAATTGAGACCAATAATTTCTATATTGTTTTGTACACTTAAATCCATGAGGTAAGGATGTTCATCTTTACAAGGAATGCACCATGATGCCCATACATTCAATAAATAAAATTTATCACTGATAAAAATTTCTTTAGAGTTAACCTTATCATTTGTATTAAGTATTTTTGTCTCAAAAAATGGAATATCTTTTTCATTATTAATATCTGGTGAATATATATTGGAATTTTGTAGTCCTTTAAAAAAAATAAAAAATATAAATAAAAAACTAATGACTAAAAATAATGGTAAAATTTTAATTCTCATATCTTTTTTGCAATAAACTTAATAAACCCCCAAAACTTATAATTAGAACTGAAAACCAAATCCAAATCATAAAAGGTTTTACTTGATATCTGATATTAAAATAATCTTGGTTTTGAATAAAATTCATAGTCATAAATTTATCTGTTAATAAATTTGTTTTAATATCTGCTTCACTAGTAGTAATATTAGGTTGGTTATATATTCTTATTTCTGGTCTTAAAGTCTCAATATTACCATTTAAACTTTCTATTTTGAGCTTTCCAATAATAGCTAAAAAATTTTGATCATTTCTTTTTTCTATGTTTTCAAAATTTATCTTAAATTTTTCAGACTGAAAAGTTTCTCCAACTTTTAAATTAGTTATAATCTCATTTGAAAAGATATTATTAAACAAGATACTTAAAATTAATAAACTAAATCCAAAGTGAGATATATTCTGAGATAAATTTTTAAATTTCTTAGTAAAAAAATCTCTCAAAGTGATAAAAAATAAATAAAATGCAGAAGTAACTAGAATAGTATTTAAAAGAAAATTAATATTTAGAATTTTGATAATAAATATTGATAACAAAAATGAAATAATAAAAAATAAAATCAAATATTTCTTATCTTGTAAATCTGATTTAATCCATTTTAATTTTGGACCTATTGCCATAGCTAACAAAAAAGGAATTAAAAAGGGAATTATCAATTTATTGTAAAAAGGTGGTCCTACAGAAATTTTTTCTGAAGATATAACTTCTAAAAATATTGGATATACAGTTCCGATTAAAACAACAGATAGAAAATACATCATAAACCAATTATTGACTAAAATTGATGTCTCTTTACTAAGCCAGAAAAAACTATCGACATTTTTATCGTTATTTTTGTGAAAAAAGAAAAAAATGAATAATGACAAAAAAATTAAACAAAATAAAAAAATCAGAATAAATAGTCCTCTTTCTGGATCATTCGCAAAAGTGTGAATGGAGTTTAGAATACCTGACCTCACTAAAAAAGTTCCACACATGCTTAATGTGAATGTTGATATTGATAAAATAACAACCCAAGAAGTTAAGGTTAATCTTTTTTCTAATACTAAAATACAATGAAGCAAAGTTGTTAGAGCCAACCATGGCATCAAGGAAACGTTTTCAACAGGATCCCAAAACCAAAAACCTCCCCATCCCAACTCATAATATGCCCAGACTGAACCTAACAAAATTCCTAATGTTAAAAAAATCCAAGATATTAAAACCCACTGTTTGAGATGTTTTGCCCACTCTTTGGAAATGTAGTTAAGAGAAGTTGCAGCAAGAGTGGATGAAAAAATTATTGAAGACCCAACATAACCTAAATATAAAATTGGAGGATGAATTGCTAGTGCTGGATCTTGAAGAATAGGATTAAGTCCTAATCCCTCTTTTGGTATTGGAAAAATATAATTAAACGGATTTGAAGTTTTTATTAAAAAAATAAAAAAACCCATAATAATTACTTGCTGGAATAATAAAGTTAAGATTCTATATTTTTTAGATTGGTCTTTAGATTTGATCAAAAATAAAAAAATGAATAATGTTAATACTAATAACCACAATAATAGACTTCCCTCATGATTGCCCCATGTTCCTGAAATTTTGTAAAAAAGAGGCTTAGTAGTGTGTGAATTGTTAAAAACGGTTTCATTACTAAAGTCAGAATATACGAAAGATAAAATCAAACCTAAAAAACTTACTATAACAAAAAAAAATTGTAAAAAAGTTGAGAATATTATTTTATTATCAAAAACCATTGAGTCTTTAAAATTTCTAACTGAATAAAAAATAATTATAAAAGATAAGCAAAGACCAAAAATTAAAGAATAAAATCCGATTAAACTAGCCAAGATTTATTTCTCCTCTAAGGCTGCTTTTACTTCTGGAGGCATATAATTCTCATCATGTTTTGCTAAAATTTTAGTGGCCAAAAAAAAGTTTTTATCTTTCAAATAACCTTCTGCAACAACGCCTTTTCCTTCTGTAAATAAATTTGGAACTAATCCCGAATAAATTACGTTTATTTCGTTTTTAAAATCAGTGATAATAAATTTTATTTCTTTTGCTCCCATAGATAATGAATTATTTTTTACCATGCCCCCAACTCTAATTTTTTTTTTTTCTATTTCTGGTAAGATTTTTATTTCAGTTGGAGACTGAAAATAAACAACGTTCTCTTCAAGAGATTTTAAAATAAGATAAACTGATAAAATTAAGGTAATTAAGATTAGTAATACAAAAAAAAATCTTAATTTAACTTTACGACCATACATGTTTTAAAAGTTAAATACTTGATGTGTTAGACAAAATTTCTTTATTAATACTTTGTGATTTTGCAGAAGTTGCTCTTTCAGGGTTTAAAGTTCCAAACTTAGAAATAAATTTATTCTTTTCTTTAATGTACTGTGTTTTTGTCACAACATAAAGTAATGCAAAGCTCAATATAGTAAATGCAAAAGCAGACCAAACATAAAGTCCGAAACCATTCATAAATAAAATTTCTTTGATCATAATCTATCTAAGCCTTTATTTTTAATCTTTATCAGTTCTGTATTATATTTCATTAAAAAAATTAATAGAGAAAATAGAGCAAATGCCGCAGTCATGATTAGCAAAGGAAATAGCATTGAGATATGAATGGATGACTTTGATAAAATGTTGATTGAAGCTGGTTGATGCAATGTATTCCACCAATCAACTGAAAATTTAATTATAGGAACATTAACTATTCCCAATATTGTAATAATAGTAGTTATTTTAAAAGCACTATCTTTATTTTCAAAAATTCTCCAAGCAACTAAATACATAAAATAAAACAAACCTAAAATAAGCATTGAGGTAATTCTAGCATCCCACGCCCACCATGTTCCCCATGTTGGTTTTCCCCAAATTGAACCAGTTACTAAAGCTATAATATTGAAGACTAAACCAGATGGTGCCAAACTTTTTGAAATTAAAAAAAAATTTCTTATTTTAAAAATATATCCAATTATGGATAAAAAAGTCATACTCGAAAATATTCCAAGGGTAATCCAAGCAGCTGGCACATGAACATACATAATTCTAACAGAATGACTTTGCTTATAATCTTCAGGTGATAAGATAAGCGCCTCAGTCAAACCAATTGCAAGGGTTATGATGAATAACAACATAACATATCTAGGAGCTTTAGAGGTTATCGAAAAAATTCTACTTGGTTCAAAATATTTAAACATTTTTAATTACAATTTTAATTAATTTATAGATTTTTATTATGAAACTATAATCTGATCAAGAATGTAGAGGGAGATAATAACGAAGGGTAAATAGTTAACACTCTTGACCAGAAATATAACTTAATTTAGTAAATTCCTGTGACAAAGATTTGAGCTAATTGTGTTTAAAAAGTGATTTATTTAGTTTGATAGCTTAAAATAGCTAGATCCCTTTTTTCCTGAGAAAATTTCCTCTATAAGAGGGTGTTTAATTGGCTCATCAGAATCATCCATTAATAAATTTTGCTCTGATACGTATGCCTCATAAGTAATTTCATCATTTTCAGCCAAAAGATGATAAAATGGCTGATCTTTCCTTGGTCTTACGTTTTTTGGTATTGATTGATACCATTCTTCAGAATTATTAAACTCAAAGTCAACATCATAAATTACACCTCTAAACTCAAAGTGCTTGTGTTTTACAATATCTCCTATTGAGAATTTAGCTTTTTGAATTGCCATATCTTTAGTATGGGTATTTAAAATTAAAAATCAATAAGAAAAATTTTAAATTTTTGTAAAAATATTATTTATGTTAATATCTTTTAGTGAACAAATCTTTTTTAAAGTTTCTTACTGATTTTGGACCATTAATAATTTTTTTTTACTACTACTACGATAGTGGAAAAGATTTAAAAATAGCCATTCCTCCTTTTATAATTGCGACAATAATATCATTAGTAATAATGTGGGTTTTAGAAAAAAAAATTCCCAAAGTTCCATTGATTAGTGGTTTTCTAATCACTTTTTTTGGTGGACTAACAATTTATTTTGACAACCCTGTTTTTATTTATGTAAAGCCTACAATTATAAATATATTATTTGGGCTAGCACTAATATTTGGAAAATACTTTACAAAAGAACCTGTTCTTAAAAAACTAATGGGAAAATCTGTTTCCTTAACTAATGAAGGATGGGAAATCCTAAATAAAAGATGGATATATTTTTTCTTTGGACTCGCATTATTAAATGAATTGGTGTGGAGAACCCAATCAGAAGAATTTTGGGTAAATTTTAAAGTATGGGGTTTATTACCTATAACTTTTATATTTACTGCTTTCCAAATAGGAATAATCAACAGATATAAAACTAATGAATAATAATTTAAAATTGATAATAAATAATTCCAATAATAAAAAATTAGAAGATAAACATTTTTTTGAAAAAGAAGAATTGAAAATTATTTTAGACCTGTATGCGAAAATGGTTTCTGAAGGATCGTGGAAAGACTATGGTCTCAATATATCAGGTAAACAGGTCGGTTTCAGTGTTTTTAAGAATGCCACAGAAAACGCGCTGTATAAAATATGTAAAAATTTTAACCCAAAAAACAAAAATCTTAAATATTTGATAACAGATACTAACGGAAAAATATTAAAGAACTCATTTGATCTAAATGTACTTTTAAAAAATACTAATTGGAAAAAACTTTAAAAAATGAAATTATCTTCTCTGACCAAAAAGTCTTAGAAGCATTATAAATAGATTGATAAAATCTAAGTAAAGAGTTAAGGCTCCCATTATGGCTTTTTTACCAACGAGCTCTCCTGTGTCGCTAGCAACATACATATTCTTAATTTTTTGAGTATCATAAGCTGTAAGACCAACAAAAATTAAAACACCTAAAATCGAAATAACAAAATACATCATTGAAGATTTCATAAAAATATTCACTAAAGATGCAATTATAATTCCTATTAATCCCATCATTAAAAATGATCCTAATTTTGTTAAATCTCTTTTAGTCGTATAACCATATAAACTCATTGCTCCAAATGTGGCCGATGTTATAAAAAATACTCTTGCTACACTCGCACCAGTATAGACTAGTAGTATCCAAGATAATGACAAACCCATCAGTGCAGCAAATACCCAAAAAACTGTTTGTGCTCTTGAGGCACTCATTTTATTTATTCCAAAACTCATATAAAAAACTATTCCAAGTGGAGCTAACATAACCAACCACTTTAAGCCTGAAAAAAATAAAGCGTTACCTATACTTGTAAATCCAGTGATAGCGCCAGAGGAATCTGTCACTACAGACATTTTGAAAGATAAAAGAGCTATAATACCTGTAAGCAGCACTCCTGTAGCCATATAATTATAAACTTTAAGCATGTAGGCTCGTAAGCCCTCGTCCATAACGATTGATGATTGTTGAGCTTCACGCGCTCTCGATAGTATTCCTTTTTTATCAAATTCCATGATGACTTAAATATATAGTCTTTTACTAATTATTCAAGATGCCTTAAAAGTTTAATAAAATATAAATTCAAAAAACCCTTAATGAATTACAAGAAATTAGGAAATACAGATCTTGATGTGAGTACAATTTGTCTCGGTACAATGACTTGGGGAGAACAAAACACTCAAGACGAGGGTTTTGAACAAATGGATTACGCTTTAGACCAAGGGGTAAATTTTTGGGATACAGCTGAAATTTACTCTATTCCGATGAGAGAGGAAACATATGGAGAAACAGAGAGAATAATTGGAAATTGGTTTCAGAAAACAAAAAAGAGAGATAAAATTATACTTGCAACTAAAGTTTGTGGAAACACTTCTAACAAATACATTAGAGGAGGGGGATACAATTTTGGAAAAAAAAAAATTACCCAGGCTTTAGAGGAAAGTTTAAAAAGATTAAAGACTGATCACATAGATTTATACCAACTGCATTGGCCAGAGAGAAATACAAATTTTTTTGGCATGCACGGCTATGAGCATGATGAAAAAGATAATGATTGGACACCTTTTGAGGAAATTCTAGAAAGTTTAGATAAATTTATTAGTGAAGGTAAAATTAGATATATAGGATTATCTAATGAAACCGCTTGGGGTTTGTCAAAATTTCTGGAACTATCAAAATTAAAAAAACTTCCAAAAATGATGTCGGTTCAAAATCCTTATAATTTACTCAATAGATCTTATGAGGTTGGATTAGCTGAAATATCAGTACGAGAAAAAAGTGGATTATTAGCATACTCGCCGCTAGCATTCGGATACCTAACAGGAAAATATAGAAATAATAATCTTCCTGATAAATCAAGGATGAAATTATTTAAAGATTTTACAAGATATAAAAATGAAAATGGTCAAAACGCTATAGAAGAATATTATGAAATATCAAAAAAATTTGATATTGATTTTACTCAAATGTCATTGAAATTTTGTGAAATCCAGCCTTTTGTAACAAGTGTGATCATAGGTGCAACAACAATGGAACAGTTGAAAACAAATATAGAAAGTGTAAATGTAAGTCTAACAAACGAAATTATTAATGAGATTAACAAAGTTCAAAAAATATATCCAAACCCATGCCCATAATTAAAAAAATTTTATTATTTTCTTTTATAACTTTAATTTTAAGTATCTCAAAAACTTTTGCAGAAGATTTAAAAAAAGTTGGAAAATACAAGGATTGGGAGGTAATGGTAATGACTGAAACATCTGGCAAAGTATGTTTTGCTCAATCAATCCCAGTTTTACAAGCACCTAAAAAAAATAAAAGAGATGCTAGATTATTTGTAACTTTTAGACCTGGAGAAAAAATTTCTAATGAAATAAGTGCAACTGCAGGATATGAATTTAATAAGAATAATTCAGTCTTGGCAACTTCAGGAAATAATAAATTTAAATTTGATATAAAACAGCAAGGTTTTGCTTGGATGACTAGTAATAAAAAAGAAAATATTATGGTCAAAGTAATGAAAAAAGGATCAAGAATAATGGTGGCGGGATATAATGAAAAAGGATCTCAAACAATAGATCACTACTCGTTGTTAGGATTTACAAAAGCTTATAATACTGCAAAAAAAGCCTGCAGTTAATAAATGAAATCAAAAAAAAGAATTGTATTAGCTTATTCTGGTGGCTTAGACACATCCATAATCCTTAAATGGCTTCAAGAAAATTATAAGGCAGAGGTAATATGTTATACTGCAGATATTGGTCAGGAAATTGATAAGAAAAAAATTATTTCAAATGCTAAAAAACTTGGAGTTAAAAATATAGTTATAAAAGATCTTAAGAATACATTTATAAAAGATTATGTTTTCCCAATGTTGAGAGGTCATGCGGTATATGAGGGGGTTTATTTGTTGGGAACTTCAATAGCGAGACCACTTATTGCAAAAGATCAAATAAAAGTTGCAAAAAAATATAAAGCATATGCTGTATCTCACGGATCAACTGGAAAGGGGAATGATCAAGTTAGATTTGAACTTGGCTATCATTACTTTGGTCCAAAAATAAAAATAATTGCTCCGTGGAGAATATGGAAATTAAAATCAAGAACAGACTTAATAAATTATGCCAAAAAAAATAAAATTTCTGTTCCAAAAGATAAAAAAGGTGCTCCACCTTTTTCAGTAGATGATAATTTATTTCATACTTCAACTGAGGGTAAGGTTTTAGAAAACCCAAAAAACTCTGCACCAGAATTGATTTTTCAAAGAACCGTTTCACCAGAAAAAGCACCAAATAAACCGACATTTATTTCAATTAGTTTTAGAAACGGTGATCCAATAGAGGTTAATGGAAAAAAATTTACTCCAGCAAAGTTGCTTGAAAAACTTAATCAATTAGCTGGGAAAAATGGAATAGGTAGAGTTGATCTTGTTGAAAATAGATTTTTAGGAATTAAGTCAAGAGGAGTTTATGAAACTCCTGGAGGAACTTTGTTAATTCATGCTCATAGATCAATAGAGTCTGTTACTTTAGATAAAGAAACAATGCATAAAAAAGAAAATATAATGTCAAGATATGCTGAGCTTATCTATAACGGTTATTGGTATTCAAAAGAAAGATTTAAACTCCAAAAAATTGTCGATTTAAAAAAAAATAAAGTTAATGGAACTGTTAAACTTAAACTTTATAAGGGAAATATTACTATAATTTCTAGACAAACTAAAAGTTCTGCATACTCATTAAAAAAAGTTTCATTTGAAGAAAATAAAACATTCAATAAATCTAATGTTGAAAAATTTATTAATTTTCATAAGAAAAAACTACGTTCTTAATAAGGTTTAGGTCAATTTATCATTTGTTTAATTTTTTAGAAACTATATCTTGTAATCATGGAATCATTTAAAAATTGGATGAAAGAAGCAGCAAACATTTTATTTGATGATAGTAAAAATGATTTAAGAGCTCTTCCAAAAACTGTCAGATTGCAAATTCTGTTAGTCTTAAGTTTTATTTGGACTACTGTTTTTAGTTTATATGTATTTTCCTACACTACTTTTGCATTTGGTTGGGCAGGTCTTTTTATAGCTCATATTGGATTGATATTTGCTGTGTATACAACTTTTAAACATTTTCACAGAGCTGAACAGAGTTCTGCTAGCGTTTTTAAAACAAAAAATTTTGATCCATTTAAGATAATGGTCATTGTTTTTGTGATAGTGTTTATCTTTGTTTTTTCAAAAGGGATTGAAGTGTTAACAAGTCCTAACCCCTACTCTTATTCAATTCCTTACGATGGCTCCTCAAAATCAGTGTTTGAAAAATGGCTACCATTTAGTAAAGATAAGTAATGGAGAAGATTGCTAAAAACTTACAGTTAGTATTAATGGTAATTATTTTAATTAGTACTGTCATTGCTGTTGGAATAGAAATTAATAAAATGTTCCTTGTTAAGTCAGTAACTTTAGCTGATTTGCTTTTAATGTTTCTTTACTTAGAAGTGTTAGCAATGGTTAGAGTCTTTTGGGATCAACAATCGATTAGCATAACCTTACCACTTTTAATAGCGATCACTGCACTTGCACGATTTATTATTCTTCAAGGAAAAGAAATGGATCCAACAGCATTAGTTTATGAGGCAGTAGCTATAGTTCTCATCGCTGGCGCGATTGTTATCTTAAGATTAAGACATAGTGATAAATTAGGTCTTAAAAGAAAAAAAAATAAATAATCTTAATGAATTTTGGGACGTCAAGAGCTTCGGCTATTGAAAATCTTAATAGATTTGTAGACCAAAATTTATTTGAATATTCTAGGTTAAGAAATTTTGATTATGGTCCAGACAATAGATCAAATATTTCATGCCTTTCACCTTATATTACTCATGGGGTTATTTCGGAATTAGAAGTAATCAAAAAATCACTAAGCAAATTTTCATTCTCTAAAAATGAAAAATTCATTCAAGAAGTTTTATGGCGAACATATTGGAAGGGTTGGTTAGAGTTAAGACCTAATGTTTGGACTGATTATTTAAATGAATTAAAAAAAATTCGTGAAGAATTAAAAGACAACCCCAATTATAAAAATGCTATTGAAGGTAATACAAACATCAAATGTTTTAATGAATGGGTAAAAGAATTAAAAGAAACTAATTATTTACACAATCACGTTAGAATGTGGTTTGCAAGCATCTGGATTTTTACTTTGGATTTACCTTGGCAATTAGGTGCAGAGTTTTTTATGAAACATCTTTATGATGGAGATGCTGCATCCAATACTTTAGGATGGAGATGGGTTGCTGGGATTCAAACACAAGGAAAAAATTATCTAGCTAGTGAATGGAACATTAAAAAATTTACTAACAACAGATTTAATAATATTAAACTTAATGAAAATGCTCCCCCAAAAACAAGCAATAAAACTTATGCTGCATCTAAATTGGAGTTTAACAATCCACAAAATCTTGAAGAAAAAAATCTTCTTATTTTTGAGAATAATTTGTCTTTTGAAATAGGTGATTTTAAAGATCAAAAATTTAAAAAGGTTTTTTTAATCTCTAACAAAAATGAAAATCGAACCATAAAGCTCAGTGAAAAATTAATAAAATTCAAGTCACAATTAATTGAAGATCAAAAAAAGAGATTAGAAGAAAAATCAATCAATACTGAAATTATAAATTTGAGTGATATACAAAATATTAATGAAACTTCTTATGGTTTATATCCTACAGTTGGTGAAAACCTAGACTTTATAAATACAAATAATTTAAAAATAGAATTTCTTTATAGAAAATTAGACCAATTTTCTTGGCAATATTGTAATAAAGGTTTTTTTAATTTTAAAAATTATATTCCAAAAATAATTACAACTTTTAATTAAAACCACCTAAACATTCCGATAATTCCAGCCGTCGCATAAAAGAATTGTAAAAATAATATTCCTCTGTGACCACCCCTATAAGCCCAAATTCCAATTAAGATTGCAGATATAAGTAATAAACAAAAACCAAAGAACTCTATACCAATATTCATAGCTACAAATAATGAATATAATATTGCCGTAATAACTCCTGCCCATTCAAAAATTTTATTATTCATATTTATCTATCTTGCAAGTTTTATAAAAATATCACCCATTCCAGCATCTAAATTTTCTAAAGGTGTATTATTTCTCAACTCACAATATCTACCAGTCACTTGATGACTTTTAACAAAGTCTATCTCATCTTTCGCACAATTTTTCCCATTGTGCAATAAACCTATTACTATTCGATCGTTAAGACTATACACTTCTGATTTGTTGATTTTTTCACCATTACAAAAATAATCTTTATTTACTCTATTGGGAAAATCTTTTTTAGAACAAGGATTTTTTATTGTCAAAACGTAGAATTCTTTAAAACCATCCTCAAATTTATGTTTCATCTTTTGGGCTTCAGAATACTTCATAAGATCACACGAACATGGAACACAACACCTATAATAGTTTCCACAAATTTTTTTGCTCGTTTTACTTTCTTTTATAAATAAGAACTCTGAGTCACTATTTGGGTCAATTAAAGATCCAGAAACTGCACAATATAATTTGTTAAATTCAACAAAGTCTTTGTAAGTAATTTTTTTATCTATGATGTATTTAAAAAATTTTGGTCCTGCAGCATTTCTATTTTTATCTGGGAATATTCTAGACCAATCAGTAATAAGCTCCTTGTGATAATTTTTTTCTCCAGCAAACGACTTAAACTGAAATGATATTAAAAATACAATTAAAAATATATTAAATGTTTTTTTCATTTCTGCCTTATAATAATTGTTTGGTTTAGTCTCTTTATATCAATCATTTCTTTACTTCCATTTGTCCATCTAATTTCTACTTTAAAATTTTTTTCTTTTTTTCTAATTCCGTAATGTGCCACAGGCTCCATTTGGCATAAGTAACCGGATCCTGCATCAATTGTTTTTGAGTGTTTTCTTTGATTAGTTATTAAGGTAACAGTGGCTCCTCTTGCTGGCGCACCATATTTATTTAATGGTTTAATCCTTAAGTATTTACTTCCTTTATTAACTTTTGCTTTATACAAAGTTAATGTTTGTGCTTTACTTTCACCACGAGAAACTAATAATTCTAAAATTCCATCATTATCTATATCCGCGACTGCAGCCCCAGTTCCATATCCATTAGCTTCGAGTCCTAGTTTAAAATTTATCTGCTCAAATTTTCCATTATCTTTAATACGAAATAACTTATTTGGTTCTGCTATATTATTCATGAAAACTTCATCAAAACCATCATTATCAAAATCTGCAGAAATAATTGTTCTGATTCTAGAGGGTTCATCAAAATCTTTATTTCCAATGTCTTTAAATTCATTATTTTCCAAAACCCAAGCTCTGTGATATCCAAGCCAATTACCACTTAAAATATCCAATCTACCTCGGTAATATATGTCTGATAAAGCTGTCCCTCTCCCATTTTGGATTGCATCATCTACTCTATAATCAAATGCTACATCATCAAAATTTCCATTATTATTTTTATAAAGAAAATTTGCTCCTCTCTCATTAGCAGCAAACACATCAATCTTATCAGAAATAATATGTCCAGCTACGACTGCTCGACCACCGGTAATCTTTGCAAGATTTAGTTGTACAGATTTATCGGCTATTATGTCATCAGTATATTCATAAAACCTTGTTGGTCCTCCGTAATTAGCAACATAAACCCCGTAATTTCCATCACCTTTTCTGTCGACACAGACAACTGACCTGCCGGCTGTTAGATTAAGGTCTCTCTTGTTTTTTTCGATTTCAAATAAATCTATATATTCATCTTTTACTAAATCTATAAATCTATCTGAATATTTTTTTGTACCACTATAAGTATCAGTGTTAAGAAAATATATTTCTTCATATCCATCTTTATCTATATCGCATGCAGCTACACCAATTGTTCTTCTATACTCGTCTGTAAATTTTTTTTGTTTTACAATATTAATTAATTTTCCGTCTTCGTAAGATAAAGCTAGATTAAGATAACCAAAACCTGTGACTACAAAATCAAAATTTCCATCTTGATTTACGTCCGTTACAGAAACTCCGTAACTAAGTCTTTTGGGATTATCAACAATTTGGTTTGTAATATCCTCAAAAAAATCAGCATATAAACCATTTGGGGTAAATAGAAAAAATAAAACTACTATTTTTGTTAAAAATTTGTTTATTTTAATTTTCATTTTTTTTATTTTTATATTTTTTCATCCAATCACTAAATATTTTTATAGCATCCTCCATATCCCCAGTTTTATTAGGATGGTTCTTTGCTCTACCCAGCATGGTTGCGATGACATTCACCTGATACTTAATTGAACGATTTTTAATATTTTTAATTGTATAAAGAGCTTTTTCCTTATTTTTAAACCCCAAACCTTGAGTAGTGGTTTTTGGATTGTAATCTGAGTAAAGCGATAAATTAATAGGTCTGGATTTTTTACTTAGTGGCATTTTGTCTATGATTTTAAACACTATTTTATAATTAAGTTTATCCATCATCTTTTTAGATTTTCCATCAAAACCAATTAGATCAATAGAAGATTTTTCCTTATTGTTAATTTTGCAAATCAATTTTACATATCTTTTATGAAAATCTTTTATTTTATCTTGATATATTTTTTTCGCCTCTAGATAAATTTTATCCTTATAATTTGGGGTAGAAACAAGTAAAATTCTACTTTTCCATTTATATTTTCCTAAATTCATATTTTTTTGCTAGAACATCTTTTTGAGCAATACCTAACTTTTTCCCAATTTAACTTCCATTTTTTTCGCCAAGTAAAAGGTCTTTTACAAATAATGCAGATTTTAGAGGGAAGATTTTCTTTTTTCACTAAAGTGTATTTTGTTTAATAAATTTTTCTGCAGCTGGAAGAATTAATTTTTTTCTATCAGTTTTCATTTTATCGAATATTCTAACCATCATGGATAGCCTAGGATTTTTCAAAAAAAATTTTCTATTTCGATCAATAAATCTCCAATACAAACCATCCATTATGTTGCACCAATCACCTTTTTTAAAATCCATCATTTTCATAAAGTAGCTTGATCCACAAATATACGGTTTCGTAGCAAATATTCCTCCATCACTAAACAACCCCATTCCATAAACATTTGGCACCATTACCCAGTCGGCGGAGTCTACAAACATCTCCATAAACCACTTGTAAACAACAGTTGGTTTTATCTCACAAAGATTCATGATGTTGGATAAGATCATTAATCTTTCAATGTGATGGGACCATCCATGATTAAGAGCATTTTTGATTGCATAATCGAGTGGTGGTAAACCAGTTGTTCCATCATACCAAGATTTTTTCATTTTTCTATTTTGTTTAAAAAAATTTCCAGTTTCCATTTCATTTGAGTAACTCTGGTAAATTCCTCTCATAAATTCTCTCCAACCAATTACTTGACGTATGTAACCCTCTAAAGAATTTAATTTAATTTTTTTACTTTTATGAAAGTCAAGAACTTTTTTTATGATTAACTCAGGCGTTATTAAACCTAAGTTGATATAAGGACTTAAAGCACTATGAAATAAGATATTATCTTTTTGATCAACTGCATCTTCATAATCACCAAATAAATTTGATTTTTCTTTTATAAAAAAATTTAAAAGCTTAATGACATCGTTATATTCTGTTGCATGCCAAAAATTGTTTGTTGTACCAGGATGATCCTTAAATAATTTTTCAATAATTGGTTTTAATTTTTTTGTGTGGTTTGTTTCATTAATTTTTGGAAATTTTGGAATAGAAATATTTTTTGGTAATTTATTTCTGTTATCCTCATCAAAGCTCCATTTACCTCCTATTGGGTTTCCATCTGAACCCATTAATATTCCTGATTTTTTTCTGACATCCTTATAAAAGGTTGTCATAAAGGGTTTTTTTGATTTAGATAAATAATGTTTAAATTCTTCTCTTGAATTTAAAAACATTGGAGTTTGTATAATATTCCAATTTATTTTTTCTTTTTTAATAAATTGATTTATTTTTTTTTCAAAAAATTTATCCTCAATCTCAAAGCTTGAAATTTCTTTTATTTTTTTTGAAATTATGACTTTCTTTAATTTCTTTAAATAATCATCTCTGAATTCTTTATCTTCAATTTTAATATATTCTAACTTAAATTTATCTTTTTTTAAACTTTCAGCATGTGAACGCATTGAAGATAAGAAAAGAAGTATCTTTTGTTTATGATGTTTTTCATAAGTACATAATTCGTAATCTTCAGCCATGAAAAATAGATGGTCTTTTTTGAAGCGGTCGAGGTATTTTGGTGGAAATAATTGATTTCCAAGTATAAAAAATAACTTCATAATTAAATATAACTAATAAAATTTTTTATGTCAGAAAAATATATTGTTTTTGGTGCGACAGGTTCAATCGGATCTAGTTTGGCAGAGCAATTAATAAGTTCAGGAAACAGTGTCCATTTAGTTGCAAGAAATGAAGGTGAACTTAAAAATATTTCTGACAAACTCGGTTGTACATCTACAGTGGCTGATGTTTTAGAGGATGGATTTGTTGATAAAGTAAAAAGCGATGTCCCTGAAACAATGGGAGTTGCTTATTGTGTAGGTTCAATCGATTTAAAACCTTTGAGAATGGTTACAGAGCAAGATTTTAATAAATGTATGAAACTAAATCTTTATTCTGCAGTTGAAGTAATAAAAGGATACCAGGAAAGTTTAAAAAAAAATAAAGGATCAGTGGTTTTATTTTCTACAGTCGCTGCTCAAAGAGGATTTACTAATCACGCTATAATAGCTTCTGCAAAAGCTGCGGTTGAAGGTTTAACTGTTTCTTTAGCAGCTGAATTTGCACCAAACATCAGAGTTAATTGTATAGCTCCTAGTCTGACACATTCTAAAATTGCTGAACCAATGTTAAAAAATAAAGCTCTAGCTGATGGTATAGCAAAAGCTCATCCACTTAAAAGATTGGGTGAGGGAAAAGATTCTGCCTCACTAGCAAAGTTTCTTATTACTAAAGATAGTTCTTGGGTCACAGGGCAAATAATTGCAGTAGATGGTGGAAGATCAAAACTTTCTTAAAGTGAAAAAAGTTTTATTTTTAATACTATTATTTTTTTTCTTTAACTCAAAATCTTTTTCTCAAAATTATAATTTTCAAAAATTAGTAAAATTAGATGGACCATGGGGATCATCGTTCTTAAATGATAATGAATTGATTGTTTCTGAAAAAAGCGGAAAAATAAAAATTGTTAATATAAAAAATAATAAAGTTTCTGAAGTAGAACATAATTTAGATTTTTTGGATTATGGTCAAGGAGGCCTATTAGATATTCTCTTTAAAGATAAGTTTGTTTACATATCCTATTCTGAAAATAGAGGTAATTGGAAGTCAAGTACCTCAATAGCAAAAGCAAAATTTGATAAAATTAAATTAGACTTTAAAAATATTTTTCAAGCAGAACCACCTATAGACTCAGGTTATCATTTTGGTTCAAGAATAGTAATTAAAGATAATTACCTTTTCGCATCAGCTGGAGAAAGAGGACAGGGTATGATTGCACAAGACCCCACAAATCATCCTGGAAGTATTATAAGAATTCATTTGGATGGAAGTATACCCATTGACAATCCTAAGTTTAAAGGTAATTCAAACTGGCTTCCTGAGATTTATCAAATCGGAGTTCGTAACCCTCAAGGTTTGTCTTTATCGCCTTTTGATGGAAAAATTTATATGAGCAACCATGGTGCAAAAGGAGGTGACTGGTTTGGAGAGGTAAAAAAAGGTGAAAACTATGGTTGGAAAATATTAGGTTGGGGAGGAAAAAATTATACTGGGACTAAAATTGGACCTAAATGGAAGCCAGGTTTTACTAAAGCAATTCAATACTGGGTACCTTCTATAGCTACTAGTGCGATAACTATTTATAAGGGCGAAGAATTCAGCGAATGGAATGGTCATGCTTTAATTACATCTCTTAAGGACAAGTCATTAAGAAAATTAATATTTGATGATAAGTCAGATGTTAAGGAAGAGATTATTTTTAAAGATAAAATTGGAAGAATAAGAGATATACAAGTTCACCCAAGTAATGGAAAAATTTTTTTTTTGGCAGGGAATAATCTGTGGGTAATGGAAAAAGATTAATTATCTAGAATCTTTTTTTTAGCTTTTTCAAATTCCTCTTGTGTTAAAACACCACTTTTCAAGAGTTCATTTAATTTATTTAATTCATCACTTAAGTTTTTTTTATCATTTAATGAATTTTCTTCTTCTATATTTTTTTCATTTTCTGTATCGGATTTATTTGAACTTTTAGCATTAAACCCTGTCTTTATAGCTCTACCACCTAAATAGAGCATAAAAATTAAAATAGGTATAATTAATCCAAAAAATATTATTTTTTCCATATATTAATCCTCATCTTCTTCTCTCCAGTTTTTTTCATACATTAACCATGCTGCATATATTACTGAAAATGTTCCTACAATCATACCATAATCAAATCCTGTTTGAATATCATACAGATACCATCCTAATTGTGTAGCACCTATAGGAGGAATTGTGAGTATCGCCATAAGAATAGCAATTCTGAATGGGTATTTAGGTTTTTTCATAACCTACTTTATCAAAAAAAATTTATTGTTCTAATTGTTAAATTTGCGATCTTTTGAAACAGTCTATTGTATTTTTAAGCAAACAGGCGATTGTCATTGGGCCTACCCCGCCTGGAACAGGAGTTAAAGCTTTTGCATTTTTTGAGACTTCATCAAATGCCACATCACCAACTATTCCTTTTTCTGTTTTATTTATACCAACATCGATTACTATTGTATTTTTTTTAACCCAATCACCTTTAATAAGTTCTGGAATACCAACTGCTGCAACAATAATGTCAGCAGCTAAACATTCCTCTTTTAAATCTTTAGTTTTTGAATGTGTTATAGTTACTGTACAATTTTCTTTAAGAAGAAGCTGTGTCATTGGCTTACCATTAAGATTGGATCTCCCAACTATGACAGCTTTTTTCCCACTCAAATTTGGTTCAATCTTTTTAATTAGCAAATAACACCCTAAAGGCGTGCATGGCACAGAACTTTCATAACCCGAAGAAAGATTTCCAACATTCTTAGGATGAAATCCATCCACATCCTTTAATGGATCTATTGCTTCAATCACTTTTTGTTTATCAATATGTTTTGGAAGTGGTAACTGAACTAAAATTCCTGAAACAGTATTATCTAAATTTAATTCATTAATTTTATCTAATATTATTTTTTCATCCACAGAGTCTGGATATTTAATTACATCAGATTTTAATCCTACTTCATTAGCTGATTTTTCTTTATTTCGAACATAAATTTGACTAGGAGTCAGATCGCCAACTAAAATAACTGTCAAACCAGGAACTTTATTATATTTTTTCTTTAGGTCCAAAACTTCTTTTTTAAGTTTTTCTCTTAGCTCTGCAGCTACTTTTTTTCCATCTATTAATATCATAATTTAAAATATTATTGGGGCAATGTAGAGCTTCATACACATTTCTATAAACCAAATCAATAGAAGTAAAATTATAGGTGATATGTCTAGAGACCCTAAATTGGGTAAAAAACGTCTTATTTTATTTAGTATAGGATCTGTAAGTCTATAACTTAATTCTAAAATAGAATAAACAAATCTGTTTTGGGTATTTAAAATGTTAAAAGCTATTAACCAACTAATAATAACATTTATTATCACAACATACGAATAGAGTTTTAATATTTGTAAAACCAAATAAAAAATAGCTATCATTTTTTTTCGATGTAAATTGAAGAACTAGGAAATGCAAATGAGGCTTTATTATTTTCTACAATTTCCTTAACTGCAATTGCTAATTTTTCCTTTACTGAAAGCCATTCATTCCAACTATTTGTTTTAGTAAAACAACGTACATACATGTCTATTGAACTATCTGAAAATTTATCAACTCTTACTGCAATTCCTATACTTATATTAAAATCCTCACTTTTTTTTATATGATCTTCAATTTGATCTCGAATAGTTTTAAGTTGATCAACGGTCGTGTCATACTGAAGAGTAATAATCCAGCTTATTAACCAGTTAGAAGTTTCACTGACATTAACAACTGCATTTTCAGCAAATTGAAAGTTAGGAATTATTGCTAAAGATTTATCAAATTTTCTAATAGTTGTTGATCTAAAACCAATCTTTTCTACTATACCCTCAATAATTCCATCAACTAAAATCCAGTCACCAATTTTAAATCTTTTTTCAACAAGCACTAAAATCCCTGAAATTAAATTCTTAAATAAATCTTGAGCACCTAAAGCGACTGCTACACCAAATAAGCCTAATCCTGCTATAATTGGTCCTATTTTAATTCCCCATAATTCTAAAACCGCTGCAAGCCCTAAAATAAATATTAATACTTTTAAAGATTTTATAATCCATCCGATAAGTTCTCGAGTTAAAAGTTTATCTAATCCACTTAAAATATAAGATACTGGTTCTATAATTTGATGGATGACCCAAAATATTAAAATAGTAATTAATGTTCTATTGATTGTATCGACTACTTCTCTCCCTTCAATTGAAAAAGTCATATAGTAGCTTGCAATAAAAAAACCTAGAACTATTGGTAAAAACCTTGCTGGACCCTCTAAAGCTTTTACAAAAGTATCATCTAATTTGTTAGTAGTTCTTTTTGAAATTATCTCTAACTTTTTAATAATAAGTTTGCTGATTAAACCTCTAAAAATTAAAAATATTAGAAAGATTCCAATTCCAATTAAAATTTGAAAAATATCTACACCTAGGATCCCTTTGTTCCATACGGATAAAAATATTTCTGAAAAATTATTTAATAATTCCATAACTAAATTTTATATAACAAAAACTCTTCTTCTCCAGGATTAAAAAGAAATATTTTTTTCCACTTTATTTCGTTCAGTATTGATGAGGTTTTTTCACTTATACACATCAAATTTGTATTCATCCAGAGTTTTTCAGATTTGTAAATCTTTACAAAATTCAAAAAACTTAATGCGCTATTTTGAGAATAAATATAGACAATATCTGGCATATTCTTCTTTAAATCTTTAAGAAAAATTTCGTCAAATTTTTTATTATGATTTGCACGGTAATTGATAATTCTATTTATACGGTAACCTTCTTTTATTAGTTGCTGATCAAGATCAGATGAAATTAATTCACCACTTACGTAAATAAGCTTTCCATTTTTTTGATCAAAATTTTGCAAAATTAACTCTTTTAAATTTGAAACATTCCCTTCAGCGCTAATAACATTCTGAAAACCAAGACTTCTAGTTTTTTTTTCCGTAGCACTTCCTACACAAAAACATAAAAGATTTTTATCAATACTTTTTACATTTAAAAATTTGACAGCATTAGTGCTGGTAAAAATGATTCCCTTATATTCAGAGAAATTAATCTCTCCATAATTTATTTTATCGATGCTTAATAACGGAAGATGAGAAACTTGATGACCTAGAGATTTAAATCTTATAATCATTTCGGAACAGTCTTCTAATGATCTTGTTAATAAAATATGCATATTATCTTTTGTAAGAATTATTTGATTTTTTTTTTAATATCTGCCCCACCTCATTACCAAGCTCTTTAGCATTTTCAACAGTTGAAGTTTTTTTTTCATAAAATCTTTGTTTGCCATCTAATGAAAAAAGTTCAGCTTCTATAATTATCTTATCATCTTCAACAATAGCATGAACTCCTACAGCTGTTTCGCAATCACCATGTAAAGCTTTTAAAACATTTCTTTCTGCGTGAGCTCTTTGAAATGTTTCTATATCATTAATTTTATCTAAAATTGAGATAATCTCATCATCATTATAACGACACTGAAGTGCAATGATTCCTTGTCCTGCACTTGGAATTATTTCATCGGTTGAAAATATTTCTGTAATTTCTTCCTCAAACTTTAAAGATTTAACTCCTGCGTATGATAAGATTATTCCATCATATAATCCATCATAAAGTTTTTTGATTCTTGTATCAACATTTCCCCTTATAATTTTACAAGTTAGATCTGATCTAATCTTTTTTATTTGAAATTCTCTTCGATAAGAAGACGTACCGATTAATGGATGATCTTCTAACTCTTTAAGTTTTTTTTTACTTCTAGTAATTAAAATTTCTCTAGGATCGTTTCTTTTTAAAAATGTGTTTGTTCTTAAACCATAAGTTTCTATAGCTGGCATATCCTTGAGCGCATGTACAGCAATATCAATTTTTTTATCTTGAAGTTCTTTTTCAATATTTGTTGAAAATAAACCTTTGCCACCTAAGTCCGATAATCTAACATCGGTTACCTGATCACCTTTTGTGGAAATTTCTTTAATTAAGACATCTTCTTCATTTAAATTAGTTTTTTGAATAATTTTATCTTTAGCATTTTCAGCATAAATCAATGCTAGCTTGCTTCTTCTAGAACCAATGATTATTTTTTTACTCATAAATAAATTTATTTCTTACTTGTATTGGGATTGTACAATTAATAAAAACTATTTGAATGAGTAAAAAACCCCTAATTCTTGGAATAGAAACTAGTTGCGATGAGACCGCAGCATCTATAATAACCGAAAATGAAGATGGAACACCAATTATTCTATCTAGTATTATTTCAAGCCAAGTTGAAGTTCATAAAAAGTTTGGCGGGGTAGTTCCTGAGCTTGCTGCTCGATCACATATAGAAAAAATAGATTGGATTGTTCAGAAAGCTATTAAAGATAGTGGACGAACAATTAAAGAGATTGATGCTGTAGCATCAACTGCTGGTCCAGGCTTAATAGTTTGTTTATCAGTGGGTTTGAGTTTTGGTAAAGCTTTTGCTGCATCATTAGATAAACCTTTTATAGCGGTCAACCATTTAGAGGGTCATGCTTTAAGTCCAAAAATTAATTCAACTTTAAATTATCCATATTTAGTTTTATTAATTTCAGGAGGACATTCACAATTTTTAAATGTCCAAGGGCTTGGAAAATACAAAAGATTGGGCACAACAATTGATGACGCGTTAGGTGAAGCATTTGATAAAACTGCAAAACTTTTGGGTATAGAATTTCCTGGAGGACCACAAATTGAAATTATGGCTAAAAAAGGTGATCCAAATAAATATAATTTACCTAAACCAATATTTCACAAAGGAGGTTGCAACTTATCTTTTGCTGGACTTAAAACTGCGATTTTAAAAATAACTAAAAATATTAAAACTGATCAAGAAAAATTTGACCTTGCTGCATCTTTCCAAAAAACGGTTGAAGAAATATTATATAAAAAAACTAAAATTGCATTTAGGAATTTTGAAAAACAAAATAAGACAGATAAAAAAATTTTTGTTGTTGCAGGAGGTGTAGCTTCAAATAAAAAAATTAGATCTATGTTAATAAATTTATGCAAAGAAGAAAGTTACCAAAGTATTTTCCCTCCAATAGATCTTTGTAGTGACAACGCTGCAATGATCGCAATGGTTGGTTTAGAGAAATTTAAAAAAAAACAATTTAATAATTTAGATCATCCAGCAAAACCAAGATGGCAATTAGATGAAAATGCTGCTTTTTTAAAAGGTGCTGGAGTACAACTATAATGCAATACTGGTTAATGAAATCTGAACCTGATGTCTGGTCAATAGAACAACAAAAAAAAGCTGGAGCAAAAGGTGCTCCATGGGATGGTGTAAGAAATTATCAGGCTGCAAAAAATTTAAAAAATATGAAGAAAGGTGATCAATGTTTTTTTTATCATTCAAACATTGGAAAAGAAATAGTAGGAGTGGTAGAGGTAATAAAGGAGCATTACATAGATAAAACAGATAAATCTGGTCGATTTGTTGCTGTTACAGTAAAATTTTTAAGAAAACTTGATAAACCTGTAACTTTAGATGAGATCAAAAAAAATAAGCAATTAAGCCACTTATCTCTATTAAAACAAAGTAGATTGTCTGTAATGTCAATTGACTCTAAAAGCTGGAAAATTTTAGATAAGATGGGTAAACTTTAATAAAAAAAAATTAAATGATAAAAAAGAAAAAGAAAAGAAAAAAAAATAAATCTAGAAAAAGTAAATCTAATAATAAAAGAAAAAAATTAATAGGAAAATCTAGAGTAAAAATAAAACGTCCTAAAAATAAAAAAAAAAGAAATAAGAAAACTGAAAATTTATCATCTCCAGAATTAATTATTAAGACAAAACCTGAGTGGATAAAAAATAGTTTAGCTAATAAATCCCAATACCAAAAAAAATATAGCGAATCGATTAAGAATAATAACGCTTTCTGGAAAAAAGAAGGTAAAAGAATTTCTTGGATTAAACCTTATAAAAAAATTAAGGACATAAAGTATAGTAAAAATGAAGTAAAAATTAAATGGTTTGAAGATGGAACACTTAACGCATCAGCTAATTGTATTGATAGACATTTAAAAGACAAGAAAGATAAAACCGCTATAATTTGGGTAGGTGATGATCCAAAAGATAATCAAAAAATTTCTTATAAACAATTACACCAAAAAGTTTCTAAAGCAGCAAATGGTTTAAAAAAATTAGGTATCCAGAAAGGTGACAGAGTTACTATTTATTTAACAATGATACCAGAATTAGCAATTCTAATGCTTGCATGTGCTAGAATAGGGGCAATTCACTCAATAATTTTTGGGGGATTCTCAGCAGACTCAATTTCTGGAAGAGTTAATGACTGTAAATCGGAATATATAATAACTGCAGATGAAGGGGTAAGGGGAGGAAAAATTATACCTTTGAAAGCTACCACAGACGAAGCACTTACAAATTGTCCTAATGTAAAAAAATGTATAGTAGTCAAGAGAACAGGAAATTATGTATTTTGGAATAATGAAAGAGATGTTTGGTATCATGAATTAATTAAAGATGTACCAAATCAGTGTGAGCCTGAAGAAATGAGTGCTGAAGATCCTCTTTTTATTCTTTATACTTCCGGTTCAACAGGTAAGCCTAAGGGAGTACTACATACAACTGGTGGATATATGGTTTACGCTTCCATGACTCATCAATACATTTTCAACTATAAACCAAAAGATATTTATTGGTGCACAGCAGATATTGGATGGGTAACCGGTCATAGTTATATTATTTACGGACCACTGGCTAATGGAGCAACAACAATAATGTTTGAAGGTATTCCTAATTACCCAGATAGCTCAAGATGGTGGCAAATCGTAGATAAGTTTAAAGTTAATACATTTTATACTGCTCCGACCGCAATAAGAGCTCTAATGAGAGAAGGAAATAATCCAGTTAATAAAACATCAAGAAAATCTCTAAAATTACTTGGTACTGTTGGTGAACCTATAAATCCAGAAGCTTGGATGTGGTACTATAAAACAGTAGGAAATTCAAAATGCCCAATTGTTGATACTTGGTGGCAAACAGAAACTGGAGGTATACTTATAGCTCCTCAAACTGGGGCTATTCCTCTTAAACCAGGGTCAGCTACAAAACCTTTTTATGGAATAAAACCGATTTTAGTCAATAAGGATGGAAAAGAAATAAAGGGTCCTGGAGAGGGAAGACTTTGTATTGGACAATCATGGCCAGGCCAAATGAGAACTGTTTATGGAGACCATCAAAGATTTATTGATACTTACTTTTCCCAATTTGATGGAAAATATTTTACCGGAGATGGATGCAAAAGAGACAAAGATGGATACTACTGGATTACTGGTCGGGTAGATGATGTAATAATTGTCTCAGGACATAATCTTGGAACCGCGGAAATAGAGAGCGCTTTCGTTGCACATCCAAAAGTTGCTGAAGCAGCGGTCGTTGGTTATCCACATGATATAAAAGGAAATGGCTTATATTGTTATGTAACTTTAAATGCTGGAGAGACAGAAACGGGTGATCTAGATAGAGAGTTAAAACTTTGGGTAAGAAAACAAATTGGACCATTAGCAACTCCAGATCTAATTCATTTTACTCCGGGTCTACCTAAGACAAGGTCTGGAAAAATTATGCGAAGAATTTTAAGAAAGATAGCAGCAAATGAACATGGACAACTAGGAGATACTACTACTCTTGCAGACCCAAGTGTAGTTGAAAGTTTAGTAGAAAATAGAAAAAATATTTAAAACTTTACTCTCTCAATAAATTCTTTTTTTACAACATCCCATTTCAAGATTACAGAATTTAAAACAATTTTTCGGTCAAGTGTTTTAAGCTCATCCGCAATAGGCGCCCACTTATACAATGATAGTGCACTTGGATTAAACGGTAGATCATAACAATAATCATCCCAGCTTATACCTTGTATTCTTGCATCAAAATCTTTTTTTGCATTTTCGATCACATCTAATGGCATCTTATTTGAAATTTCATCATCAAGAATTTTTAAAAAGATTTCTTGAGATTTTTCTAAATCTTCATAATTGAAATTAACTTTTAAATAGGAAAAAGTGAAAAATGTTAAATCTTGAAGTGCTGTTGCATAAATATTCCACTTAGCTAAGTTTACTGACCCTATAAATTCATCATTATCAAAATGAAGAACATATCTTGTCCCCATCCTAGTTTTTAGATACCCATATAAAGTTACTTGGCTTACCCACGCCGCTTTGGTTTGAATAAATTCCTCTAGATCATCTAAATTTCTTATTTTTTTTTTGGGTATGAAAGCCTTAAATAGTGCAAAAAGGTATACCTTAAAATCAGTTAATGACAGGTCTTTCCAAGTAAACTTATATTTTTCCATAAAAATCAGTATTTTCACTCATTATACCTCAAAAAACTAACTAATATGAACAATTTTAACACTTTAAAATTCTTTCATAATGGTTATGGTTTTCGCCAGTTATAACTAAAAGAGAGAGGTATAAATGTCAAAACAAGAACAACACTGGGAAAAAACCAGGGGTTTGCTATTCATGACTTTAGCAATCTGGTTTGTATTCTCAATTGGCATCTTCCTTTTCGGAGCCGAAATGAACACTTCAACGGGACCATTTGGTTACCCGTTAACTTATTGGTTCACTTGTCAGGGTTCTCTTGGAATTTTTGTAATCCTAATTTTCTGGTTTGCAAATAGACAGGAAAAAATTGATGAGGAATTTGGCTTTTCAGAAAGAGAGGATGACTAATGAAAGGTAATTTTATAGACAACTTGCCTAAAGTTTATGGAATCTACACAGGTGGATTTGTAGGCTTCATAATCCTTATGGCAATTGGTGAACAGATGGGAATGTCATCTAAAGCAATTGGAATTTGTTTCGTTGCTTTTACAGTTTTCATCTATGCGATCATTGGTTATCTATCACGTACAGCTCAAGCAGATGCGTATTACGTAGCTGGAAGGCAAGTACCGACTGTATTTAACGGAATGGCTACTGCAGCAGACTGGATGTCTGGTGCATCATTCGTTGCAATGGCAGGTGGTATTTACTTTAAAGGCTATGGCTACATGGCACTACTTGTTGGTTGGACTGGTGGATACGTGTTAGTTGCAACTTTATTAGCACCTTACCTAAGAAAATTTGGCTGTTACACAGTTCCAGATTTTATTGGTACAAGATATGGTGGTAATTTAACTAGGTTTCTTGCGGTAGTAGTTTTAACTGTTGCCTCATTTACTTATGTGACTGCACAAATTAACGCTACTGGTACTATCGCTTCTGTTGCACTTGATATTCCATTTCAATACGCTGTATACGTTGGATTAGTAAGTATCTTACTATGTTCAATGTTAGGTGGTATGAGAGGAGTAACTTGGACACAGGTTGCACAATACATTGTACTAATTATAGCTTACTTACTTCCAGTATTCTGGATCAGTAACAAAATGGGTGCTGGTTTTTTTCCTCACTTTATGTTAGCTGATGAAGTAGCTAGAATTGGTGAATTAGAACAACAGTTTGGATTTGTAAAAAATGCAGCTGCTGATCTAAAATCAGTACCAAAAGGATTAGCTGGAATAACTAAAGCTCACTCAGCGGTTAACGCTACACCATGGGCATTTATTTCATTAGCACTTGCTATGATGATGGGAACAGCATCATTGCCTCATGTGATGATGAGATATTTCACTACTCCGAGCGTAAAAGCAGCTAGAAAATCAGTAGGTTGGTCATTATTCTTTATCTTCCTACTTTATTCTTCTGCTCCAATGTTAGCGACACTTTCAAAATTGTCATTGATTGATCCGTCATTACCAACGGGTATTATCGGGAAATCAATTGCAGAAGTTCAATCGATAGATTGGTATCAAAACTGGAACCAAGCAAACTTAATGTTTGTAAGCGACTTTAACGGAAATGGAACTCTTGAATTAAATGAGTTTTTCATGGGTGGTAAAGCCGTAGTGTTAGCAACTCCAGAAATAGCTGGATTACCATATGTAATCTCAGGTCTAGTTGCTGCTGGAGGTATGGCTGCTGCCATGTCAACAGCTGATGGTTTGATTCTAGCAATTGCAAACGCTATATCACATGATGTTTACTATAAAATCATTGATCCAAAAGCGGAAACTGCAAAAAGACTAGTTGTTGCAAGGGTATTACTTGTAGTAATTGGTTTTGCTGGAGCAACTATTGCAGCAATGGAGATCCAAGGTATTTTAGGTTCAGTAATCTGGGCTTTTGACTTTGCGATGTCAGGATTGTTCTTCCCACTTGTACTTGGTGTATGGTGGAAGAGAGCTAACAAAGAAGGTGCCGTAGCTGGTATGGGTTTAGGTCTTCTTTCAGGATTAGGTTACCTAATTTGGGTACGTAATGGTGGAAGCGGATTCTTGGGTATTACACAGTTAACATTTGGTATCTTTGGTTCTGCAGTAAGTTTAGTATCTATGGTAGTTGTAAGTCTTATGACTTCAGCACCAAGTGCTGCTACACAAAAAATGGTTGATGAGGTTCGAGTACCATCAGGTAAATCGATCCTTGGCAAACAACACTAAAAATAATCTTTTTAAGGGGCGATTATTTTCGCCCCTTTTAATTTTTTACCAATTCATTAAAAATTTTAAATGTCAGCTAATTTTCATCCTTTAGTCTATATAATCGACTATATTCTTGGTGTTATCATGTGGACATTAATTGGAAGAGTTGCAATGAATATTTTTCAAAAAGAAGATTCACAGTTTTTCTTCATGAAAGTTTTTGTTAAATTCACAAATCCTCTTCTTAAAATATTTAAACCACTTACTCCATCCTTTATAATTCAGCCCTTGGTTCCTTTATATGTAGCTTGGTTTTTTTTCATGATTAGGTTTTACTTAATGCCGTGGGTTTTGGGTTATTCAGTTATGGGCATGTTGTCTTTTCCGCTAGAAAGTGAAATTTCGAGACAAATTTACCAATTTTTTAATTCAATTAAATTTTAAAAATTGATACTAGTAGTCCTAGTAATCAATGAAAAAAATACAAATATCACCTTCAATACTCTCTGCTGATTTTGGTCAGTTAGGAAGTGAAATCAAAAGATTAGAGGAAGCGGGTGCAGATATGATTCATGTTGATGTTATGGATGGACATTTTGTTCCAAATCTAACGATAGGCCCCCCCTGTAATTAAGGCGCTTAAAAAAAATTCATCAATAATTTTTGACGTCCATTTAATGATTTCACCAGTTCATAAATATATTGAAGCGTACTCTAATGCAGGTGCGGATATTATTACTATACACCCAGAGGCTACAGACGATCTTAGTGAGTCAATTTCCAAAATTAGAAGATTTAAAAAAAAGGTTGGTGTTTCTTTAAACCCAGAGACTAAAGTTGAATTAATCAAAAATTATTTAGATCAAATTGATTTGGTTCTAATTATGAGCGTAAACCCAGGTTTTGGAGGTCAAAAATTTATGCCTGAAGTATTAAAGAAAATCGAATTATTAAAAAAAATTCAAGAGCAAAAAAATTTAAATTTTGATATTGAGATAGATGGTGGAATTGATTTTGAAAATTCTAAAATTGCTATTAAAGCAGGTGCAAACATTTTAGTTTCAGGAACTACAATTTTTAAAAGTAATAATGGGGATATTAAAAAAAATATTGAATTACTAAAATCAAAATAATTAAATGATTTTAAAAAATCTGTTGAATTTCATTTCTCAATTTTTTAAAGTTATCTTTAATCAATCTAAAAATTTTTATTTAAATTCTAATTACTATGATAAAAAAATATCAAAAGTTGAAAATGAAAGTTTAGTTTACAAGCCAAGTCCTCACTTACTATCTTCCTTAATACAATATCAAGCAAAAAAGATTAATATTGATGAAATCTCCACAAAAAATATCTGGGACAATGAAAATTTAAGTACAAAAGATTTTAAAAGACTTAATAATTTTTATTGGTTTTTTAGCTTAGACTTAAAATCATCAAAAAAAAATACACAATTAATTATATCAAACTGGATAAAAAAAAACTCAAAGTATAATTCTAGAAGTTGGGAATTTAGATTGACATCTAAAAGGATTATAGCGTGGCTCTCTAATCATAATTTAACCTTCGAAGAAAGTAATAGAGACTATCAAGTTCAATTTAATGGCATGATTCAAAAACAGATTAATCATCTAATTAATGAAATTAATTCATCAGAATTAAAAGATGACAAAATAATTGGGTGTGCTGCGATAATTTTAGCTGGCCTTTGTTATAAAGATGAAAAAAACTATCTGGTTTATGGAATAAATCTTTTGAAAAAAATAACCAAAATATCATTAGATAATAATGGGCTACCAAAATCTAGAAATATCAAAGAATTAATTTTCTATTTAAAGTACTTAATTTTAATAAGAGAATGGTTCAAAGAAGCCCAAATTCCAATTCCAGAATTAATTAATGAATCAATTTACTATTTAGGTCAAGGGTATGCTTTTACTTGGCAAAATATTAAATGTGATATTTTAATGAATGGGAACAACAATTCAAAAAATTCTGAGTTTGATCACTATTTAAAAAGATTTGGATATAAGTTTAAAAATGACAATAAAGAATATGGTGGATATGCAATTTTATTTGATAAAAAGATATCTTTAGTGATGGATATTGGCTCACCTCCAGCTTCTAGGTTTTCAAAAAGTTATCAATCAGGAACTTTGTCTTTTGAGGTTAATTCAAATGGAAAAAAATTAATTAGTAATTGTGGTTATTACGATAATGAAGTTCTTAAATTAAAAAAATTGTCAAAATCAACTGCAGCACATAGTACATTAATTATTGATAATCATTCATCTTGTCTCTACAAAAAAATAGGTAAAACTGAACATGTAGTCAATGATGGATTAAAAGTTTTGAAAAAAGACATAGTTTTTGAAAAAGATTATTGGAAAATCAATGCATCTCACAATGGGTATCAGAAGAAATACAATTCAATTCATGAAAGAAAAATAGAATTTTATCCTAAAGAGTATAAATTCGTAGGTACAGACGAAATTTTAAATAAAAAAACAAACTATAATATTAAATTTGAAATTCGATTTCATTTAGAACCAAATGTTAAATTGATGAAAACACAGGATAAAAAAACCATTTTAATTGAATTAGAGGATGAAGGCTGGAAATTTAATTGTGATAAATTTGATATAAATATTGATAATGGATTATATTTCGGTAATAAAAATTTATATACTCAAAACCAAAATATTTTTATTTCTGGAATTACAAATCAACAAAATGAAAGTATTATTTGGCATTTAAGTAAAATTTAATGAAAAAAATTAAAAGAGCTTTAATTTCGTTGTCTAATAAAAAAGGTTTAAAAAAAATCTTAAAAGTTTTAAAAAAAAATAACATTGAAATTATAAGTTCTGGTGGAACCTTCAAAGAAATAAAAAAATTAAAATATAAAAGTATTGAAATTTCTCAATTTACTGGATCGCCTGAAATTTTGAATGGTAGAGTCAAAACTTTACATCCTAAAGTTCATGCCGGAATCCTTAATATAAGAGATAACAAATTACATAATAAAGATTTAATTAAAAATAATTTTAAAAATATAGATCTCGTAATTGTAAATTTTTATCCTTTTCAAAATACTTTGAAAAAAAATTCTAATCATAAAAAAATTATAGAAAACATAGATATTGGTGGACCAACAATAGTGAGGTCAGCAGCTAAAAACTATAACGATGTGACTGTCATTACTTCCATAAATCAATACGACGAGCTAATCAAAGAAATAACAAATTTTAATGGTGCAACATCACTAAAATTTAGAGAGAAAATGTCTCAAATAGCTTTTACAGAGACAGCTTATTACGATGCTTTAATTTCTGATTATTTTAACAAAATTAATAACATTTCTTTTCCCAAAAAAAAAATTATTTATGGTAATTTAATTGAAAAACTTCGATATGGTGAAAATCCCCATCAAGAAAGTGCAATTTATTCAAAAAATAACTTGATAAATATTAACCAGCTTCTTGGGAAACAATTAAGCTATAATAATTATAATGATATTTTTGCAGCTCTAACTATTTCTAAATCGCTTCCAAAAAATACAGGTACAGTTATTATTAAACACACAAATCCTTGTGGAGTGTCTGCTCTTAAAAGAAAAATTGATAGTTATAAAGCAGCGCTTGCGTGTGATCCTATAAGTGCTTTTGGTGGAATTGTTTCCTGTAATTTTAAAATTACTAAAAATTTGGCTTCAGAATTAAATAAAAATTTTTTTGAAGTTATTATCGCAAACGGTTTTGATAAAGTTGCTTTTAGAATTCTTAAAAAAAGAAAAAATATAAGATTAATAGATGCATCTGATTTTTCTTTAAATGAAAACTTAAAATTTAATTCTATAAATGAAAATATCCTAATTCAATCTGAAGATCATAAAAAATTTACAATAAAAAATTTTAAAGTTGTTTCAAAAAAAAAACCTAGTAAATCTCAAGTTAAGGATCTAATATTTGCATTTAATGTTTGCAGATTTGTAAAATCAAATGCAATAGTGATAGCATCTAAAAAAACTACTATTGGTATCGGATCAGGTCAACCAAGTAGATTAGATAGTTGCCAAATTGCTATCGATAAAATGAAAAAAAATATTGATTCAAATGCTGGATTAGTTGCAGCATCTGATGCTTTCTTTCCATTTGTAGATGGAATCGAAAAATTAATTCAATCCGGCGTTGAGGCTGTAATTCAACCAGCAGGGTCTATAAGAGATAAGGAGATAATTAAATTTGCAAATGAAACTGGTACAGTCTTACTTTTTTCTAAAACAAGACATTTTAGACACTAAAAGTTTGGTCAATTTTTGCTGCTAAAATAAAATCATTTTCAGACAAACCCTCTATTGCATGTGTTGTAATATTTATTTTTGCATATCCCCAACCAAACAAAATATCTGGATGATGACCCTCTTCATCAGAAATTTTTCCAACTTTATTTATGAAATCTAAACTTTTTTCAAAATTTTCAAATTTAAAATTTTTTTCTAATAAATAAATGTTCTTTTTATTCTTAATTATATCCCAACCATCTACCTTTTTTTGATATTTATGGATTTCAGAGACATCTAAAGGTAGTACACCCCCTTCACATGGAGCACATTTTTTTTTTAATAAATCATTCATACTATATTGGAGCGGGCAAAGGGGGTCGAACCCTCGACCTTCTCGTTGGCAACGAGACGCTCTACCACTGAGCTATGCCCGCAATTAAAAATATTATAATTAGTTGTTTTTTTTAATTCAAGTAATATTAAATATGTTATAATGAGGTTATATGAAAAAAGACGATCTACCAAAAAAAATTGCTGTTTTTCCACTTGGTAACTTTATAATTTTTCCCAAGACCACTGTTCCACTTAATATTTTTGAACCAAGATATATTGAGATGATAAATGATAGTATGAAAACAAATAAACTAATAGGAATGATACAACCTAAATTGCTTAAAAATTCTCAAGAAGATTCAGTTGAACTTCACGAAATAGGTTGTCTCGGTAGAATAACAAGTTTTAAGGAAACTGAAGATGGAAGATATGAAATTGATTTAAAAGGGATTATTAGGTTTCAAATTATAGAAGAAACAAAAAATGAAAAAAAATATAGAGAATATAAAATAAATTTCGAAAATTACTTACAAGATTTAGATGAAAATAAAGAAGAAGTTAAATTTTCTGATTTAGAATTAATTTTTAAAGATTTAAAATCATTATTTGAAAAAAAAGGATTTATAATAAATTGGAAAGCACTAGAAAAACAAAGTTTAGATGAAACAATAAACGCTTTAGCTATGGCATCACCATTTAGCTTAGAGGAAAAACAAGTTTTACTAGAAACCAAAAATTTAAGTATAAGAAAAACTAAAATTTCAGAAATTTTAAGTACATATAATTACGATCAATATAACAATACTACACTCCAGTAAATTTAAATTCGTAATCCACTATCAGCAAATTTTTTAAAAAAAGAATTTATAGACTTATTCTTACCTATCATGTTTATAGATTTACTAATTAGTTGAGTTTTAAATTTACTTTCAAAATTGAATAATTCATATATCAGATCAATACCCATTGAAAAAATAAAATTCTTATCCTTAATATTTTTTTGAAATTCATAACAAACAGAATTGTCAAGGTCTAAACCAATGTTCATTTTATTATCAATTATTTTTGATAAAAGTTTTATATCTCTTAGACACATGTTAAAACCTTGTCCTGCAAGTGGGTGGATTTTATGAAGTAAATCCCCAAAAGCTAAAATATTACCCTTATAATAATTTCTTAAATTAGAGGATATTAATTCAAACCTAGAAATATCATTAATGCTAATAATCTTATAATTGGGGTTAAATTTTTTTATTAAATCTTTAACATTTGTCTCCTTTTTAGAACTCTTTACTCTTAAAGAGTAAACAACTGAAGTTTGGGTATTAGAAATTGGTAAAAATGCAATAGGTCCATTATTTGTAAAAATCTGAACTGCGGTATTATTTTCATAGATTTTTTTGTGATTTATTAAAGTTGTGTATGCATAACTATTATATTTTTTTTCTAATTTATTAGAAAAAAATTTTTTAGTTATTTGATGGCTGGGATTACAATTGATTATCAGTTTATATTTTTCTTTTAGTAAGTTTTCATAATTCATATCTTTTTTATATTTTACAAATTTATTTTTTTTTAAATTTTTATTTAAAATTTCATATAATTCATAATTTTTAACTATTGAAAAAATATTTTCATTTGTATTTTCAAAATTTAAGATTTCATTATTAAGAAAATTTTCCGTATATACTTTTATATTATTTACGTCCCATAAAATTTTTTCGATATTTTCAATATTTTCATTAAAATATTTGATATTAGAATTTGAAATACCTATAGTACGGTCTATTTTATACTTATTAATATTCCTATCAGACAAAATATCAACTGATATCTCTTTCAGAGCTAAGACTCTGGCAAGAGCTAACCCCACAAGTCCACCTCCTATAATACAAACTTTCATAACAAATTAATTTTAACAATAAAAATTAGATGATACAAAGTGATAAATTAGATTTTTTAAATATGAATATTAAAAAGATAGCTAATACTGCATTACAATTCTCAATTCATAGACTAATAGAAGCATTTGGTATTATAATAATATGCTTTGGAATTTTACTATTTATTGCTCTGATTTCATATTCCCCCGAAGATCCTAATTTTATTTTTCCTAAAAATACAGAAATTAAAAATTTACTTGGATTTCAGGGAAGTTATGTATCAGATCTTTTTCTTCAATCAATTGGTCTAATTTCATATCTTGTATCTTTCACTTTTATTTTTACAGGTATTAATATTTTTAGAAGTAAAGATTTTTTTTTAATAGTTGAGAATGCTTTTTTTCTCATTTTGTATTCTATTTTTGGATCATTATTTTTTAGTTTTTTTTATAAAAGCGCCTTTAGCCTTTATATAAATGGCAATGGTGGGTTCATTGGAAATTATCTAAATAACACTTTTCTACAAAATTTAATTAATCTAAATAATCAAATTGCTTACTATTTTTTAATTATTTTAATTATTATTTTATTTTTAGTAAGTGTAAACTTTAGTCCAAGAAAATTTTGGGGATTTCTAAAAATCATATTTGATTTAAAAAATAAAAATCAAAGTAAAAACTATACTGATAAAAGTGAAATAATTGAAGAATATATACCTCAAGATGAAATTAAAAATTTAATTCAAGAAGATTTACCTTTCATTAAAGCTGATAAAATTAAAGAAAGTGAAAAAATGAAATTTAGATTGCCAAACTTAGAATTATTAAAAAAAATAGACAAAAGAGAAAACAGGGATTTAAATAATGAGGAAGCATATGATCCTAAATTTCTTGAAAAAATTTTATTAGATTTTGGTGTCAATGGAAATATTAAAAAAGTTAGCAGAGGTCCAGTGGTTACTTTAAATGAATTTGAACCAGCTCCTGGTGTAAAAGTTTCTAAAATTGTAAATCTTTCAGATGATATTGCTAGAAATACAAGTTCAGAATCAGCCAGAATTGCAACTATTTCTGGTAGTAATACGGTAGGTATTGAATTGCCAAATAATTCTAGAGAAAATGTTTACTTAAGTGAAATTTTAAATAATACTGACTTTAAGAAAAGAGAAATAAAACTCCCTGTAGCGTTAGGAAAAAATATTTCAGGAAATCCAATTATTGGGGATTTAGCTTCAATGCCACATTTGCTAATTGCTGGTACTACTGGATCAGGAAAATCAGTTTGCATTAATACAATAATTTTATCACTTCTTTACAGACATACTCCAGACAAATGTAAATTTATCTTGATTGATCCTAAAATGTTAGAGCTCTCGGCTTATGAAGGTATTCCACATTTATTATGTCCTGTTATTACTGAAGCTAAAAAAGCTGCCTCAGTATTAGGCTGGGTCGTAAAAGAAATGGAAAGTAGGTATAGGTTGATGACAAAAGAAGGTGTTAGAAATATTGATAGTTATAATACTAAACATAAACTTCCTATGCCTTATATAGTGGTTGTTGTAGATGAAATGTCTGATCTAATGCTTGTGGCAAGTAAAGAAATAGAGAACTATATTCAAAAATTATCTCAAATGGCTAGAGCAGCTGGCATTCATATTATTATGGCTACTCAAAGGCCAAGTGTGGATGTCATTACCGGGACTATTAAAGCAAATTTTCCAACCAGAATTTCTTTTCAAGTGACTTCAAAAATAGACAGTAGAACAATTTTAGGGGAACAAGGAGCTGAACAATTATTGGGTAAAGGAGATATGTTATATATGTCTTCAGCAAATAGGATTCTTAGAATTCATGCCCCTTTTGTATCTGATAATGAAATTGAAAAAATAAATAACTTTTTAAGATCTCAAGCTGAACCAGATTATGTAGATGAAATTTTAAATTATGTTGATGAAAAAGAAATTAGTGAGAAATCACCAAATCAGGGTGATAAAGATGAGCTTTATCAAACAGCGGTAGAAATAATAAGATCAGAGGGAAAGGCTTCAACATCTTTTCTTCAAAGAAAACTTCAAATTGGTTATAATCGTGCAGCAAGAATAATTGATATGATGGAGGTTGATGGAATTGTAAGCAAAGCAAATCATGTTGGAAAAAGAGATGTTCTATAATGAAAAAATTTTTTATCCTTTTTTTTATAATATTTTCTTTTACAGACACTAGGGCGTCAATAAAAGAAAATATAATTCAAAATCTTGAAAATATTGATAATCTTACTTTTGAGTTTGAGCAAAATATCGGTGGGAAAACTGAAAAAGGTAATTGTATTCTAGAATATCCAAAAAAGATTTATTGTAAATATGACTTAGGGAACCAAAAAATTATGGTATCTAATGGAAAATCATTAGTTATCAAAACTTCAAGTAGCTACTACATCTATCCAATAGACAAAACCCCTCTGAGTCAAATTTTAGATAAAAAATATTTACTTAGTAAAATTGAAAATCTTGAATTCAAAAATATAAATAATAAATTTATAAATTACAAATTTTTTGAAAATGAAAATGAAATAAATATTTTTTTTGATAGAGATACATATAATCTAATTGGGTGGCAAACAGTTGATATATATCAAAATTTAAGTATTACCTACTTGTCTTCTTTTATTAAAAACAAACAAATAAATAAAAATATTTTTCTTTTACCCACTAACTAAAAAATTTATTAATAGTTTTTAAAGAAATTGGAAATCTTAAATAATTATTTAGCATATATCTTGGTTTCATATATATATCTTCAATTTTATCCGGTACTTCATTAAACAAATTAAAAAATTCTTTTTTTATAAAATAAGCATTCGCACCTGTATGGGCATTACAACATATAAGTTTATAACCATTTTTTTCAAAGAAATTATCGTAAGTCGACAAAGATGCACCAAAATAATCGTCTCCCTTCCACTTGTGATCTTTTTTGTATTCAATTTGCCATTTAATTGGAGGTGGAAATTTTCCATTGTACTCCACTATAAATAATTTTGGTTTAAAATTATTCTTAATTATTTCCTCTAAAAAGTAATAATCGTTTCCATCTAAATCTATTGAAATAATATCTATTTGGTCATCTCCTATAGAAGCTAAACCTTTTTTTAGTAAATCAATAATATTTTCTAAATCTACAAAACTTTGAATATATGAAAAATTTTTTGAATTATTATAATTAATCTTTAATTTTTCATTCCCAACCCAAAAACCCTTCCAGCCCAAAGCTTTCAAAATTAGGGTATTATTTTCTGTTCCATCTCCAACACCAAATTCAATGAAAGTCCCCCCTTTTAAACAATTAATTCTTTTTATTATTTCAATTGTAATTCCGTCTTCATCAGACTGAGAAAAAAATTTTTTACCATACTTATTGAGAGGATTTTTGCTTTGGCTTATAATTAAATCTTGTTGATCATTCAAAATCAATTCCCTAATATCTTTTAGATAATTTGCTACCCTGTCATTTCTTTTTCTATAATTTCTAAAAGTTATAAAATCTCTAATTTTCCTAAATACTCCCATAAAATATACGGTTATCAAATTTCAGCAGTTTTTGTCATAAAAATTTTCATACCTCTAGACAAATAATTATTTAATGCATTTTTGTGATCTAAAGAACAAGTATGTACCCAAACTCTTTTTGGTTTATTCAAAAATGAATTTTTGATAGCCACTGATAATAAATACGAACCTAATCTCTTGTTTTGATATTCTTCTAATAGTCCTAAATAAGCTATCTCAACTTCATCTTTTTCTGAATGTAAAATAAGCTCGAAATAACCTGCTAATTCTTTTTCATTTTTTAAAACATAAGTTTTTACATTTTTATCTGAGACATAATCAATCCATTGTTTTTGAGTCCAAACTAAACGATCTACCCAATGGTGTTTTTTTCCAATAGTTTTATAAAAAAATTTATTAAGTTGAAAATCAGTTGGATCTACAAGAGTAACTGAATAATTCTTTGAAAAAGGAGGGGACTCTTTTAAATCCTTTAAAAAATTTATTTCTAAATAATTTCTTTTAACTTTTTTCACTCAACCATTTTACCTACTTTTTCACCTCCAAATAAGTGGAAATGTAAATGTGGCACCTCTTGGCCTCCATCCTCACTAATATTTGCCAGAGCCCTATAACCTTTTCCTGTATCAACAGAAATTTTAAGTTTTTTAGCAACAGTGTTTATTCCTTTTAATAAGCCCACCATCTCATCTGATGACGCATTTATACTAAAGTCATCAAGATCAACATATTTACCTTTTGGTATTACTAAAGCATGAATTTTTTTTTGAGGATTTATATCATAAAATGATAATACAAAATTATCTTCGTAAATCTTTTTACAGGGTATTTCTCCTCTTAAAATTTTAGCAAAAATATTATTATCATCGTAACTCATTTTTTTCTTTTATTAAGTTCATTCATAATATCTTCTACTTTTATATCATTCGCCTCTAGGTACATTATTAAATGATAAAAAACATCTGCAGCCTCATGAATTTTATTTGAGTCGTTGTCAACCGCCTCAATTAGTTCATTAATTTCCTCTAGGACTTTTTTTTTACTTAAAGATTTATCACTAAGTAACTTATTTGTGTAAGAGTCATCTATAGGGGATTTCTTTCTTTCTCTAGCAAGATTAAACAAACTTTCCAAAGTATTAAGCATATTAAATTCTAACAGGTATTCCTTTTGAGTCCAAATATTCCTTCGCTTCTTTTACTGAATGTTTCCCGTAATGAAAAATAGATGCTGCGAGAACTGCACTGGCCTTCCCTAATTTAATTCCATCAACTAAATGATCTAAATTACCAACACCTCCTGAGGCTATTACTGGAATATTTACTTTAGAAGAAATTTTTGACATTAATTCAATATCGTAACCAACTTGAGTTCCATCTCTATCCATAGAAGTTATTAATAATTCTCCAGCGCCATATTCTTCCATTTTTTTTGCGTAATCCAAAGCATCTATACCACTATTATTCCTGCCTCCGTAAGTAAAAACTTCCCATTTATCTCCATTTTTTTTTGCATCAATTGCAACAACAATACATTGGGATCCAAATTTTTTTGAACTATCAATAACAATTTTTGAATTTTCTACTGCAGCTGTATTTATAGAAACTTTATCGGCACCACAATTGAGTAGTTTATTTATATCTTCTATACTTCTAACTCCTCCACCGACTGTTAAGGGAACAAAACACTTTTTTGAAGTTTTTTCTACAACATCATAAATAATATCTCTATTTTCGTTAGATGCTGTTATATCTAAAAAACAAATTTCATCTGCTCCACCATCACTATAAATTTTGGCTTGTTCAACAGGATCTCCTGCATCTTTTAAATCTACAAAGTTGATACCTTTAACTACACGTCCATTCTTAACATCTAAACAAGGAATTATTCTATTTTTAAGCATCTTCTTTCACTAATTCCTCTAATTGAATATCACCATCATAAATAGCTTTACCAACTATTATACCTTCAATATTTTGCAATGTTTTTGCTATTTTAATGTCTTCTAATGATGAAACTCCACCAGAAATAATAACAGGACAATTTGATTTCTCGGCAACTTTTGATGTTTCATCAAAATTTGGGCTTTGCTTCATTCCATCACGATTAATATCAGTATAGATTAATCTGCTAACACCATAATCATTAACTTCCTTTAAGTAATCCATAGTCGATTGATTAGAATTTTCCTTCCACCCAGATACAGATAAATAACCTTTTTTAGCATCTAGGCCTAAAGCAATTTTGTTTGGAAATTTTTCACACGCTTTTTTTAAAAAATCTTTATCTTTTATAGCAGCACTACCTAAAATTACTTTATCAACACCCACATCGATATATTTTTGAATACTGTCAAGATTTCTAATACCACCACCTATCTCAACCTTTAAATTGAATTTATAAACTATATCTTGAATAATACCTAGATTTATTGTTTTACCAGTTAAAGCTCCATCAAGATCAACAATGTGTAAATTTTTAAATCCATGATCTTTATATTTTTCAGCTTGTTCAAATGGTGACATTTTATATTCAGTTTTATTATCAAAGTCTCCTTTGACTAACCTCACACACTTTTTGTCTTTAATATCTATTGCTGGAAATATTTTCATTTATAAATTCATAAAGTTATCTATTATTTTTAGTCCAATTTTATCACTCTTTTCAGGGTGAAATTGGGTTCCAAAGATATTTTCTTTTTCGACAGAGCAAACAATATTTGATGAATAATCTGTTGTCGCAGAAACTACATTTTTATCTTTTGGAATAAACTCATAACTATGCACAAAATACATATGAGAATTATTCTCTATATCTTTAAAAATTTTACTATCTTTAAGAATGTTGATTTGATTCCAGCCAATATGAGGAAGTTTATAATTTCCATTTTGATTATTTATTTTAGAAACGTTACCTGATATCCAACCTAAACCTTTGGTTTCAGTCTCCTCATATCCTATATCTGCAAACATTTGTAATCCAACACATATTCCAAGAAGTGGTTTCTTATTATTAATTGCAAATTCATTAAGTGTATCTTCAAGACCCTTAATTTTCTTTAAAGCACCTACACAGCTCTTAAAAGAGCCCTGCCCCGGTAAAACTACTTTATCGCTCAATTTAATCTTATTTAGTTCAGAAGTTACCTCAATATTTACTTTATCCTTAGCAACTTCTTTAAAAGAGTTTATTACCGAGCTTATATTGCCCGAACTATAATCAACAATTGTAATATTCATTAAACTTATAAAGAACCTTTAGTAGATGGAATTGTTTTTCTATTCCTTGGATCTATTTCTAATGCAGTTCTTAATGATCTTGCCAATCCTTTAAAACATGACTCAATAATGTGATGACTATTATCACCATAAATGTTTTCGACGTGTAAAGTAATTCCTGCTGCTTGAGAAAAAGCTTGAAACCACTCTTTAAAAAGTTCAGTATCCATCTCACCAAGTTTTTCAACTTTCAAATTAACTTTCCAAATTAAATAAGGTCTGTTTGAAATATCAATTGCAACACGCGATAAAGTTTCATCCATTGGAATCATTGCATGCGCATACCTTCTGATACCAACAGATTTCTTTAAAGCTTTTTTCAATGCTTCACCTATTGCGATCCCAGAATCTTCAGTTGTATGATGCAGATCTATATGAGTATCACCTTTGACTTTTATATTCATATCAATAGATGAGTGTTTAGATAATTGCTCTAACATATGGTTAAGGAATCCTATTCCAGTATTAATCTTATACTTACCCTTGCCATCAATATTAAGTTCGACGATTACACTGGTCTCTTTTGTTTTTCTGCTAATTTTACCTTTACGTTTCATAAATAAAAAGAGGTATACATATATTATTCAATTATGGCAATAATACTAAAACCTGGACTTGAACTATCAAAATTAATATCCATTTAATAGATATGACAACAATTGTATTAGTAAGGAAAAACAACGAAGTAGTTGTAGCAGGCGACGGTCAAGTTAGTATGGGAAATACTGTGGTTAAAAGTACAGCCTCAAAGGTTCGAAAAATTGAAAAAAGAGATGTTGTTGCTGGTTTTGCAGGATCTACAGCAGATGCATTAACTTTATTTGAAAGATTGGAAGCAAAGATCGAAAAACATGCTGGAAACTTGTCAAGAGCGGCAGTGGAATTGGCAAAAGATTGGAGAACTGATAAATATTTAAGAAGACTTGAGGCGTTAATGGCAATTGGAGATAAAGAAAATAGTTATATAATTTCTGGAACCGGTGATGTTCTTGAACCTGAAGGGGATATAATAGGAATAGGCTCCGGAGGTAACTACGCTTTAGCTGCTGGAAAAGTGTTATTAGGAACAAATATGAACGCTGAAGAAGTTGCTAAAAAAGCAATTGAAGTAGCATCTGAAATTTGCGTTTTTACAAATAATAATATTAAAGTTGAAAAAATATAATGGAAAAATCAAATGTAACTCCTCTGGTTCCTAAGGATAAAAAATCTGAAAATGAATTTTTAGTGAGTTCATTGTCACCAAGAGAAATAGTTTCAGAATTAGACAGGTTTGTAGTTGGTCAAAACAAAGCTAAAAAAGCTGTTGCTGTAGCTTTAAGAAATAGATGGAGAAGACAAGCACTTATGGGGGAAATGAAGAATGAGGTTTTACCAAAAAATATTCTTATGATTGGACCTACTGGTGTTGGTAAAACTGAAATTTCCAGAAGATTATCAAAACTTGCTGAAGCGCCATTTGTAAAAGTGGAAGCAACTAGATTCACTGAAGTTGGTTATGTTGGAAGAGATGTAGAACAAATTGTAAGGGATTTAGTTGAAATTGCAATTTCAATGGAAAAAATTAAAAAAAGAAAAGAAGTTTACACAAAAGCACAAAAATCAGCTGAAGAAAAAGTATTAGATGCCTTAGTAGGAAAAAAAGCAAGTTTAGCTACCCGAGAAAGTTTTAGAAAAAGATTAAGAAATGGAGATTTAGATGATAATGAAATTGAAATTGCAGTGAATGATGCTGGAGTAAATAATACTTCTTTTGAAATTCCTGGAATGCCCGGCGCTAATGTTGGAATGATTAACATTGGTGAGATGCTTGGAAAATCTATGGGAAATAAAGAGAAAAAGAAAAAAATGTCAGTGAAAGAGTCTCATGAAATATTAATTAACGATGAATCCGACAAATTAATTGAACAAGATAAAATTATCAAAGCTGCTAAACTTTCAACAGAAAATAATGGGATAGTTTTTTTAGATGAAATTGATAAAATTTCAGGAAGAACTGATAGAGTGGGTGGTGATGTGTCTAGAGAAGGTGTACAAAGAGATTTATTACCTTTAATTGAAGGAACTACTGTAAGTACAAAATATGGGCCTATAAAAACTGATCATATTTTATTTATAGCTTCGGGTGCATTTCAACTAGCTAAGCCTTCTGATTTACTTCCTGAATTACAAGGTAGACTTCCTATAAGAGTAGAGCTTGAAGCTCTAACAAGTGATGATTTTAAACGAATTTTAAAAGAACCAGATTTTAGTTTAATTAAACAATATGTTGCATTACTTAAAACTGAAAATGTTGATCTTGAATTTTCAGAAGATGGAATTGGAGCAATCGCTAATATAGCTTCGGAAGTAAACGCAACAGTCGAGAATATTGGGGCCAGAAGATTGCATACTATAATTGAAAAAATACTAGATGAGATAAGTTTCACAGCAACTGATCGGTCAGGAGAAAAAATTATTATTAATAAAAAATATATCGATGAAAATTTAGATAGTTTGGTTAAAGATACAGATTTATCAAAATTTATTTTATAATTTTTTAGAAATTTTTTTCTTTTTTTTTTTTAAAAAAATATAAAAGGCTCCATCTCCACCATCTTTTATTTCTGCACTTTCAATATTGTTTATTATTTTCATTAATTCAAAGTTATTTTTAATATATTCTGGCACACTATATTTCAAAATACCCAATTTTTTTGATACATATGGATCCTTTTCATTTAAAGAATGAAGCCCTTTTCCAGTAACAATTAATAATTTACTTATACCTTCATCATAAGATTTTTTAATAAAATCTCTTATAGTTTCATTTGCATTTTCTAAGCTGTATCCATGTAAGTCAATAGTCTTTGTTTGATTAAAAAAATTTTTTTTAAAGTCTGTATCTTTATTTTGTAAAGGTTCTTTGTTCGATAGAAAATTTTTCCAGTCTTTGATATCTTTATCTGAAATTTTTCTACTCAATTAAGTAAGTGTTTCAACTAACTGCCAATTTGGATTATTTGACTTTGTGTTTCTAGAAAATACCCAAGTATCATAAATTTTTTTGATTTTTTCTGGATGTCCAGAAATTATTTTTTTTTCTTGATCTTTAATACAAGTAATCACTTCCCCAACAAAATCGACAGTCACATTTAAAATTTGGTCTATTTTTTTATGTTCTTTGATAACTGCTGAATTTACACCAATAAAAGTAATTTCAGCATAATGTCCTCTTTTATTTCTTTCTTTTAAAGCTTCATTAAATTGATCGTAAATTTTTTTACTAAGTAATGGTTTGCTTGCTATCAGTTTATTATCATTATCACTAAAATCAGTAATAATTGTTTCGTAAGCTATTTTTGCACCTTTTAAGAATTCTTGTTGAGCCTTTTCATCAAAATTTTCTTTCTGATAAAATTTTTTTTCTGCTTGAACATTATTTAATACCTCTTGAAATTGAGAAGGTGCTTTGCCATCAAATCCAGTTCTTTTACCCAAAATTCCTCTTAATCTTAAAAAAATGAAACCAGCAATCATTGCTAACAAAATAATATCAATATATTCGAAACTATAATTCATAGCCTAAATGTAATTACTATGTTGATTAATTTCAACTAACAATTACATTAAAGACAAATGAACTCAGTAATATTATCAATAATTCTAGTTCCAATTTTAGAAATTTACTTATTTATAAAAATTGGCTCACAAATTGGGGCCTTTAATACAATTTTATTGATATTTATAACCGCATTTATTGGTGTTTATTATGCAAAATACGAAGGGCTAAATACTGCAAGATCTGGTTTTTTACAAATGGTTAGAAATGAAGTCCCTGCCTATGAAATAATTTCTGGGGCTGCAATAGCTTTTGCAGCTATACTTTTAATCATACCAGGATTTGCGACAGACATTTTAGGATTTCTATTAATATTACCAATCACAAGAAAATTAATTTTTGGAAAATTATCAAATAAATTTAAAAAAAAAGAAGAAAAGAAGAATTTTATAGATGGAGAATTTGAAGATATAGAGGACGACGATGACAGAAAAATTTAAAATTTTAATGAAATACATAAAAGATATGTCTAGTGAAACTAATGATGTTGAAACATATCTGTTTGTAAAAGACAATATAACTAAGTATCAACTTAATATAGATATATCATCAAGCCCATTAAAAAATAAAATGGTAGAAATAAATACGACTCTTAAATTTGAAGATAAAGAATCAAACAAAAAAAAATCATATTTTGAAATAGTTTATGCAACCGTAATAAGAGTAAATGATGAAATAAAAGAAAAAAAAGATTTAGAAAAAATCATTTTATGTGATGTCCCAACTAAAATTTATCCTGATCTTGAAACTTCTTTTTTAAACTTGATTCATAACTCAGGTTTTCCAGGCATAAAATTAGAAAAAAAAATTGACTTTGAAAAGCTTTATAATGAAAGATTTAATTAAAAAAATTTTTTTTAAAATTTTTTTTTAAAAATTCATTATGACTTAATACTTCTTGATTTGTAGGTTTAATAACTTTCTTAAAATATGAAATATTTGATTTTTGAATATCCATTAATTTTTCATCTTGTTTTTGAAAATCTAAAGTTGGCTCTTTTTGATCAATTAAATTGATATAAACTTTAGTTAATAAATCGCAATCTATAAGTGCTGTATGCTTTGCTCTTTTAGAATTATCAATTCTATATCTTTTGCATAAAGCATCCAAACTTGAAGGAGAGCCAGGAAATTTATCTCTAGCCAAAGTTAAAGTATCTCTAATTTCATTATTCAATTTTTTCCTACCTAATATTTCTAATTCGTTATTTAAATGAGAAAGATCAAATTCTGCGTTGTGAATAATAAGTTTTTTATCTTTTATGAAAGATAAAAATTCATCAGCAATTTCACTAAATTTCTTTTTATCAGATAAAAATTCATCCGTATAACCATGTACTTCTAATGCTTTTTCAGAAACTTTTCTTTCAGGATTTAAATAATAATGAAACTTATTTTTAGTTGGAACTAAATTATCTAATTCTATACACCCAATTTCCACTATTCTATGTCCATCTTTAACAGAAAGGCCAGTTGTTTCAGTATCTAAAACTATTTCTCTCATTTATATAATTTCTTTTAAAATGTTCTTTATACCTTTTTTTATTGTTTTTTGGGTGAAATTATTTTTAATTATAAAATGAGATTTTTTTTTTTTATAGTCGAGCGAGAGTTGAATATTTTTAAATTTTTTAAATAATCTCACATTAAATTTTGGTCTTTTTTTTAATCTTTTTAATACATCCTTTTTGTTGGATTGGACAAATATAAGAATGTCTTTTTTTTTATCAATCTTGTTCTCTAATAAAAGAGGAATATCTAAAATTACAATTTTTTTACCTTTATTATTTTTTAAAAAAATATTCATTTTTTTTCTAATTTCAAAATGAACTATTTTAACTATTTTTTTTAAATTGATATCATTTGCCAATATTGCATTGGAGATTTCATGTTTTTTTATTGGAAAAGAAAAAATATATTTTGGAAGAATTTTTTTTAATTTATTAAAGACTTTTCTATTTTTTTTATATAACTTTGCTACTTCATTATCTGCATTAAATACTGGATAACCAAAGCTCTTAGCTACATAAGTCTTGCCCGAACCTATATCTCCTAAAATTCCAATTCTAGTCATCTAAAATATCAATAAGTTCCTCATTAATTTCAGGTTCAATTCCATGCCAAACTTTAAAGGATGCAGCTGCCTGATAAATAAACATTTTTTTTCCATTTTCAGTTTTATTTCCTAATTTTTTACCCATTTTTAAGAAATTTGTCTCTTTAGGATTATAAATTACATCATAATAAAATTTATCATTTTTAGATTTTGTAAAATCTAAATTTAAATTGTCATCTTCTTTTAATCCAACACTAGTAGCATTAATAATCATATCAAAATCAGGAATTACTCCCCAATCTACTACTTTTAAATAGTTAAATTGATCTTTTAATTTTTCTGCTTTTGTTCTCGTTCTATTAGTTAATGTAATATTGGAAACTTTCATTTTATTTAAAGCATAAATAATAGAGGGCGTCACGCCCCCTGCACCTATTATAAAAATTTTTTTATTAGACACATCAAACTTTGTATCTTTAATTGCAAATTTAAAACCATCAATATCAGTGTTATGACCAGTAATTTTATTATCATTCAAATAAATCGTATTAACAGATTTTGTATATTTTGCTTCGGCGCTAATTTCTTCCAAGTAAAAAAAAATATCTTTTTTAAAAGGAACAGTTACATTAATACCATCGATTTCTTTTTTTTTTATTTTTGAAATTAAATCTTTTAAATCTTCCTTATTTAATTGTTTTTTTTCATAAACAGCATTTATATTATTATTTTTAATCCAAAAATTATGTATTTTTGGTGACAACGAATGTCCGATTGGGTTGCCTATAACTAAATATTTTTTCATAACAAAATTTATTAATAATTACTTAAATATTCCTTAATCTTTTTAATTGGGAGACCCATAATAGTATCTTTATCTCCATCAATATTTGAAAATAAGCTTTTTCCTTCACCTTCAATTTGATAAACATTGTAAGCAAACAATGACTCGTCGGATATTTTTGATAAATAATTAATCAAATCTTCTTCATTAAAATCTTTCATAGTTAAAGTTGCCTTATCAGTATAATTCCAAATCATTGACCCATTTTTTGAAATACAAACGGAGCTTACTAAATTGTGTTTTTTACCATTTAGTTTTCTCAATATGTTTAAAGCTTCAATCCTATTTTCAGGTTTTGATATTAATTCACCATCCAAGTCGATAACACTATCTGCTCCTAAAACCAGTAAATCATTATTTCTTTGACTTACTTTACAAGATTTTAATTCAGCTAAGTTCTTTGAGATAATTTCTGGTGGAACATTTTCTTTTATTAAGCTTTCTTTGATGACGTCTTCATCTACGTTAGAAGGCTCCACTTGATTGGGTATATTATTTTTGTCAAGAATTTCTTTTCTTACTTTACTCTTTGAGGCAAGAATTATTTCAACCATTTTTTTTATAAATTTCGTATATTTTAATTATTGATGCAGCAGTCTCTTCTACAGATTTTCTTGTAACATCTATCGTTGGCCACTTGTATTTTTTAAAGGTTTTTTTAGCTTCATTTACTTCTTTTTTAATTTTGTCTATATCTGTATAAGATTTATTTTCATTTTCTTTAATTGTACTCATTCTATTTTTTCTAAGATCAACAAGACGTTCTGGCTCAGTGTTTAAGCCGACCACACAAGCAATTTTTGGATTTTCTTTTAAAGTTTCAGGAATAGATTTTTCATTTACGAGTGGTATGTTAGATGTTTTAAAGCCTTTGTTAGCCAAATAGATTGCAGTGGGTGTTTTGCTTGTTCTGCTAACACCTAATAATATTATATCAGATTTGTTAATTTCTTTAATTAAATTTCCATCATCATGATTCATAGTAAATTGAATTGCAGCAATCCTATCATAGTACTCTTCGTTTAATGCATATTGTCCGCTTGGTTGATGAGATGCTTTTTGATTTAAAAGTTTAGAAAAACTTAATATTAAATCTCCCAAAACACCAAAACAAGGTATCTTCTTTTCACTGCTTGTTTTTGCTAAATACTTGGCTAAATTATTATCAACTATAGAATATAAAATTATAGAATTTGTAGATTTTTCTGAGTCAGATAAAATTTTTAAAATTTGATTTTCAGTTCTTGTAAATGAATATGTGTGAATTTTGTAATTTATATTCTTAAATTGAGCTTTAATAGCTATAAAAATTCTATCTAAAGTTTCACCAGTAGAATCAGAAATTAGGTAAATTTGATATGTATTACTCATGTATTAAATGGTTAATAACCTTTTATTATTTAAATCATATTTAATTATTTTAACATTTTTAAATTTATGTTGTAAAACATGGTTTTTATTAACATTACTAAAAATATGTATAAAGTTATTAAAGAATTTAATAATTTTACTAATAAGCTTCAATTTTACTTATATATTAAAGAAAAATTTATGCTCTAAATGTTGATAATTTGTTTATAAAATGTTTACTAAATTAAATCACCGTTATTCACAGGCTATATTAATACTACAACTAATTATATTTAAATATTAATATGACACCAATAGAGGAAACAATAATTAATAAAAAAACAAATATAAATCCTATATGGATTATGAGGCAAGCAGGTAGGTATTTACCTGAATTTAGAGAAATAAGAAAAAAAAATCCAGATTTTATAAAACTATGTTTAAACGAAAACCTATCTACTAAAATAACTCTTCAACCATTAAAAAGATTTGATTTAGATGCGGCTATAATTTTTTCTGATATATTAATGGTGCCTTATGGATTGAATCAGCATGTTGAATTTAAAAAAAATTTTGGCCCTTTACTTGGAGAGTTTAGTTTAGAAAAAGTTCTTAACCTAAATGATTTTGATTTTACTAAAAAAATTGATTCAATTTATAAATTAATAAAATTGGTAAGTAGCCACAAACTAACAAATAATAAAAGCACAATAGGATTTATTGGTGCACCCTGGACATTGTTAGTTTACATAATTAATAAACAATCACCTAAATTAAAGTTAGTTGATAATTTTTTTGAAAGTGAAGTATTATTAAAAAAGATTCTAAATGTTTTAGATAAATTTTTAAAAATTCATATCAAAAATCAAGTTGATAGTGGTGCAGAAATAATACAAATTTTTGACAGCTGGGCTGGATTAATAAATAGTAAAGATTTAAACGAGTATATTTATAATCCTACTTTGTCTTTAGTAGAATATACCAAATCTTTAAATGTTCCCGTAATATGTTTTCCACGAGAGATAAAAGATTATAAAAAATATTGTGAAATTGTAAAACCAGATGCTATTTGTATAGATTATAATGTTGATCCAAATTTTATTCAAAAAAATATAAAACTACCAATTCAAGGCGGGATGGATCCTAAAATTTTATTAACCAGTAAGGAGCATTTGAAAAAAGAGGCAAAAAAATATTTAGATATTTTTAAAGATCATCCTTATATATTTAATTTGGGTCATGGAGTTTTGCCAGAAACAGACCCTCAAATGATGGATTATTTGGTTAAAATGGTAAAGGATTATTAGATGGACAGTAGTATTAATCATCCTTTAGTAAAATTTGGTAAAACTGGTGTTTTAATTATTAATTTGGGCACTCCCGACTCTACCAGCTGGTTTGATATAAGAAAATATTTGAAAGAATTCCTTTCAGATAGAAGAGTAATAGAAGTAAACCCAATCTTATGGAAAATAATTTTAAATGTATTTATCTTGAATCTAAGACCATCTAAAACAGCCAAAGCTTATAAAGAAATATGGATGAAGAAAGATAATATCTCTCCTCTTTTATTTTATACTCAAAAGCAAGCTGAAAAATTATCTAACTTAATATCTAATGAAGAATTAATTATAGATTTTGCAATGAGGTATGGAAATCCAAGTATTAAAAGTAAGATAGAAAATTTACACGAAAAGGGTTGTGATAATTTAGTTATTTTACCCTTATATCCACAATATGCTGCAGCAACTACGGCCACCGTCTGTGATGAAGTTTACAGAACTTTAATGAAGATGAGATGGCAACCATCTTTGAAAATAGTTCCACATTATGAATCCGACCCACTTTATATTGATGCATTAGTTAACTCAATTAATAAAAAAATTAAGCAAATTAACTGGAAGCCAAATTTGATATTAGCATCGTATCATGGTATCCCTCAAAAATATTTTGATAAAGGTGACCCCTATCATTGCTATTGTCATAAAACTACAAGACTTATTTCAGAGAAATTTAATTCAATTGAAATTAAGACAACATTCCAGTCTAGGTTTGGACCTCAAAAATGGCTCCAGCCTTATACTGATAAGACTTTAGAAAAACTTCCAGCTGAAGGAAAAAAGAATGTTTTAGCTATTTGTCCAGGTTTTTCCTCAGATTGTGTTGAAACATTAGAGGAAATACTTATCCAAGGCAAAGAAAGCTTTTTAAACTCCGGAGGTGAAAATTTTGATATGGTACCATGTTTAAATGATAATGATGATCATATAACTTTACTTAAATCTTTAATTCAAAAAAGTATTTAATCAATGAATACTTATTTGCTTTTTAAATCATTACATCTAATAGCAGTAATTTCATGGATGGCAGGACTGTTATATCTTCCAAGAATTTTTGTCTATCACTCACAAAATAGCACTCAACAAATTATTTCAGAGGTATTTAAGATAATGGAAAGAAAACTTTTTTTTTACATTATGACGCCAGCAATGGTTTTTTCCTGGGTGTTTGGTTTAATATTAATTCATGAAATAGGTTTCGATAAATTAGGACAAACTTGGATGATTTTAAAATTGGTCTTTGTAACTTTACTAACTTTCTATCATTTCTATCTCGGTAGAATTCTTGGCCAATTTAAACTAGATTCAAACACTCATTCACATAAATTTTATAGGTTCATTAATGAAATACCCACATTATTACTAATTTTGATCATATTCGTTGTAATATTTAAGCCTATCTGGGGTTGAATAATTTAAAATTACATATATATTAAATCTATTATTAAGTCCTTAATAATCCTAATCATGAACATACAAGAACTAAAACTCAAATCATCCGAGCAACTAATTACCCAAGCAGAGGAATTAGGTATAGAGAACGCAAGCACACTAAGAAAACAGGAAATTCTTTTTGCTATTCTTAAAAAAGTTGCAGAAAAAGAGGAAATTACAGGAGCTGGCGTTTTACAATTACTTCAAGATGGTTTCGGGTTTTTAAGAGCAATGGAGTCAAATTATTTACCTGGACCTGATGATATTTATGTAAGTCCAAGTCAAATCAGAAAATTTGGTTTAAGAACCGGAGATACAGTTGAGGGACCAGTTAGAGCACCTAAAGAGGGTGAAAGATATTTTGCATTACTTCAAGTTAGTAAAATTAATTTTGAAGAACCTGAAAAAGCAAGACACAAGATTGCTTTTGATAACTTAACTCCTCTTTATCCAGATAAACAGCTAGTAATGGAAGTTGAAACTATTAAAGTAGAAAAAAAAACGGATCTTACACCTAGACTTATAGATTTAGTAAGTCCGATAGGTAAAGGTCAAAGATCTATAATAATTTCTCCTCCAAAAGCCGGCAAAACAATGATTTTACAAAGTATTGCAAATTCTATAGCTAAAAATTATCCAGAGTGTTACTTAATTGTTTTATTAATTGATGAACGTCCTGAAGAAGTAACTGACATGCAAAGAACTGTAAAAGGGGAAGTTATTAGTTCTACTTTTGATGAACCAGCTCAAAGACACGTAGCAGTAGCCGAAATGGTCATTGAAAAAGCTAAAAGGTTAACCGAACATAAAAAGGATGTTGTAATACTTTTAGATTCAATAACTAGATTGGGTAGAGCCTATAATGCTGTGATCCCGAGTTCTGGAAAAGTTTTAACTGGTGGTGTGGATGCTAATGCACTTCAAAGACCAAAAAGATTTTTTGGAGCTGCCAGAAATATAGAGGAAGGTGGTTCATTAACGATAATCTCAACAGCCTTAATTGATACTGGTAGTAGAATGGATGAGGTAATTTTTGAGGAGTTTAAAGGTACTGGAAATAGTGAAACTGTTTTAGATAGAAAAATTGCTGATAAAAGAATTTACCCTGCCATTGATATTACAAAATCAGGCACAAGAAGAGAGGAACTTTTATTTGATAAAAATGATTTACAAAAAATGAATGTTCTTAGAAGAATAATTGCCCCAATGGGAACTATGGATGCAATTGAATTTATAAGCTCTAAATTAAAAGATACCAAAAATAATGCAGAATTCTTCAATTCAATGAACAAACCTGCATAAATTATTTTTATAATTTCCAGACATATG
>CACHRX010000002.1 GCA_902582385.1 uncultured Pelagibacteraceae bacterium | reverse complement strand
TCTTTTTCTAAAAATTCAATAACATCGTTAACTAATTCATTTTTTTTAAACTCTTTATTTAAATTTTTAAGATTTAAAGTTAAATTCTCATCTTTGAATATTTGTTTATAAGCCTCTGTTAAAACTAAAATCTCTTTATTTGGAATATTTTTACGTCTTAAACCAATTAAATTTAAGCCCTGAAGAATACTTCTATTGCCATGAACCATTGCATAAGGAATAATATCTTTAACAACCCCACACATTCCTCCAATCATTGATGACTTACCTACCCTAGTGAATTGTTGCACTGCCGAATTTCCACCAATTATAACATTTTCCTCTATATGGGCATGTCCTCCAAGAGGAACATTATTTGCTAAAATAACATTATTTTCTACTAAACAATCATGTGCAATGTGTGAAGATACCATGAACAAACAATTATCACCTATTTTAGTTAAACCACCTCCACCTTTTGTACCTGGATTAATTGTAACATATTCTCTTATTTTGTTATTATCACCAATCTCTAGATTAGTTTGTTCACCATTAAATTTTAAATCTTGGGGATCATTTCCAATTGATGCAAATGGGTATATCTTATTGTTTTTACCTATTTTGGTATTTCCTACAATACTAACATGTGACTGGATAGAAGTGTTTTCTCCAATTTCAACATTAGGTCCAATTACTGTAAAAGCTCCAATTTTAACGTTTGATGAAATTTTTGCTTTTGGGTCTATTAATGCTGTTTTATTTATCACTATCTATTTTCTTTTAAAAATTTTCTAATATTTTTTGCTGGGTAGCCCATTACTTTAGTATTGTCAGGTATATCTTTTATGACTCCGCTCCCACCAGCTATATCAACGTTGTTGCCTATTCTTAGATGCCCTGAAATTCCAGCTTGACCCCCAACTTTTACGTTATTTCCAATTATTGAACTTCCTGCAATACCTACTTGACCAGCTATTATTGTATTTTCTCCAATTTTTACGTTATGAGCTATATGAATTTGATTATCTAAAAATGTATTTTTACCAATAATTGTATTAGACATTGAGCCTCTATCAATCGTTGAACCAGCACCAATTTCACAATTTTCCTCAATAATAACAGCTCCAATGTGTGGGTATCTTAAATTGATTTTGTTATTAGGAAAAAAACCGAATCCATGTTTTCCAATAATACAACTATCTAAAATTTTTACATTATCCTTTAATATAGCATTTCTGATAATAATATTAGAACCTAACGAACAGTTAGAACCAATTGAAACATTTTTTTCGATAATTGTGTTGTGACCAATTAGACAATTTGAGCCGATCAAAACATTATTTCCTATGAGAACATTTTTACCATATTTAACTTTATCCTTAAATTTTGAATTTCTTATATCAATAACTGTATCGTCAAATTCATCATTAACTGAATTTGGATAAAATTTGGCTGTTATTTTTGAAGTAGCAACTAAAACGTTTTCAACAATGATAGGAGTACAATTTTTAGGTAAATCATTTTTTAAATTATCTGTAGTGATACAAAATGATGCTTTGGTAGTTTTAGCTATATCTTTATATTTTTTAGAGTGGAAAAAAGTTATATCATTTATATTAGACATAGATAAGTCCTTAATATCCAAAACTTTTGGGTTATCTAAAAACTTATTTTGGTTCAAATCCAATATTTCTAAAATATCTTTAATATAAAATGGACCTATATTTTCAAAAAAGGGATTCTGCATAATTGCTTTTACCAAAGCAACTATTCATTTGTTATCAATAAATATTGCTAATTATTTCTTATCTACTATAGTGGCTGACCATACAGCATCGGCCATCTTTTTATCTTCAACAAAAGCTTCACCCTTATATTTCCAAACTCTACCATGAGATCTAATCGCTTCAATTTTTAAAATAAGCTTACAGTCTGGTATAACTGGATTTCTAAAACGAGCTTTTTCAACTCCCATTAAAAAAACTAACTTGTTTTCATATGTCGATTTATCTAAACCATATGCTGTAAGTGCTGCTGCAGCTTGACCAAAAGACTCTACAATTAAAACACCTGGCATCACAGGATTTTCTGGAAAATGTCCTTGAACGAAAAAACTATCTTTTTTTACATTAACAATTGCTTTAGCAGAAGACAACTTTTTTATATCATATAGTTCATCAATTAATAACATTGGTTCCCTATGGGGAAGTAAATTTCTAATTTGACTTTTATCTAATTTCATTTCTAATCAATTTCTTTATTAACAATATCTAATATTTCATCAGTTAAATTTAAGTCAGTTTTTGCCATTAATATTATTTTTTTATTTAACAAAATTTCAATTGAGTTTTTCTCCATGTATACTTTAAGAATATCATTAATTTTTATCATTAAATCTGCAAATAACTTATTTTGTTTTTTATTAAATTCATTTGCATACTCTGCTTGTTTTTTTTCATATATTTTTATTTGCTTACGTAATTCTTCAATCTTTGATTTCATTTCATTATCAGAAATTAAATTTTTACTTTTATTAATTTCATCATTTTTTGATTTAACACCCTCTTTTAATTTTTTAAGCTCAGAGTCATTTTTCTTTTTATTATTTTCAAGATCTTTGATTATTTTTAAACCAGGTTTAGAGTTGTTTAATATGAAATCGATATCAACATAATAAATAGCACTTTTAGCATATGCAAAAGATGTGTTAATAATAAAAAAAATCGTTAATAAATATTTTTTGTTCACTTAAAAAGTAGTACCTAAATTAAATCTAAAGTTTTGTGTTTTATCTGTATTTGCTTTGGATATGGGAGCAGCTAAAGAAAAATTTAAAGGACCAACTGGAGTAAACCAGTCAACTCCAATCCCAACAGAAGATCTAATCTTATTTGAGTCATCTAATTTAGAATTATAATCTACTCCCCAAACATTTCCAATATCTGTAAATAATAATGCATCTAAAGTTTGACTGTTTCTAAATATATATGGCAATGTAGAAGATATATTTATTGTGGATGAGAAATTACCACCAATAAAATCTGTTCCATCTTTTGGTCCAACCTTTCCTGTCTGAAAACCTCTTAATTTACTTGCGGGAATAAAAATTCTTTCAGATAACTTAATATCATCATTTGTAATTGAGTTTGCTGCGGATAAATTTATTGATAGTTTTGTTACGTTATTTTCATATAATTCATTATAATAAGAAAAATTTAAAGTATTAGTTAAAGTGTTATTTTCACTGATAATAGGCAAACCTAAAGAATAATAGTTCCTAAAACCATCTGTAGTTTGAAATCTTTGATTCCTTTTGTCATAATCAAAATCAAAATTAATGAATGTATCCCAATAATTTCCTTTTTGTTTTTTTAATTGACTTGAGGCACTATTGTCAGTTTCAATAGTCTCATAATACGAATTTTGATTGATTCCTAAAAAAAGATCGTCTTGATATTCAAAATTGGTACCAAATCCAATACCAGTTTTCTTAGATTTATATCCAGAAGTTGTACTTCTATCTAATTCAGAAGCTTGAATATTGGCATTAATAGATTTGTCAGAATTTTTAAAATTAGGATTTGAAAAAGAAAAAATTCCACTAACACGCTCTTCTGATACATTTAATTCAGAATTGAGTTTTATACCTCTTCCAAGATAATTATTTTCCTTTACTCCAAAACTAAACATTCCACCATCAGTTCCTACACCAGCTCCAGCCATTATTTCACCTGTTGGTTTTTCCTCAATCGTGATTTCGATAGTTTTACTCTTTTTGACATCATCAGTTAATATTTTGGAGTCTACTGTTTTAAATATATTTAATGCTTTAATATTATTAATAGATTTATTAGATAGAATTGAATTAAATATATCACCCTCATCAATTAATAATTGATTTCTTATAACATTTTCTTGAGTAATATTATTTCCATAAACATTAATTCTATCTATTACAAATTTTTCTCCTTCAACAACATTAAATTTTAAATTAATCTTGTTATCAGAAATATCTTCAACTACAGTAGCATCGATTGATCTATATTCTTCATTTAAAACAATCTCATCAATTTTTTCAATTATATTGTTTATCAAATTTATAGAATATGGCTTTCCTTTAATTTTTTTGATTGACTCATTTAAATTATTGAAATTCGTTGTATCAAAATCAATTGGTAAATTTAAGGTTGAGTCTCCAAAGAAATACTTTTTATTTTCATCAATATTAAATACTAATTCAAATTCTTTTTCATTTGTCAATCTTGCAAATGAAGTATCTATATTAACATCATAATATCCTTTGTTGAGATAAAAGTTTTTAAGTAATCTTTGATCCAACGCAATAAATTCTTCATTTAGAAATTTCTTACCAGATAAAAATTTCCAAAATTTATATTCCTCACTTACTATTAAACTTTTTAATTTTTTATCTTTATAATTATTATTACCTAAAAATGTTATTTTTCTAATTTTGGATTTATCACCAAGAGTAATTTTGTATTCAAGATTAATTTTATTATCACTTAAATTTTCTATGTTAACTTCTAAAGATGAAAAATAATAACCCATTATCTTTAACTTATCTAAAATTTTTGCTCTATCATATTTTAAAGATATTTCATTAAATGATCTTCTGGCTTTTAATTCCAAATCTTTTGAAATTTCATCTATAATACGATCAGCTTTAATACCTTTAAAATTTACATTTTCTATTAAAGGAAATTCTTCAACTTTTATAATCAATACTTGATTAATTAAATTAACCTCAACATTTTCAAAAAAGTTTGAGTCATAAACATTTTTTAAAATAAAATTTAAATCTTGATTATTAATGTTGCTACCAACATCTGTTTGAAGGAACATCCTAACTGTCTCATCTGGGATTCTAATATTTCCCTCAATTTTTATATCTTTTATAATTTCAGCACGAGAAATCGTTGAAAAAAAAATTATAAAAAAAAGTATTTTAGTTATATTTTTAAACATAAATTTAAAGCTTTATATACCTAATGTATCCAATTTTAAACTTACATAATTTCTAATTTTATAGATATCATCAACATTTTTAACTCTTATTTTTCTAAATTTCAAAAAATCTTTGTAATGAGCATATTTATTAATTAGTTGTATTAATCTTTTATATGTTATCCTTTTGTTTAAGAATTTTGAAACAAAATAATCATTAACAGAAACTAGTGCTGTTTCATACAACGAATTATGATTAGGTAAAATATCTAAAATTTTTATAAGTGGAAATTTTTTATTATCAATTTTTTTAAATTGTAAATTATTAAGTATTTCTATATTTAATTTTTTTGATTTTATATTCTTTTTATCAAAATTATATAATGAGTTATGGATAGGTATTTTCATATCAGGTTCATGAATTAAAATTTTGGTTAATCCATTATTAAATTTTACTATTGAATGAACGTAGGATTTTGGATGAGTTAAAACAGAAATGCGGTTATAAGAAATATTAAAAATATTTTTTGCCTCAATAACCTCAAAAACTTTATTCATCATAGTCGATGAGTCTATTGATATTTTTTTTCCCATAGACCAGTTAGGATGATTTAAAGAATCAGCAAGTGTTACATTTGATAACATTGATTTTGAATATTTCAAAAAAGGTCCACCTGATGCAGTTATATAAATTTTATCTACAGCATTAATATTATCTATAAGTGAAAATATTGAAAAATGTTCAGAGTCTATTGGAATAAAATTTGTTTTGTATTTTTTCAAACTTTTCTTTAATAAGTCCCAACCACAAATTAAAGATTCTTTATTTACTATAGCAATATTCTTTGAGGATTTAATCATTTGCATTGAGGGCTTTAGTCCATCTATGCCAACTAAAGAAATCATAGAATAGTAGATCTCTTTTTTTTTAAAAAGTTTGTCCAATACAGAAAAAGAATTATAAAAATTCATTTTTAAGTTTTTGAATTTCTTTTTTGCTTGATTAAATTTTTTTAGGTCATTGATGATTAAATTTTTAACTTTAAACTTTTTTGCCTGTTTAATTAATTCCAAGACATTTTTATTAGTAGATAAAAGTTTTATTTTAAAATTTTTTTTATCTTTTTCAATTATTTTAATTGTGCTTTTTCCAATGGAGCCAGTTGAGCCTAGTATAACTATATTTTTTTTCATTATTTAAAAATTTATAATAAATTGCAAAAGATAAAATATTGGAAAAACAAAAATCATTCCATCCACTCGATCTAAAAACCCTCCATGACCAGGAATAATATTGCCCGTATCTTTAACTCCAGATTTTCTTTTAAAAAAAGAGATTACCAAATCACCTAACTGACTAATAAACGACAAAAAGATTGCTAATAAATAATATTCTATGGTTAAATTATTTTCTTTAAAAACACTTAATTCAAAAATATTAAAATATAAAAAGACAAATATTGAAACTAAGATAAGACTTCCAAGAACACCGGCATATGTTTTATTTGGGCTTATACTAGTTAATTTTGGTCCACCAATAAATTTACCAAAAAAATATCCTCCTATGTCTGTACCAATACTAATCACTAAAAGAAAATAAATAAGGTTGTTATTATTATTTAGATTTTTTATTTCACTTGTAGAAAAAATTGAAAATAATAAAAATAACCATCCCAAAAATAAAATAAAATTATTATTTGATAATTTTTTCCATTCATAAGCACAAATCAAAAATAGCCCTACTAAAGTGATATAAAAGAAAATATTCGGTAAATTTAAAATTATAAGTAAGAGAAATATAATTATTATTGAACTTATTGTTCTTTTAAATAAATGAATATCCATTAAATTGATCCATAGTTTCTTTTAATATTTCTAAAATCATTTATTATATTTATATAATCCTTTTCATTAAATTCAGGCCAAAGTTTCTTAATAAAATAAATCTCTGAATAAGCTAATTGCCATAATAAAAAATTACTTAATCGTTTAGTGTCTCCGGTTCTAATCAAAATATCAGGATCAGGTATGTCTTTTGTGAATAATTTAGATGACACATTTTCTTCAGTAATTTTTTTTTTACTTTTATTTAGTAAATTAATGGCTCTTATAATTTCCAATTTTGAGCCATAATTTAGTGCAAGATTTATCTGCAGTGTTTTATTTTTGTTTGTTATCTTTTCTGATAAACTTAGTAAATTATTTAGTTTTTTTGTAAACTTTTTCTCACCAATGATTTTTAATTTGATATTATTTTGATTAAGTTTATTGATCCTATTTTTAAGAAATTTTTCCAATAAATTAAACAAATAATTAATCTCGTCTTTTGGTCTTTTCCAATTTTCAGTTGAGAAAACATATAATGTAAGAAATTCAATCTTTTGTTTAATTGTTTCTTTAATAATTTTTTCAACTGTTTTTAGTCCTTCTTTATGACCAAAATTTCTACTATTTTTTTTTTTTAAACCCCACCTTCCATTGCCATCCATTATAATAGCAACATGTTTTAGTGGATTCATATTGTCATTATTTCTTTTTCTTTAGATGAAATTTTTTCATCTATGATTGAAATATGTTTGTCCGTTATATTCTGTATATTCTTTTCAAGAGATTTTTCTTCATCTTCACCAATATCTTTTGATTTAAGTAATTTTTTTAACTCATCATTAGCTTCTCTTCGAATATTTCTCACAGAAATCTTACACTTCTCGCCCATTGATTTAATCATCTTTTTTAGTTCAGATCGTCTTTCCTCGTTTAGTTCAGGGATAGGTAATCTAATTAATTGACCATCAATTTGAGGGTTTAAACCTAACTCAGATTTTTTGATTGCTGCATCTACTAAATCAACATTGTTTTGATCCCAAACTTGTATATTTATCATTCTAGGCTCAGGTGTTGTTATACTTGCAACTTGGCTTATGGGCATTTGTTGACCGTAAACATTTACTCTTACTAAATCTAACATAGCGGAATTAGCTCTGCCAGTTCTTAATGATGATAATTCTTTGCTAAAAACCTCAATTGTTTTATCCATTTTAAGATTATATGATTTTTCATTAAACATTTATTCACCAATCTTAAATCTTATAAATTCTTTAATTTTAAGGTCAGCTATTGAAAGATCTTTTAATACATCTTGAACTTTTTTTTTAGGTTCCATAACCCAAGCTTGTGTTAAAAGTGCATTTTCTTCCTTAAATTTATTCATTTTTCCTAAACTTATCTTTTTTGCAATTTCAGCAGGCTTACCTAAATTTTTAAGTTCCTCAGTTACTAATTCTTGCTCTTTATCAATTACTGATTTTTTAATCGAATTTTGATCTAAAGCTAACGGATTTGATGCAGCTATGTGCATTGACAATTGTTTTCCAAACTTTTTAACAATATCAGATTTTTCTTTTGTTTCTAAGGAAACTGCAACTGCTAACTTGGCTAAATTATCCTTAACCACAGTATGTAGGTATTGAGAATTTACTGATCCAGAATTTCTAATTGTTTTTGCTTTTCCGATAGTGATTTTTTCTCCAATTTTAGAAATTAAAGCAACAAGATTATCGTCTACTGATTTACCATTGGCCATTTTAGATTTTTTTAAATCATCAATATTAGAGTTTACATCATTATTTAAATTGCTAAGTTCTTTAACAAAATTGATAAAATCATCATTCTTGGCAACAAAATCAGTTTCACAATTAACTTCTAAAAGAGAAGTTTTAAATTCATCACCACTTACAGCTATTACACCTTCTTTTGCTTCTCTAGACATTTTTTTAGATGCTTTAGAAATCCCTTTTACTCTAAGTATTTCTATTGCTTTATCCAAGTCACCTTTTGATTCTTTAATGGCAAGATTACAATCTTTAAAGCCAGCACCAGTAGCTCCTCGAAGTTTTTTAACTTTTTCTATGTCACTCATATTAATTCAAAGTTTCTAATTTAGGTTTAGAAAATTTATTTTCTAATTTTTCTCTATCTAATTCCTGAATTGTTTTAGAACTTTTACTTGGAACTTTAATCTGAGATTTTTCTTCTTTAACAGGTATTGTCTTTTTTGCTGACTCGATTGTACTTTTTATTAAATTACAATATAAATCAATCGCTCTTCTAGCATCATCATTACCTGGTATTGGAAAATCGATACCATCAGGATTAGAATTACTATCCAAAATAGCAATTATTGGAATACCTAATTTAATTGACTCTTGAATTGCTAATGACTCATAATTTGTATCGATAATAAAAACCAAATCAGGGATCTTTTTCATTTCAGAAATTCCACCTAAAGATCTTTGAAGCTTATCTTTTTTTACACTCATCTTTAAAAGTTCTTTTTTAGTAAAACCTCTATTTTCTGAAATTAAATCTGATTCTAGTCTCTTAAGTTTTTTAATTGAATTTGAGATTGTTCCCCAATTAGTTAACATGCCTCCCAGCCATCTATAATTTACGAAGTATTGATCAGTTTCTTTAGCTACCTCGGCGATCGCCTCTGAGGCTTGTTTTTTAGTAGACACAAATAGGATTTTTCCATTATTTGAGATAGTTTCATATATTTTTTCAAGTGCTATTTTAGTAAGCTCTAAAGTTTGTGTTAGATCAATAATATGAATTGAATCTCTTTTTCCAAAAATATACTTCTTCATTTTTGGATTCCATCTTAAAGTTTTGTGTCCAAGGTGAACACCAGCTTCTAGTAATTGTTGAATTGTAACGTTAGGTATTTTCATATATTTTTCCCGGTTAAGCCACCATAGTAATTTCCATTTAAGGACCGGAGGTATTAAACCAAATACTATGTGCGTTTTAATTAATTTAGCTGGTATTTACTAATTTTTTATATATTTAACAAGTATTATTTAGTGAATATTAAGGCTTATTTCTCTATTTCTTAAAAGATTAATCGATTTTCTATCAATATTTCTTAAATTCTTAAGTTTAAAATTGTAACTTTCGTTATCATTAGAAAAATTGATATTTACGACGGTCTGACCTTTTTTATCTAAAAAACTTAAGATCTTATCTAATTGATCTTTAGATTTAATATTTAGAGTAATCTCTTTTATTGAACTATTAAATAAATCTTTTAATGAAGTAATTTTTCTTACATTGATTCTTTTTGTTTTATTTTCATCTTCTAAAATTGTTTTTGCTAATGTTAAAATAAGAGAACTTCCTTCTTTAAGTATTTCTCTATTTGATTCTAAGATATCTGAAAATATAAATAATTCAAAAACGCGACTTAAATCAGTTAACTTCAGAACTGCATATGCATTTCCTTTTGATGTTTTCCTCTCTTGAACTTTTAATAGTGTGGCTGCTATATTAACTTCTTTAATTTGATCATCAGATTCAAATTTATAAAAATCTATTATTTTATAATCTTCGAAAATTTCTTTAAATTGGTTTAAAGGGTGATCAGAAATAAAAAATCCAACTGACTCGAATTCTTTTGATAATCTTTCCTCAAAATCCCAATCTTTGATTTTTTCAATTATATCAACTTCATTTTCCTCTTCATTACCAAATAAATTTATTTGGTTTGCAGCTTTATTTTCAAAGTCATTTTTGGATTTAGTTATAATATTTGGAATCGAGTTAAATATTGACTTACGATTATCATTGAATTTATCAAATGCACCAGCTTTAACTAATCCTTCTAATTGAAGCTTATTTATATCTTTTGGATTAACTCTTTTTATGAAATTTTTAATGGACGTAAATTTTCCATTAGTTAACCTTTCATTAACTATCCTTGATATTGAATCTAATCCAACAGCCTTAATAGCCCCTAAAGCATAAAAAAATTTACTATCCTCACTTTTGAAATCTGCAAAACATTCGTTAATATCCGGTCTTATAACATCAATATTTAATCTTTTTAATTCTTCATAAAATTCACTTAATTTATTTTGATTTGAAATATCCATTGTCATTGACGCAGCTATAAATTCATTTGGATAATATGTTTTTAAATAAGCTGTTTGATAAGAAATTATCGCATAAGCAGCTGCATGACTTTTATTAAACCCGTATTCAGCAAAAGGTTCGATTTTTAAAAAAATTCCTGCTGCAACATCTTTGCTAATTCCATTATTAACAGCCCCTGCAATGAAATTTTGTTTTTGTTTTTCTAATTCAGCTCTTTTTTTTTTTCCCATTGCTCTTCTTAAAATATCTGCTTGGCCAGCCGTAAAACCTGATAATTTTTGGGCTATTTGCATGACTTGCTCTTGATAAATTATAACTCCATAAGTTGGCTTTAAAATTTCTTCTAACAAGGGATGCAAATAATCAGGTTTCTTTTTTCCATGTTTGCAGTCGTTATAAGTGGAAATATTGCTCATAGGTCCTGGTCTATATAGAGCTACTAGAGCTATAATATCCTCAATATGATTTGGTTTCATTTGAATTAATGCTTCTCGCATACCAGAACTTTCAATCTGAAATAATCCAACTGTTTTACCTGATGATAATAAATCAAAAACTTTTTGATCTTCAAAACTTATATTTTCAATATTAAACTCTTTATTTTTTTTTCTTATAAGTTTTTGAGTATTATTTATAACTGTTAATGTTTTTAAACCTAAAAAATCAAATTTAATTAATCCAGCATTTTCTGCTGAATACATATCAAATTGTGTTGAAGGTAATAATAAATTGGTATTTGAATCTTTATATAATGGAACTACATCAGTTAACTTCTTATCGGCAATTACTACACCAGCTGCATGAGTTGCAAAATTTCGATTCAGACCTTCTAATTTTAGAGAGAGGTCTATAAGTTTTTTTACTCTTGAGTCATCTTTAATTAATTTTTGAAGTCGTGGTTCACCAGCTATACACTCTGTTAAATTTTGGGGTCTAGAAGGATCAAAAGGTATCATTTTTGAAATACTGTCTACAAAACCATAGGGTAAACCTAAAACTCTTCCCACATCTCTTATAACCATTCTTGCTTTCAATTTTCCAAAAGTAATGATGTGGGCTACGCTTTCTTTATACTTATTGGTCAAATACTCAAAAACTAAATCTCTTTTTTCCTCACAAAAATCTATATCAAAATCTGGCATTGAAATACGATCAGGATTTAAAAATCTTTCAAAAATTAAATTAAACTTAATTGGATCTACATCAGTGATTGATAAACACCAAGCTACTAGGGAACCAGCTCCTGAACCTCTACCAGGACCAACAGGAATATCATTATCTTTAGCCCACTTTATATAATCAGATACAATTAAAAAATAACTTGCATATTTCATTTTAATAATGATATCTAATTCATGTTCTAGTCTATCTTTATATTTTAAAAAATCTTTATTTGTTAAAATATTATCATTGTTAATTTTAAAATTTTTTTCAAATTTTATTTTTAATCCTTTCAAAGAGTCTTTTTTTAAGGTTTCGTCAGCGTCCACACCTTTATCAGAACTGATATTAGGTAAAATTGGTTTAGAAAAAGACGGCTTAAAACTACATCTTATAGGAAAATTATAATTATTTTCTAAAGCTTCAGGTAAATCAGCAAATAATTCTGTCATTTCAGAATCTTTTTTAAAATAATGTTGATCGCTAAATCTTAATCTATTTTTTTCATTTACATAATTCTTATTTTTAATACAGATTAAAGCGTCATGTGCCTCATGAATATTTTTGTTTATATAAAAAACTTCGTTAGTTGCTATTATTGGAACTTTTAAATCAAACGATTTAGATAGATTGAACTTCTCAAAGGCTAACTCATTTTGATCACCATGTCTTTGAATTTCAATATAAAACCTATCATTAAATTTAGATTTTAATTTAGTATATAAATTTTTTATATCTGAAAATTTACCTTTATTGAATAATTGTCCAAATAAACCATTTATTGTGCCTGAAAATAATGCAACTCCATCATTCTTTTTTAATAATTCGTTAAACTCTAAATGAGGATCTGAAAGCTGATCATTTTTAAGATATGATAAAGAAGATAATTCAATTAATCTTCTATAGCCTTCTTCATTTAAAGCGTATAAAGGCAATAGACCTATAGTATCGTCATGTTTAAAATTAATTTGAGTACCAATTATCGGTTGAGTGCCTATTTTTGATATTTTATCTGAAAACTCCAAAGCCCCACATAAATTTGTAGTATCACATAAAGCTAATGATCTTATCTTATTTTCTTTAGAAAATTCTTTTAAATCATCTATTTTTATAGCTCCTTCGCATATTGAATATTGTGAGTGAACTTTTAAGTGGTTAAAATTATGATGAACAGACTCAGCCATTAATGGTGTTTATATTACCATTAACTATTTCCAATATGCAATCAGACTTATTAGCAAAAAATCTATTATGAGTTGCAAATATAATTAATCGATTGGAATTTATTTGTTTTTTTAAAATATCAAAAATTCCTTTCGCAGTTTCAAAATCTAAACTACCTGTTGGTTCATCAGCTAAAATAATCTGGGGGTCATTAATTAAGGCTCTAGCAATTGATATACGTTGTTTTTCACCTCCTGAAAGTTGAGATGGATAGTGATCAGATCTATTTAAAAGTCCAACTTTTTTTAATAGTTTTTTAGCTTTAGATATAGAAACTTCTTTTTTATCACCTTTTGCTAGACTTGCTAAATATATGTTTTCTAAAGAAGTAAAGTCAGGAAGTAAATTGTCTTGTTGATAAATTATGCCAATTTTATTAGCCCTCAGAACATCATTATTTTTTGTATTATTAAAATTAATCTTTTTATTATCTATTGCAATTGAACCTGAGCTAGGTCTATCTATTAATGAAAGTATGTTTAAAAAAGTCGATTTGCCTGAACCTGAAGGACCCATTAAAGAATAAATCTTTCCTTTTTTAAAATTATAAGAAATTTTATTTAATATCTTGATTTTTTTAAGGGTATTAAAAGATTTATTTAAATTTGTAAGTTTTATTAAATCATTCATACTTTAATGCTTTAACAGGATCAAGTTTTGCAGCCTTCATAGCTGGAAAAATCGAAACAATAATTGTTATGAATATGGAACTAACAGAAATAATAAGTATTGAAAAGATATTAATTTCTGATGGCATTGTGCTTAAAAAATAAATTTCTTCAGGAAACAAACTTATATCGAAAACTGTACTCAAAAATTGTCGTATATTCTCAACATATAAAGAGAAGGTCACTCCTAAAAATATTCCAAAAATTGTTGCTGAAATCCCAATCATTAATCCAACCAAAAAAAATATTTTTACAATAGATTTATTTAATACGCCTATAGATTTTAAAATTGCAATTTCTCGAGTTTTATTTTTAACTAATATCGTTAATCCTGAAATAATATTAAATGCCGCTACAATAATTATCAAAGACAAAATAATAAACATGACATTTCTTTCGACTTTAAGTGCTGAAAATAAAGAATTATTCATATCCGCCCAGCTATAAACTGAACTATTTTGAAAATTATTTTGAACTATTTTTTTCTGATATTCAATATTTTGGGGGTTATTTAAATAAATTTCTAAGTTTCGGTCTTTTTTTTTTAAGTTAAAAAACTCTTCTAAAGTTTCCAAATTAATAAAAGCAATATTGTTATCGAAATCCGCTAATCCACTTTCGAATATAGATGAAACAAAGAATGTTTTTTGTTTTGGTAAATTCCCTATGATTGTTTCTACTCCAGCTGAAGACATCAAAGTAACATTATCCCCTACATCAAGATTGAGAGTAAAACTTAATTCTCTTCCTATAGAAATATTGTTTGCTGATAAAATCTTGCTATTTAATGATAAAAGTTTTTTATCAAAAATCTTTAGTTTTGAAAAATCAGTACTTTTATAACCTCTTAAAAAAATTCCTTTAGATGTGCCTGTTGTAATTATTATTGCTTCCCCAGAATTACTAAAAATTAAATCTTTAGAAATACTTTTAAGATTATCGTTAACATTATTAATTTTTATTTTATTTTCATAAGGTTTAACTGTTATATGGGAATTAAATCCAATTATTTTATTGATTAATTCAGTTCTGAAACCATTCATTACAGACATAACTATTATTAAAACTGCAACCCCAAGAGATATTCCTATAAATGAAAAAATAGAAATAATGTTCAGAAAACCATCTTTTTTTCTGGCTTTTAAGAATCTAAAAGTAATTTCTTTTTCTAATGTTGAAATCAATTTTTTGTTTTTTGTCCTTTTATAATTTTTATAATCTCAGCCAATTTAATTTTTCGTGTTTCTTTTCCGATCTCTTTAAATTCCAATAAATCGCCATTTGATTGTTTGCCAATGATAATTTGGTATGGTACTCCAATTAAATTCATTTTTTTTATTTTCGCAGAAAAATTCTCATCTGTATCATCAATAATTGACTCAATATTATTCTTCTCTAACTCTAGATTAATTTTGTTTGCTTTGTCTAACGAAGAATTATCATTTTTATTAATCATTGGAATTATTGAAATGTCATAGGGAGCAACAGAAATTGGCCATTTCATGACTTCATTTTTTTCATCATATTTGGCCTCAATAATGGCTCCAACTAACCGTGATACCCCTATTCCGTAAGAACCCATTTTTACAAAATCTTTTTTGCCTCCAGGTAAATCAACAGAAGCTCCCATTGCTCTAGAATATTTATCACCAAAATAAAAAATATGGCCAACTTCTATACCTTTTGTTTTTAGTCTATTTGTTTCAGATATTTTTTTTTCAAACTCTTCTTTGTTAAACTTCTCATCTGTTACTGAATAAAACTGTTCATATTTTTTTCTTAAATTATTTAAGGATTTTTTTTCTAATTTTATTCCGTCATTATTGACTTCAAAAATTCTTTTATCTGTATAGATTTTACTCTCACCTGTTTCAGCAAGAATTATAAATTCATGAGAGAGATTTCCACCAATTGGTCCTGTATCCGCTGCCATAGGAATTGCAGTCAGATTTAATCTCTTAAAAGTTTTCAAATAGGATAAAAAAAATTTGTTATAAGAAAATAAAGCCTCTTCATCATTTATATCAAAAGAATATGCATCTTTCATATAAAACTCTCTACACCTCATAATCCCAAATCTTGGTCTAATTTCGTCTCTAAATTTCCATTGAATATGGTAAAGAAGTTGAGGAAGAGATTTGTAAGATTTAACTGATGACCTAAATATGTCTGTAATTAATTCCTCATTAGTTGGACCGTAGAGCATCTCACGGTTTTGACGATCTTTAATTCTTAACATTTCTTCACCATAATCTTCGTAACGCCCACTTTCTTTCCATATCTCACTAGATTGAATTGTTGGCATCAAAATTTCTTGTACTCCGATTTTGTTTTGTTCTTCTCTTACAATTTGTTCAATCTTTTTCATTATTTTAAATCCTAATGGTAACCATGAATAAATACCTGCTGATGATTGTTTAATCATCCCCACTCTTAACATCAATTGATGTGACTTTATTTTGGCTTCTGAAGGATTATTTTTAAGTATAGGAATAAATAATTTTGAAATATACATGTTAAATGATTATATTTCTTAAATTCAAATATTCAAATTTCATTAACAAGAAGATTATGAAGAATAAAACTGTTGTTATTCCAGTACAATAAATGAATTTTTTTAAAATCTTAGGATTTTCAGGCGATCCAGGGTCCTCTCCGTCTATTCTAATTATTTTTTTTCTTTCTACGTCAATAGGTAAAATTGCAAAAAAAACGATCCACCAGATTATAATATAGATTATAGCTAAACCTGTGATGCTCATCAAATTTTTACTAAATTTATGTTAGTAAAAGGTTTTTTTCCTGTCTTTTCTTTTGTAAATTTTCTACAGGCAATCTTTAATGCATCAATTAAGTTATGTTCTTGTTTTTTATTACCAAGTTTAAATATTCTTGTTGTTTTTTCTATCTCATCCTCCAGACCATAAACAAATTCATCTTTTTCATAAATAGGCAAACCTCTGAATGTAGTTATTGGAATATTATGAATATTTCCTTTAGGAGTAATTAAAATTGTAACTTCTAAATATCCATTAGCTCCTAGATTTTTCCTATCTTTAATCGACTGAGAATCTTCTTCAACACTAACATTTCCATCTAAGTATAATCTACCACTTGGAGCTTTGTCATAAACTTCTGGTTCATTACCTGGGTATAATTTTACTATATCTCCATTTTCAACTTGAACAGGATAGGGTACCTGCATTTCTTTTGCAAAATTAATATGTTCTATCATGTGTCTATGTTCACCATGGACCGGTATAACACATTTTGGTTTCACCCATTCATACATATCTTTCAGATCTTCGCGGTTTGGATGTCCGGAAACATGAATAAACTCAGTTTCCTCTGAAATGACTTCAATTCCATCTTTAACTAATTGATTATGTAATTTATATAGTTTCTTTTCATTGCCAGGTATTATTTTTGATGAAAAAATCACTGCATCATTTTTTTCTATAAAGACATCTGGATGTGTATAATTAGATATCCTCATCATTGCTCCCATAGGTTCGCCTTGGCTTCCTGTGCATAAATAAACAATTTTTTCTCTAGAAATTTTTTTTGCTTCTCTTGGATCAATAGGCTCAATTGTATTTTTTAAATATCCACATTGTCTAGCTGCTTTATAAATTCTATGCATTGATCTACCAACCAAGGAAATTTGTCTACCAGTTTTTTCTGCACAATAAAATGCTGTTTCCATTCTTGCAACATTGGATGCAAATGAAGTAATTATAATTCTTTTTTTTAATCGACTCATTATTGATAATAAATTTTTTCTAACATCTAATTCTGAACCAGATCTTCCTGCGCTAAAAACATTTGTTGAGTCACAAATCATGGCTAAAACACCTTCATCACCTATTTCTTTTAATCTTTTAGAATTTATTTCATCTCCGATTAAAGGATTGGGGTCAACTTTCCAATCTCCTGTGTGAAGTATAACTCCTGCTGGGGTCTTAATTCTTAGACCATTGGGTTCTAAAATAGAGTGTGTTAATGTAATATATTCTATATCAAAAGGTTCTAATGATACATTACCGTTTAATTCTACAATTTTTAAATTATCGGTTATGTCGATATGTTTTTCTTTAAATTTTTCTTTTATTAATATTGCAGTAAAAGGTGTTGCATATATTTTACATTTAAGCTGAGGCCATAAATGTGCAATGGCGCCTATATGATCTTCGTGGGCGTGGGTTAATATAATACCTAATAAGTTATCTTTTCTCTCAACGATAAAACCTGGATCAGGATATATAAGATCTATACCAGGAATTGTATCATCTGCAAATGTAACTCCTATGTCAACCATTATCCATTTATGATCTCCAGGCTCACCATAGCCAAAAAGGTTCATGTTCATTCCAATTTCTCCAGATCCTCCAAGAGGACAAAATAATAATTCTTCTTTCATTTATTTAATTAATTTTGAAATTTTTATAAGACCTTTTACTGTGATATTTTTATTTTGTATTGTTTTAGATTTAATAGAATCTTTAAACAAATTAGAAAATCCTCCAGTTATCACTAATTTAAAAGATTTTCTTGTTTCCTTCTTAATCAAATAAACAATATTGTCAATTAATCCAGCATATCCCCAAAAAAAACCTGATCTAACAGCACTAATTGTATCTTTGCCAATAATTTTTTTAATCTTTTTTAGATCTATTTTAGGAATCAAAGATGCTTTATCAGACAAAGTATTTAAAGAAATTTTAATTCCAGGCGCAATTATACCACCATTATAATTTTTTCTTATTACAATGTCAAAAGTAGTAGCTGTACCAAAATCTAGAATTATAAAATTGTTTTTATTGTCAAGTAAACTTATAGCATTTGTTAACCTGTCTGAACCTACCTGATTATAATTTACTTTTATATTTATTAATGACCGTAATTTTAAATTTTTTACTTCATAACATTTTTTTTTAACTTTCTTTGATAAAAACTTTTTTATCAGAATAAAAGATTTGGGAACTACACTACAAAATAGAATTTTTTCTATTTTTTGAAAGTCTTTAATTAGAAAATAAAATTTAGATTTTAAAACGTAATTGTTAATTTTTTTTGTTGGAAAATTAACATTTTTAAGTATCTTATCTTTTTTATCAACCAGATAAATTTTAGTTTCGGAATTACCTATATCACCTAAAATATACATAAATATTATAATTATATTATTTATAAAGTTTATTTAGTCTTGTTTCAAAAATTTTTTTAAGTTTCATAGCTACATTTTCTTTTGAAATTTTCTTATTTATCAGTTCATAAAGATTTGATGTTTGATAATTGTTTAAATTTGGGCTTTTTATCAAATTAATTCCAATTCCAACAATTAAATACTTTTTATCAAATTTATTTACAGTTTCTTGTAATATTCCACAAATTTTTTTTTTACCTATTAACAGGTCATTTGGTTTTTTAATTATTATCTTCTTTTTATAATACATTGAAATTAGTCTTTTAACTAATAAGCAGTTTATTAAAGTTAGTTGTTTCAATGTAATGTTTAAATTTTCTAATTTGTAAAAAAAACTAACAAATAAATTGCCTTTATAAGAAATCCATTTTTTTCCATGTTGTCCCTTTCCTCTTTTTTGCGTTTGTGAAATAACCATTCCATATTCACAGTCAGATCTTTTTATTATTCTTAATGCTGTATTATTCGTACTTTTTACTTTTTGAAAATTAAATATTCTAAATTTCATCAAATAATATTGATTCTAGAGACTGCTTCAATTAATTGACTAGGAAATATAAAGTATACCAAAATTAATAGTGTAGATGCTATAAGAGAAAATTTGAGCCAAAAGCTATGATCGGTATCATATTTTTCTTTTTCTTTATCAAAATATATTATCTTAATTATCCTTAAATAGTAAAAAGCTGCTACAACTGTTGATAATAATCCTACAATTGCTAAAAAATACATTGATTGCTCTAAAACAGATTTAAAAATATAAAATTTAGCAAAAAAACCAGCAAGTGGAGGGATCCCAGCTAATGAAAACAAAATGATTAATAATGACAAAGATAACAACGGATGATTTTTGGACAATCCAGATAAATCTTCTAAGTATTCATAGTACTCGTTATTTCTCTTCATCATCAACAAACACGAGAAAAATCCCAAATTCATTAATATATAAATTGTTATGTATATTACCGAACTTTGTATCCCATCATTTGTACCTGTTGCTAAACCAGCAAGAGCATACCCAACATGACCAATTGAACTATAGGCTATTAATCTTTTTAAATTAGTTTGTCCTATTGCTGCAATTGAGCCAAAAAGCATTGATGCTATTGATAAAAAAATTAAAATCATTTGCCATTGATCAATTAGATTTAAAAAAGGAACATATAAAAATCTTATAAACACAGTTAGTGCTGCAATTTTAGGGACCATTGTAAAAAATAAAGTTACAGATGTTGGTGAACCTTCATAGACGTCTGGTGCCCACATATGGAAAGGAACAGCTGATATTTTAAATGCTAAACCCACTAAAATAAAAACAATTCCAAAAGTTAAAGCATATTCATTTGAATTTAATTGATTAGCAATAAAATTAAAATTAGTAGAACCAGTAAAACCATAAATTAATGAACAGCCATAAAGTAGTAATCCAGAGGATAAGGCACTTAAAACAAAATATTTAAGACCAGCCTCAGATGATTTAAGCTGATCCCTATTAAATGTTGCTAAAACATATAAAGCAAGTGACTGAAGTTCCAATCCCATATAAAAAACAATCAAGTCATTAGAACTAATCATCACCAACATACCTAAAACAGAACTTAAAATCAAAATTGGATATTCAATCTTAAAAATTTTATATGTTCTTAAATAATTAGATGAAATTACTAGAACTAGAAAAGCAGCTAACAAAGTTACAATCTTCATAAAAGATGATAGATAATCTATTATAATACTATCGTTAAATAATAATATTTCTTCAATACCTAAAGTCTCGTTAAACGTAATAACTGCTGTAATTAATAAAACAATTAAAGATAAATTTTGTATCAATTTAGAACTATCTTTTTTGAAAACTCCTAAAATTAATAAAAACATTATAGAGAGTGATAAAAATATTTCTGGTAAAATTAGTTCTAAATTATTCATCTCAGATTGCTAATTAAGTTCATATTATAAAATTTTATAAAGTCACTAACAGAAACTTCTATAGTATTTATTAAAGGTTGTGGATAAAATCCAAAAACTAAAATAGGTGTTGCTAAACAAATTAAAATAAAAAGTTCTGACTTATTCAAATCTAACATTTTTTTTAAATCTGAATTTACAAGTTTTCCAAAAATAACTCTTTTATATAGCCAAAGCATATAAGCTGCTCCTATTATCACTCCTAAACTCGCAATAACAGCCACTAGAAAATTATCTTTAAATGCTGCCATTAAAATTAAAAATTCTCCTATAAAACCACTTGTGCCTGGCAAACCCAAAGCTGATAAAGTAAATATCATAAATAAAACTGAATATTTTGGAACTAAAGATACTATACCACCATAAGTATCAATTAGTCTTGAATGCATTCGATCATAAACTACACCAACACACAAAAAAAGTGCAGCTGATACAAGTCCATGACTTATCATTTGAATTATACTTCCTTCAATACCTTGTTGTTGAATAGTAAAAATTCCTAAAGTAACAAAGCCCATATGAGCAACTGATGAATATGCAATTAATTTTTTCATATCTTCTTGCATTAAAGCTATGAAAGAAGTGAAAATAATAGCTATAAGACTTAATATATAAATTAAAGGTGTAAATATTTCAGATGCAACAGGAAATAACCCTAATGAAAATCTTATAAAGCCATAACCAGCCATTTTAAGTAAAATTGCGGCTAACAAGACTGATCCTGCTGTTGGAGCTTCAACATGGGCATCTGGCAACCAAGTGTGAACAGGCCACATAGGTGTTTTAACCGCAAAAGAACTAAAGAAAGCTAACCATAAAAGATTTTGATATTTAGCATCAATGCCTAACTCATAAAGTTTGATTACATCTGTAGTTCCTGATATCCAATATATTGATATTATAGCAACTAACATTAGTACTGAACCTAACAAAGTATACAAAAAGAACTTAAATGCTGAATAAACTCTTCTAGTCCCTCCCCAAATTCCAATTATTAAAAACATCGGAATTAATCCGGCCTCAAAAAATAAATAAAAAACTACAAGATCTAGAGAGCAAAATACACCAATCATGAAAGACTCCATAATTAGTACTGCTATTAAAAATTCTCTTAACCTTTTTTTAATCGAGTTGTTAACTGAAATGATGCAAAGTGGGGTTATAAATGTTGTTAATATAACAAATAATATAGAAATTCCATCTATCCCTACTTTATAATTAATAAAACCTTTGATCCAAACAACATCTTCTAAAAATTGAAATTGAGAAGTTGATTGATCAAATAATATCCACAAATAAATTGATAAAAAAAAATTTAGAAGGGATGTGAATAATGCTACATATTTAAGAGTGATATTGTTGTCTTTACTACCTCTAGTAAAGAATAAAAATAAAGCCCCAATAGATGGCAGTAGAATTAAAGAAGAGAGAATGGGAAAGTTCATTATTTAACAATCAAGAAAGTTAGTAAAGCAGAGAAACCTAACAACATTATAAAAGCATATTGGTATATAAACCCACTTTGAAATTTACTTGCTTTTATAGAACATTTTTTGATAAACGAAGAAATACCATCTGGACCTAAACCATCAATCAATTTAATGTCAAAAAATTTCCACAAGAATAATCCTAACTTTTTTGATGGTATTACAAATATGTAGTCATATAGTTCGTCAAAATACCATTTATTTACTAAAAATTCATATAACGGTTTATTATAACTTAATATCTGATTAGAAAAATTTTTGTTTTTAAGAAATAAATAATAAGAAATTGGAATTGATAAAATTACTAATATAGGAGTTAAAATTAAAAACCAAAAAGGTGGATGTTCTGTGCTTAATGGTTTTAAAAAGAAAATCGAGTCATTCCAAAAATTAACTCCTTCATGGATAATAAATAAATCTTTAAAAAGAAAGCCTGCAAAAATAGCACCTATAGAAAGTAAAACTAAAGGTATCAACATTACTAAAGGTGATTCGTGTGTTTCTTCAATTTTAATATTTTTATTTTTATAATCACCATGAAATGTTTTAAATATAAGTCTCCATGAATAAATTGAAGTTAGGAATGCTGTAAAAATACCAACTCCCGCTGCATAATATCCAGTTGTATTTCCTTTAAGATAAGCAAATTCTATAATCGCATCTTTTGAATAAAATCCTGACAAAAAAGGAAAACCAGTTAATGCTAAAGTTCCTATTATCATTAATATATAAGTGTATGGCAATTTTTTCCATACGCCGCCCATATAATTTATATTTTGCTCGTTTTTAAATGCATGAATAACTGATCCAGATCCTAAAAATAATAGAGCCTTAAAGAATGCATGTGTAAATAAGTGAAACATTGCAACATTGTAAGCGCCTACTCCTGCAGCAAAAAACATATAGCCTAATTGACTGCATGTAGAATATGCTATAATTTTTTTAATATCTGTTTGGACTAATGCTATAGAGGCAGCAAAAAAAGCAGTACTCATGCCAACAATAGTTATGACGTTTAATGCCAATTCTGAATATTCATAAATAGGTGAACATCTCACAACTAAAAAAACTCCTGCTGTTACCATAGTTGCAGCATGGATTAAAGCTGATACGGGTGTTGGACCTTCCATAGCATCAGGTAACCAAGTATGTAAAAATATTTGAGCCGATTTACCCATAGCACCAATAAATAAAAGTATACAAATTAAATCTATGGCATTTACCTCAAAACCTAAAAAGATGAGTTTTTTATCTATGATGTTTGGTATTTGACTAAAAACCTCTGAATAATTTACAGTTCCAAATAAGTAAAAAATTAAAAAAATTCCAAGTGCAAATCCGAAATCTCCTACTCTATTTACTAAAAAAGCTTTGATTGCAGCTTTATTAGCTGTATCTTTTTTAAACCAAAAACCTATCAAAAAGTAAGAGCATAGACCTACCCCCTCCCAACCAAAAAATAATTGAATAAAATTATCTGAAGTTACTAACATTAACATTGCAAATGTAAATAATGATAAGTAGGCCATAAATCGAGGCTTATGGGGATCATGAGACATGTATCCAATCGAATAAATATGAACTAATGAAGAAACTGAGGTTACAACAACTAGCATTACAGCTGATAAAGCGTCAATTTTCATCGACCAATTTACTTCTAAAGATCCTGAGTTGATCCAAGTAGCAATTGTAATATTATTTTCATAATTATTTACTATAACTTCATAAAAAATTAAAACAGATAGAGCTGCAGAGATTGATACCATTAAACTTGTAATTATTTCGGAATTTCTATCACCTATAAACTTGCCAAAGAAACCTGAGATAATTGAAGCTACTAAGGGTAATATAATAATTAAAATTTCCATTTTATCCTTTTAATCTGTCGATTTCTTCAACTCGAATAGTTCCAGAATTTCTGTAATAAACTACAATTATTGCAAGACCTATAGCAGCTTCAGCAGCTGCAACAGTCAAAATAAATAATGTAAAAACCTGACCTGTTAAATCACCTAGATAAATAGAAAAGGAAACAAGATTTATATTAACAGCTAATAATATTAGCTCTATGCTCATTAAAATAACAATAATATTTTTTCTATTTAAAAAAATTCCAATTATCCCAATACTAAAAATTACTGCACCTAAAGTTAAATAATGTCCTAAACCTATCTCAGTCATCAATTTTAACTCCCTTTTTAATTTCTACATTTACTGTAGTGACACCATCGGATCTTTCTCTAGAAATTTGTTTTAAATAACTTTGTTTTTTAACACCTTCTCTCTGTCTAAATGTAAGAACAATTGCACCTATCATGGAAATTAATAAAATCATTCCACTTATTTGAAAAATATGAATATACTCAGTGTATAAAACTTGGCCTAAAGAATGAGTATTACTAATTTTATTTAACACATTTAAATTGCTTGGATTTAATAAGTCTGGTTTATATTTCCATCCTCCAATTACTATTATTAATTCAAAAAATATAACTGTGCTTATTATAAGACCGAAGGGAATATGACCAGAATTGTCTTCAGAAATAAACCATCGATTTTTTTGCTGAGCAACATTAAGCATCATCACAACAAATAAAAATAATACTGCAACTGCACCTACGTAGACAATTAACATTATCATTCCTAAAAATTCTGCACCAATCATGATGAAAAGGCATGAGATACTTATAAAATCTAAAATTAAAAAAAAAACTGAATGAACAGTATTTTTCGAAACTGTAACCATGATAGCTGAAATAACTGCAATTATAGAAAATATATAAAAAAATATTGCATGAGCTATCATAAATTTATCTATACGGATTATCTGCTTTAATATTGGCTGCTAAGATATTTTCCCATCTATCCCCATTATCAAGTAGTTTCTCCTTTGTATAATAAAGCTCTTCTCTTGTTTCAGTTGAAAACTCAAAATTTGGTCCTTGAACGATTGCATCTACAGGGCAAGATTCTTCACATAAACCACAATAAATACATTTCATCATATCAATGTCATAACGCGTTGTTTTTCTACTGCCATCCTCTCTTTCAGTAGACTCTATTGTTATTGCTTGAGCAGGGCACACTGCCTCACATAATTTGCAAGCTATACATCTCTCTTCTCCATTGGGATACCTTCTTAAAGCATGCTCTCCTCTAAATCTTGGGCTAATTTTTCCTTTCTCAAAAGGATAATTAATAGTTTTTTTAGATTTAAATAATTCTCTAATAGCTATTATCAAGCCTCCTATAAAATCTACCATTAATATAGTTTTAAAAAATCTTGATACTTTCATTTAGTTAATTGGTAAAAGGTTAAAATAAAAAAGATAACTAGCAGTTAGAACAACGTAGATTAAAGAAAATGGCAAAAATATCTTCCAACCTAATCTCATTAGTTGATCATATCGATATCTTGGTACTATCGCTTTTACCAATGCAAAAAGAAAAAACAATAATAAAATTTTTAAAACTAACCAAAGAGCGCCTGGTAGAATGTTGAATGGATATAAATCAATTGGAGATAGCCATCCACCTAAAAATAAAATTGAACCTAAAGCACACATTAATAAAATATTTGCATATTCACCTAACCAAAACATTGCGTACATCATTCCTGAATATTCAGTTTGGTAACCTGCAACTAATTCGGCTTCCGCTTCTGGTAAATCAAATGGTGGTCTATTAGTTTCAGCTAATGCAGAAATAAAAAATATTACAAACATTGGGAATAGTGGAATTATAAACCACATATTTTTTTGAGCAATTACAATGTCATTTAAATTTAAAGATCCAACACATAATAAAACATTAATAATGATTATACCAATTGAAACCTCATAAGATACCATTTGTGCTGCCGATCTAATTGCTCCTAAAAAAGGATATTTTGAATTAGAGGCCCATCCACCCATTATAATTCCATAAACACCTAAAGAAGAGACAGCAAAAATATATAAAATTCCAACATTAATATTTGCTAAAACCTGGTCTACACCAAATGGAATAACAGCCCAAGATATCAAAGCTAAAGTCATTGTAATTATTGGAGCAAGAATAAAAATTACTTTATTTGAACTTGCTGGGATAATAATTTCCTTAAAAATATATTTCAGGGCATCAGCAAGTGATTGCAACAATCCAAAAGGTCCTACTACATTAGGACCTTGTCTTTTTTGTACAAACGCCCAAACTCTTCTATCTAACCAGACAATCATTGCCACTGAAACTAAAACTGGAATAAGAAGAAATAAAATTTTATAAACTTCTTGAAAAATAGTACTTAAATAATCCATTTACTAGCCTTCCGTACCAGTACGTTTAACATCAATTTTTGAATTATAACAATCTAGCATTGTTTTTGAAGCCCGCGCAATTACATTAGAAAAATAATAATCTTTAAATTTTACTTTTAAATCCTCATTTTCAAATTTATTATCTTCTAATATTTTTATTTCATGAGAGTTTTGTTTTTTTTTCTTAAGATTTAAATAATTGAACATACTACTTTCTAATTCTTCTTTATCATTAAAAAGTTTTCTATTGTTCATGATTTCGGCAAGTTCATTAACAATTTGCCAATCTTCTTTTGCATCTCCAGGAGGATATGAGGCTTTGTATGCTTTTTGAATTTTACCTTCTAAATTTGTAAAATAACCAGATTGTTCTGTATAAGCTGCACCGGGAAGAATAATATCAGCTATTTCTGCACCTTTGTCACCATGACTACCTTGGTAAATAATAAACTCATTTTTTTTATTAAATCTTAATTCATCTTGTCCTAGCAAATAAACAATCTCAAATTTATTTTCATTTAAATCTTTTATTAATTCCTCATTTTCATTAACAATATCTAAATCTAAACTTCCAACTCTTGAAGCGTCTACTGATAATATATTGAGGGGATTCCAGTTATTGGTAAATTTGTTATTTTTTAATAAAAAATTTTTAAAAGAATTAAATAAATAATCTGCAAAATTCAAATTTAGAAAAGACTCACCAAAAATAATCATTGGTTTTTTTGAAGCAATAATTTCATTTGATATTTCATTTTTATTTTCAATTATGTTTTTGATAGTTTGAGTTTTTCCATCTAAGGTTTTATATGGATAGGTTAAATCCCCCACGTCATTTAAAGAGATAATCTTAGTATTATTATTTAAGTAAGCTTTTCTAATTCTAGAATTAAGAATTGTTGCTTCAAATCTAGGATTAGTTCCCAATAAAAAAATTAGATCTGTTTCTTCAATTCCATTTATTGAAGAGTTAAATAAATAGTTCTCTCTAAACGAACTATCTATAAAAATCTGAGAAGACCTGGCTTCGTAATTTTTAGAATTAATTGTTCTATCAAAAAACTCCTTAAAAATAAAACTTGCTTCCATATTAATAAGATCACCGACAAAACCACATATTTTATCTTTATTAGTATTTTCAATTTTCGACTTTATTATTTTATAAACTTCGTCCCAAGAAGCCTTTTCAAATTTATTATTATATTTAATATATGGTGTATCGAGTCTTTGATTTAATAATCCATCACAAGCGTATCTCGTCTTATCAGAAATCCATTCTTCATTTATATCTTCGTTAATAGTTGGTAATACTCTTTTTACTTCCCAATCGTAAGTATCAACTCTAATATTAGATCCTATAGAGTCCATTACGTCTATAGTTTCTGTTTTTTTAAGTTCCCATGGTCTTGCTTCAAATACATATGGTTTAGATGTTAATGCTCCCACAGGACATAAATCAATAACATTACCAGATAATTCTGATTGAATTGACTGCTCCAAATAAGTTGTTATTTGCATATCCTCTCCTCTCCCTATGGCACCAAGCTCAGGGACACCTGCAATTTCAGTAGCAAATCTTATACATCTTGTGCAGTGAATACATCTGGTCATTTGTGTTTTAATTAGAGGGCCCATATTTTTGTCTGGAACAGCTCTTTTATTCTCTTTAAATCTTGATTTATCTATTCCATAAAACATTGATTGATCTTGAAGATCACATTCACCCCCTTGATCACAAACGGGACAATCTAAAGGATGATTAGCTAATAAAAATTCCATCACACCTTTTCTCGATTTTTCTATTTTTGGGGTATTTGTTTTTATGACCATGCCATCAGCAGCAGGCATAGCACATGAGGCAATAGGTTTAGGAGATTTTTCCATTTCAACTAAACACATTCTGCAATTACCAGCTATTGACAATCTCTCATGATAACAAAATCTTGGAATTTCAGCTCCCGCTTTTTCACAAGCTTGTAATACAGTCAAGCCCTCTTCCACTTCAACTTCAATATCATTAACTTTTAATTTAAGCATTTTTATCCAATAAATGTTGATCCACTAGATACGGAATATTTCTATTTTCTTTAACTATTGGATCAAATTTATTTCTTTTTTTAATTTCATCTTTAAAATGTCTTAACAATCCTTGAACTGGCCAAGAAGATCCTTCGCCAAATGCACAAATTGTATGACCTTCTATTTGCTTTGTTACATCAGCAAGCATATCAATTTCATCTTTTGAAGCTTCTCCTTTAGCCATTCTCTCGAGCATTCTCCACATCCATCCAGATCCCTCTCTACATGGTGTGCATTGACCACAACTTTCATGTTTATAAAATCTTGCAATTCTTGCCATACATTTAATAATGTCTTGATCTTTGTTAATTACAACTACTCCAGCTGTTCCTAATCCACTTTTTTCTTCCATTAAAGAATCAAAATCCATAGTCAATGTTTCACATTTTTCCTTAGGTATTAATGGCATTGAGGAACCACCAGGAATGACAGCTTGTAAATTATCCCAGCCTCCAATTACTCCTCCCGCATGAACTTCTATTAATTCTTTTAGAGGTATATTCATCTCTTCTTCAACATTACACGGTGTATTTACATTTCCTGAAATACAGAAAATCTTAGTGCCAGTATTTTTTTCTCTTCCTAAAGATGCAAACCATTTACCACCCCTTCTTAGAATTGTAGGAACTACAGCTATGGTTTCAACATTATTGATTATCGTAGGACATCCATAAAGTCCTATTAATGCCGGGAAAGGTGGTTTTAATCTTGGTTGACCCTTTTTACCCTCTAAACTTTCAAGTAATGCAGTTTCTTCTCCACAAATATAAGCTCCTGCACCATAATGAATATAAATATCTAAATCCCATCCTGTACCAGCAGAATTTTTACCTATCAAATTTTTTTTATAAGCTTCATCAATTGCAACTTGAAGTTTTTGTCCATCAATAAAATATTCTCCTCTAATATAAATATAACAAACATGGGCTTGAACTGCATAAGAGGCTATTAAACATCCCTCTATTAATTTGTGTGGCTCAAATCTTAATATATCTCTATCTTTACAAGTGCCAGGTTCTGACTCATCTGCATTTATGACTAAATAATGGGGCCTAGATCCAATTTCTTTTGGTGCAAAAGACCATTTTAATCCTGTCGGAAAACCTGCACCACCTCTTCCCCTTAGCTGAGAGTCTTTAATTTCACTTATAATCCAATCTCTACCTTTTTCAGTAAGTTCTTTAGTATTAACCCAATCACCTCTCTTTTGGGATGAAGTAATATCTGATCCTAAATCATTATATAAATTTTGAAAAATTCTATCTTGATCTTTAAGCATTTTTTAAATCCATAAGTGTTTTTCTGTTATTTTCAGGCTCATTGTTTACTCTTCCTCTGTAAGATCCTGGTTTAGGTTTTTCACCCTTTAATATCTTGTCTAAAATTTCTAAAGTTTTTTCTTTATCAAGATCCTCATAGTAATCATCATTTATTTGCATCATCGGAGCATTAACACAAGCTCCTAAACACTCAACTTCCATCCATGAACAATTTTTATCATTAGATAATTCAGACTCGTTTTCCGAAATTTTTTCTTTACAAGCCTCTACTAAACTATTTGCACCTCTAATCATACAAGGTGTTGTTGTACAAACTTGAACAAAATAATTTCCTACTGGTGATAAATTATACATTGAGTAAAAAGTAGCAACTTCGTAAACTTTAATGTAGGGCATGTCTAAAAATTTTGCTATATACTTCATAGCAGCCAAAGGTATCCAATTATTATTTTGTTTTTGAGCAATATAAAGTAATGCCATAACTGCGCTCTGTTGTTTGCCCTCAGGATATTTAGCTATAATATTTTTGGCAGCTTCTAAAGAAGAAGAACTAAATTCAAAATTTTCTGGTTGATCTTTAGCTGGCCCCCTTAAACTCATCTATCTACCTCCCCAAACACAATATCCAAAGATCCTAAAACAGCAGGAACATCCGCTAACATGTGACCTTTAATTAGATAATCCATAGATTGTAAATGAGAAAATCCAGGAGCTCTAATTTTGCATTTATAGGGTTTACTTGAACCATCAGAGATTAAATAAACCCCAAATTCACCTTTTGGAGCTTCAACTGCCGTGTATATTTCGTCTTTTGGCACTCGATAACCCTCCGTAAATAATTTGAAATGATGAATTAATGCCTCCATGGATTGTTTAATTTCTTGTTTGGTTGGTGGAGATATTTTTCCATCAAAGGTCTTAATTGGACCTTTTTCCATTTTTGTTAGGCATTGTTTTATTATAGAAATGCTTTCTTTCATCTCTTCTATCCTACATAAATATCGATCGTAACAATCACCATTCTTCCCAACTGGAATCTTGAATTCTAGTTGTTCATAACAATCATAAGGTTGCGATTTCCTAAGATCCCATGGAATACCTGATCCTCTAATCATTACTCCACTAAAAGAATAATCTAGTGTATCTTCTTTTGTTACTATTCCAATATCAACATTTCTTTGTTTAAAAATTCTATTATCAGTTAATAAATTTTCTAGATCATTTATAATTTTAGGGAAACTTTCACAAAATTTAGCTATATCATTTTCTAAACCAGCAGGTAAATCTTGATGGACTCCTCCTGCTCTAAAATAATTTGCATGTAATCTTGATCCTGAAGCTCTCTCATAAAAAGTCATTAAAGTTTCTCTTTCTTCAAATCCCCATAAAGAAGGAGTCAAAGCCCCAACATCTAATGCTTGTGTTGTTACATTTAATATATGACTTAAAATTCGACCAATTTCACAAAACATTACTCTTATATATTGAGCTCTTATTGGCACATCGATTTTCAGAATTTTTTCTATTGCTAATGCAAAAGCATGCTCTTGGTTCATGGGAGCTACATAGTCAAGTCGGTCAAAATATGGAACTGCTTGCATATAAGTTTTATTTTCAATTAGTTTTTCAGTACCACGATGTAATAATCCAATATGCGGATCTGCCTTTTCAACCACTTCACCATCTAATTCAAGTATCAATCTGAGTACACCATGTGCCGCTGGATGTTGGGGACCAAAATTTAAATTTAAATTTTTAATTTTTTTTGTCATTATTTTCTGCTTGCTCTTTAATGTATTTTGTTCCTTCCCAAGGACTTTCATAATCAAAATTTCTATAATCCTGTTCTAATTTAACTGGTTCATTAATAACTTTTTTTTTATCTTCGCTATACCTAACCTCAATATGTCCAGTAAGAGGAAAGTCTTTTCTTAATGGATGACCTTCAAATCCATAATCTGTAAGAATTCTTCTTAAATCAGGATGATCTTTAAAGTTAACACCATACATATCAAAGACTTCTCTTTCCATCCAGTTTGCTGAAGGGAAAATAGCAGTAATAGATGGAATAACCTCGTTTTCATTTATAAAATAACTTAAAATAATTCTTTGATTGAATTCATGACTTAAAAATAAGTATACCATTTTAAATCTTTGAGTTTGTTCTGGGTAATCAACAACAGTTATATCTATTAGTTGTCTAAATTTTGTATCTTTATTGGTTTTAAGAAATAAAATTGCATCTATTAATTCATCTTTATCAATTTCTACATAAATTTGATTATGTTTAATTTCAGTTTTTTTAATTTTAGTAGTTAATTCTGAATTAATTTTTTTTTCTAAATCTGTTAAATTTATCATTTTATCTACTGAATGAACCTTTGTTTCTAATTTTTTTTTGAAGTTGCATTATACCGTACAATAATGCTTCCGCCGAAGGCGGACATCCTGGAACATAAATATCAACTGGAACTATTCTATCACATCCTCTAACAACTGAATAAGAATAATGATAATAACCCCCACCATTTGCACAACTACCCATTGATATTACATATCTTGGTTCAGGCATCTGATCATAAACTTTTCTTAGGGCTGGTGCCATTTTATTTGTTAATGTTCCAGCGACAATCATAACATCTGATTGTCTTGGAGATCCTCTTGGTGCAGCACCAAATCTTTCAAGATCATATCTAGGCATAGCTGTTTGCATCATCTCAACAGCACAACATGCAAGACCAAAGGTCATCCAATGTAAAGATCCTGATCTTGACCAATTTATTAAATTATCGAATGAAGTTGTAATAAAACCATTTTTGCTGAAATCTTCAGCTAGTTTTTTAAATTCTTCTGGAACTTTGTCTAATTTGTTATTCATTTAAACTTTTAATTATTCCCAATCTAAAGCACCTTTTTTCCATTCATAAATAAAACCTACAGTAAGTATGAATAAAAAAATCATCATTGATGTAAAACCAAGAATTCCGATATTTCCTAAAGAAATTGCCCAAGGAAATAAAAATGCAATCTCAAGATCAAAAATAATAAACAAAATAGCTACTAGGTAAAATCTTACATCAAATTCCATTCTTGAATCTTGAAAAGGTTCAAATCCACACTCATAGGCTGATAACTTTTCTGGGTCAGGATTCTTGGGTGACAATATAAAATTGATTACTATAAACGCGCAACTCAATCCTAATGCAATAAATAAGAATAAAATTATCGGTAAATAGTCTTTTAAAAATTCCGCTGTCATGGAGGAATATATATCATTTTTTAAAGCTAGATGAAGTGGTGATAGGTCACATTATTCAAAATATACAGCTTAATTGATAACGATTATCACTATAAAGTTAGTAAGTGGCGGGAGTGAAGGGACTCGAACCCTCGACCTATCGCGTGACAGGCGATCGCTCTAACCAACTGAGCTACACCCCCACTTTTGATTCTTTTGGTGGGCAGTAAAGGACTCGAACCTTTGACCCCCTCGGTGTAAACGAGATGCTCTACCAACTGAGCTAACCGCCCATAACCAGAATATTGTGATTTATATCTTTTAGTTCAATAACGTCAAGATCAATTAACTCTAGACCAGTTTTTTTCAAAAACATGAGTTTTCTCACCATAAAGTAAAAAATATCTCCCAAGAGCAATTCTTGGAGTTGCTGCTTTAAGGGCATTTAACTCACGCATAAAAGTACTCACTTTATCTGTGTCAGTTGAAAATTCATATTCGCAAGTCTTAACAAAATTTTCAATTGGTTGACTCTCATCTTTTAACCAAGATCGGAAATCAAAATCAAATTTGATATTTTTTTTCTGGCTTTCATTAATTTCCTCATCAAATATTTTTTCTATAACATAAATATTCTTTAACCATTTTTCTGATGAATCTAATATCTTATTAATATTAGGATAATCTTTGAGATTGATCTTATTTCTAATTATATAAAAAATTGTTGAAATAACTTCATGCACATTTAGTAAAGCTAATGCTGAATATTTTCCTAGAAGATTATCACCTATTTCACCTTTTAATAATTTCTTATAGTTTTCTTCTTTAAGATAAAAACTTTCAGCCTCTTCTTTAGTCTCAAATAATTCTTCCTCTGATTCTTTACAAAAAGCATCGAAAACTTCTTTTAATTTACCTTTAAATTTTTTGTCTTTAAGAACTTCTGTTAAATTTAAGGCTATATCCATCCAACTGATATTTAGCTGTCTAGCTAGTTTATTTATTGGTAGAAAAAATTGTGAAGACATCATTCTTAAGACAAAACTGAAGTTTCTACATTCTAAATAATCTTCGTGACTCATAGTATTTGTTTCAATACAAACTTGTTCAATTTCAAGGGTTTTCTTACCGTTATATTCACCAAACTGTTTAGGTAAAATTCTCCATTTACCTTTCATTCCATATTTTTTTATTGATGCATCTCTACCCAGTTCTGCTCCACAAAGCATCATCAATGTATAAGTTCCTGGCTGGACGTGGTTATCTAATAAAAATCTAACACCATCGAGATAAGATTGTTTAGTCTCTTTTGGTAAAGGAATTATCATTTCTGATGCAGCTCCTTTTCCTCTTTTTTTAATTTCTCCAATAAAATCCAAATATTCTTTTGTGGTCCAATTTTTTCTCTCAATATCTGAAAGAGTTTCAAGATTCATTGATTGCATAGACAAACCAACCTGAACTCTATTTTTTAAGGTATCGTTAATCTTTAATAAGTTTTCTCTATTACTTTTTGGAGTTAAACACTTAATATATTTTGGCCAATCATACTTATTCATTACTTCCAATATATAGCTTGAAAGTTCTACATCTTTTTCAAATATACCCCAGTTTGAATCAAAAATAGCTACATTCTGTGAAGCATTTTTATTTTTGTGCATTTTTTCACCTACGTACCAAAATTCTTCCATCAATCTTTTTGAGCTAAAAGCAACGATCTTAGAGGAGTCTAATCCTTGATCACAGAACGTACACATAAATGGACATCCTCTAGCAGTTTCAAAAGCTGGAATACATCTCCCATCTAAAAACTTATCAAGCAATCCTGTAGTATATGGTGACAATATTATATCTCTTCCAGCTGACTTAACTGAGCCCTGCATTCCAATTCGTGATAAATATTTTCCTACAACTAATTTTTTTTTGTCTAAAGAAATACTTGCACACCCATCTATTGCTTTATCATCTTTTTTTAGTTCATTTATAGACAAATTATTCTTGATAAATTGTTCAATAATTTCCAAAACAACTACCTCACCATCACTCCAAGCAAAATAATCTACAGAAGGTCTCTTTAATAGATAATCAAAACATTTATCATATGTACTATCTCGCCCAGTATTAAGTATATTTCTTTGACCAGTGCCAGCTGGAAACTCTGGGCCACCTAAAATACATAATGTATTTGGATCAATCTTTTTAGCTTCTTCACATATAAGATTAGAAATACTAGCATTCCATATATAATTTGAGGAGGCAACAATATCGGGTTTCCAGTTTTTTAATAAATCAAATATCTCATCTGGTTCAATCGACAAAATGATTTCTTTATCAATATTTTTAATTTCTTCTTTAATATATGATCCAATGTAACCAATACCTATTGGAACATAATTTGAATGGGCTCCAATCGTTGAGTGCCTAGGGTCACATAATAGAATTTTTAAATTTTTCATTTTTTATTTTTTATTTTTTATTTTCTTTAAATACTCTTAACGAGAAGAAACTACAAGCTACTTCAATAACAATTGAAAATATTATTGTAGAAATTACAGTATAATGGAAAAATGGGATTGCCATGATGTAGCATTCAATGAGACCTTCCAAAGAATATCCATAATAACCCTGTGTCCAAACGCCAAAGTTAGATATAATGAAAAATATTAATGCTCCAATCAAAGGCCCTAATATTCTGGTTGAAATACTTTTTAAAAAATATTTTGCTAATAATCCTATTATCAAAACACTTCCCCAAGTAAATAATGTTAATGAGTGAAATCCTATAATTAAATCTGTTATGAAAAAACTTAAAATAACAGCAACAATATATTTTCTTCCAAATATAGCTGGCACATAAAAGCTTAATGCAATCAGGCTTGTGAAATTTGGTGGGTGTGGGACAAATCTACTAGCAGCTAAAGCAATAAATATTCCTATAAAAATCTTTAAATGACTCATAAAAAAATTATATTACATGGTTTGAATAAATAAAATTAAAAAAAATTTGAATTTTTAATCTTTAATATGCTGTTTTTATTCCAATATTAAATGATCTACCCATTGTTGAATATTGAAAGGCCTGTTCATACTTTTCATCAAATAGATTAATAGCTGAAAAAGATAATTTGTACTGATTATTTAATGTATAATCTGCTAAATAGTTAAAAGTTACATACTCATCCAATATAACATCTTTAAAACCATTATTGGTATTACCATAATCTCTAGTTTCACCTGAATATTTAATTATCAATTTATTATTAAGATTATTTTTACTTTTATAATTAATTGCTGAGGTAATTGCATGCCTAGGTACTCTCACCATTGCACAATCTATTGAACTACCATCTGGGTTATCGCAGTCTGCTCCATCATGAGTATCGGTATAACTATAATTTAATCCTAAATTAAAATTTGATAAAGGTTTCCATAAAGAGGAAAGCTCAATTCCTTTATTTTCAATTTTTGCTGTTGAATTTTTTACTGTCCAATTATGTGATTTCCATCCTTCTAAAGCATCTTCATAAGTAATTTTATAAATGGATATATCAAAAGAAGTATTAATTTTATCTATATCAGTTTCATAACCTAGATCAAAACTTTTACTTTTTTCAGGTTTTAATTGTTCCTTATCTCTTACTACTGTTCCATAAAAATAATCATAGAGAGCTGGAAATCTAATTCCAGTTCCATAACTTGTTCTGACTTTTGAAAATTTGTCTATATTGTATGCTAATGTATTTCTATAAGTATTGTATGATCCTGCGGTGGTATGATCGTCTCTTCTAATTCCCAATGTTTGATATAACTTTTCTGAATGTCTTAATTGTACGTCAAAATATTGAGAATGAATGGACTCGTCAGTTGTTAAATAATCTGTAGGCCAATCTTTTTGAAATTTCGCTCTATCAAATTCATTATCAAGTCCATAAACTATTTTAGTATCTAAATCAAAATTGTATTCACCAATAAGATTTATTGCATCACGATAACCATAATAGTTTTTTCTTGTATCTGATTGGTTTTTTGTACGTCTTTCTATTTCGGTATAATTATAAATTATTGAGTTTGTGTAATTATCATTTTGATAATTAAGACTTAAATTATAACTTAATTCAATATCATCTGTTTTATTATTTAGATCAGTACCTCCGAATTTAACATTATCATAATGAAGTAATGAGTCATTATACCTTAACCTTCCTCTAAAATCTAAGTTGTCACTCAATTTATACCCATAATTTGTAACTAAACTTTGATTTGTATAACTATCATCATCACTTTTAATATTTGTTGTATTGGGAGTATCATTTGTCATTGCAGATATTCCATCAGTTGAGAAACTATTAAAACCAATATAAAAATCCTGATAGTCATTTCCATTGTCAAATGAAGCGCTTAAATTTTTTGTGCCTTTTGAACCCGAAGTTAAACTATATTCTTGGTTGCTACCTTTTTTTCCCTTTTTGGTAAAAATATTTATTGTCCCTCCTATAGCACTACTACCATACAACGAACTTTGTGATCCTTTCAGTATTTCAACTCTTTCAACACTATCTTTCATTATATTAGAAATATAAAAACTGTTATCTGGATTTGAAGGATCAGACATTTTAACACCATCAATATAAACTGTAGAATATCTTTTAGGTAATCCTCTTAATTGAATTCCTGCTTGGGTTCCATGTCCTCCACTTTGAAAATAATTTACACCAGTTATTTCTTCATTAATTATATCGCCTAAAAATTTATGCTCTGATTTTTCCAAAATTTTAGAGTCGATGACCTTTATATCGCTTCCGACAGTGCTAATTGACTGAGAAGATTTTCCTGCTGAAATAACAATTATTGGTACTTCTTGAGTGTGTGATGTAATTGAATTAGATAATGAGAATAAAATAACAAATAAAATTAATCTTAGCATTTTTTAAACTCCTTTAACAAATTTCTTAAATTTTAAGAAAAAATTAAACTTTTATGCCGTTGCTAATTTTAAATTGCAGAACTAGACTTTTCCTGGCCTTCATTCAACACCGGACTATACTGGGTGGCGCTCCGACTCTACGGTTGCAGGTACAGCCAATGAATTTCACATCGATTCCCCACCAAACTTCAGTATGTGTAATTCATATATCAACAATAATATAAAATCAAATATATAATATCAAATTCAATTAAGATATTTGTATAGAATATTCGCTACAGTTTGATTTCCTTTTGTCGTGAAATGAATATTATCACAAAACATTTTGTCTATACTTAAATCCTCATTTGCTTGATATTCTTTTAAATTTATCCAATTTGCTTTCTCATTTTGATCTAAAATTTTTTGAATTACCTTAAAAAATACTTTTCTTTTTACACTTAAATTTTCAATGGACTCTTCATCTTTATTTTTTAAATCTGCTTTTGCAAAAAGTGTTACTATATAAAATCTTGCATCAATTTTATTTGCTAATTCAATAGCTTTAATTGTATTTAAATAATAATTTTGAGCTGATACCTCATAGTCATTAATTGTGAGTTCCCTATCTTTAGCAAAAAAAATTTCAGTAAGATTTAACCTATACATTACCCTCAATGAAATATCATCTAACAAGAAAAAAAATATGCTATAGTTTTTTATTGATTTTGATAAAGATTTTAAAAAATATAACGATCTATTAATATTAACATTTGATTTAATTTTAGCACTTAATTCAGGGTTCCTCTTGAAACCTAAGCTTATTACGTCTGTTTCATTAACATAATTTGCCCATAATATAATATCAGATCTATCTCCATTATTGATATTAGATATTAAGGAATTTAAAGCAAAATCTGAATTAGTTCCACTTTTACCATAATTTTTTACGGTAAATGCTTTATTTTCTAATTCTTTTGGCCAAGATGTTTTATTTTCTTTTCTGCATGCTATGTCACTAGTTGATCCACCAAATGCCCAAATCAATTCTTTTTCAGAATTGTTTTCTACAGTATCAATTTTTTTTACATCAAAAACTTCATTATTAATTACTTCGAAATCGAGAGTTGAGAGTTTTCTTATTTGTAAGTCTATGTTTTTATTAAAGCCATATTTAAAAATATCTGAATTTTTAGCTAAAACAGAAACAATTGATCTAGATGCAAATTCAAAAAGGAAAAAAATAAAAAAAATTGAAAAAATACTATAAAAAAAAATTTTTTTTTTACTCATTAAACTTAAAATCTAACTCTGGATTGTTAATACTTAATATATTGAACTTTAAAAAATCCTTATTGAATGCTAGCTTGAGATTTCTCATCTTTTTTAGACATATCAACTTCTGCCCACTCTGTCTTTTTAAGCTCTTTAGTTAACGCAATTTTTATTACTTCATCTGCAAATTCTACTGGAGTAATCTTGATTTCATCCATAATTTTTTTTGGTATATCAACTAAATCTTTTTCATTTTCTTTTGGTATTAATACTTCTTTAATACCCGCTCTATGAGCAGCTAATAATTTTTCTTTCAATCCTCCGATTGGTAATACTTGTCCTGTTAGGGTTACCTCACCAGTCATAGCAACGTCTTTTCTTACCGGTATACCTGTTATGGATGAAACTATTGAAGTTACCATTCCTATTCCAGCAGAAGGGCCATCTTTTGGTGTTGCTCCCTCTGGAACATGAATGTGAAAATCTTTCTTCTCAAACAAAGGTGGAATAATACCGTATTCTAAACATTTAGATCTTACGAAGGATTTTGCTGCTTTAACTGACTCTTGCATTACATCACCTAATTTACCTGTAATTTGCATTCTACCTTTTCCAGGCATAGTAACAGTTTCAATTTTTAAAATTTCACCTCCATACTCTGTCCAAGCTAAACCAATAACAATTCCTACTCTATTTTCAGTCTCCAGTTCACCAAATTTGAATTTGGGCACACCTAAAAAATCAGTTAAGTTTTTGTTATCAATATTAACTTCCATTTCTTCACCAGATACGACTTTTTTAACAACTTTTCTTGCAACTTTGGAAATCTCTCTTTCAAGATTTCTTACACCAGACTCTTTTGTGTAGCTCCTGATTATTTCTTTAATAATATCATTACCTAGTTTCATTTCTTTCTCTTTAACACCATTATCTTTGATTTGTTTGGGAAGTAAAAATTTATTTGCAATATTAATTTTTTCATCCTCAGTATATCCTGCTAATCTTATTACCTCCATTCTATCTAATAGAGGTGGTAAAATATTTAGAGTATTAGCCGTAGTAACAAACATGACATCAGATAAATCATAATCAACCTCAAGGTAATGATCATTAAAGGATGTATTTTGTTCTGGATCTAGCGCTTCCAACAATGCTGATGATGGATCACCTCTGTAATCATTTCCTATTTTATCAATTTCATCTAATAAAATTAAAGGATTCTTAGTTCCTGCTTTTTTCATCATTTGGATAATCTTCCCAGGTAAAGATCCAATATATGTTCTTCTATGACCTCTTATTTCTGCCTCGTCTCTCATTCCTCCCACAGACATTCTTACAAATTCTCTATTGGTAGCCTTCGCTATTGATTTACCTAAAGATGTTTTTCCTACACCAGGGGGACCAACTAAGCATAAAATAGGTCCTTTTATTTTTTCCATTCTTTTTTGTACAGCTAAAAATTCAATTATTCTCTCTTTTACTTTTTCTAATCCAAAATGATCTTTATCTAAAATATTTAATGCTTTGGCTAAATCTATATCTACCTCACTTTTTTTATGCCAAGGTAAATCAACCATCCAATCTAAATAATTTCTAACAACTGTTGCTTCAGCTGACATAGGACTCATATTTTTTAATTTTTTAAGCTCTTGAAGACATTTTTTTTCAACTTCTTTAGGCATCTTCGCTTTTAGAATAGATTTATTCAAACTTGTATTTTCATCTTTACCATCTTCAATTTCACCTAATTCTTTTTGTATTGCTTTAAGCTGTTCATTTAAATAATATTCTCTTTGAGTTTTTTCCATTTGAGTTTTGACTCGTCCTCTAATTCTTTTTTCAACACCAATTATACTAGTTTCATTTTCCATTATCTTAATGATAGAATTTAATCTTTTTTTAACATCAGCTGTCTCAAAAATTTGTTGTTTCTCAGAAATCGTCGCATTTATATGTGAACCAATATTATCAGCTATTTGTGAAGGATCTTTTAGTTGTTTAATAGAATTAATTGTTTCGTTAGAAACTTTTTTATTTATTGATGTTAGCTTTTCTAATCTTCTTATAGCTGTTGCGGCTAAAGGATACAAATCTTCATCTTTATTAATAACATCATTATGTGCAGTGTATTCACAATTAATAAATTTGTCATTATCTTTAAAATCTAGGATTTTGACTCTTTTAATCCCCTCAACTAAAACTTTTACAGTTCCATCTGGAAGTTTTAATAATTGTAAAATATTACCTTCACAGCCATACATAAAGATATCAGTTTTTTTTGGATCATCTATTTCTGAATTTTTTTGAGTAACAAGTATAATTTTTTTCTCTTTTTTCATAACTTCATTTAAAGCAGAAATAGACTTGTCTCTTCCAACAAATAAAGGGATTACCATACTTGGAAAAACAACAATGTCTCTTAAAGGTAATAATGGTAATGAAATTTTTACATCCATGTAATGAATATGGATATTATATTAAATAATGCAATAGCTTTTTAGTAATTATTAAAGATATTAAGCCGCTGAAGTTTTTCCAGTTTTGGACTTATTATCTTGTTTAGAATGAACTATAATAGGTTGGGTTTGGCCTTTGACCGCTGATGCGTCAACAATAACTTCCTCAATATTTTCTTGACTTGGTAAATCATACATGGTTTTTAAAAGAATATTCTCTAAGATTGACCTTAAACCTCTAGCACCAGTTTTTTTGCTTATTGCCTTTTGGGCAACTTCCTTGAGAGCATTATCCTTAAAAGTTAATTTAGCTCCATCCAATTTAAATAACTCTTGATATTGTTTTGTTAAAGAGTTTTTCGGTTCTAGAAGTATTTTAACTAAAGATTTTTCATCCAAATCTTCTAACGTTGCAATCATTGGAAGCCTGCCAATAAACTCTGGAATTAAGCCATATTTTAAAAGGTCTTCTGGCTCTAAAGTTTTCATCCATTCTCCAGTTTTCTTATCTTGAGTTTTTTTAACATTTGCTCCAAACCCTATCGAACTTCCTTTATCTCTTTGAGAAATAATCTTATCTAAGCCAGCAAAAGCACCCCCACAAATAAACAAAATATTTGTTGTATCTACTTGAAGAAATTCTTGTTGCGGATGTTTTCGACCTCCTTGAGGGGGTACGCTTGCAACAGTACCTTCCATAATTTTTAATAATGCTTGCTGAACACCCTCACCTGAAACATCTCGTGTGATCGAGGGATTTTCTGACTTTCTACTAATTTTATCAACTTCGTCTATATACACAATTCCTCTTTGAGCTTTTTCAACATTATAGTCTGCTGCTTGTAATAATTTTAAAATGATATTTTCAACATCCTCACCAACATATCCTGCCTCAGTTAAAGTTGTAGCATCTGCCATTGTAAAAGGTACATCTAAAATTCTTGCTAATGTTTGAGCTAATAAAGTTTTTCCACAGCCAGTTGGTCCAACTAATAAAATATTTGATTTTGCTAATTCAACATTTTTACTAGTTTTATTTTCATAATTTAATCTTTTGTAATGATTGTGAACAGCTACAGACAAGACTTGTTTTGCATGCGACTGTCCAATAACATAATCATCTAATACTGTACAAATTTCTTTAGGTGAAGGCAAACCATCTTGATGTTTTACAAGTGTATCTTTACTCTCTTCTTTAATAATATCCATACAAAGCTCAACACATTCATCACATATAAATACTGTAGGACCAGCAATGAGTTTTCTAACTTCATGTTGGCTTTTTCCACAGAATGAACAGTAAAGAATATTTTTATTATTTGTATTATTTGTATTCATATTTTTATATTTCGAATCAATATAATTACTTTATTCTATGAGATAGATTGTTATCAAGTTTCATTTTAACAATTCTCTATATGTAGTTATTTAGGATCTTTTTTCTACTACTTGATCCACTAAACCAAAAGACTTTGCTAAATCTGGGGTCATAAAATTATCTCTTTCGAGAGCAATTTTAATCTCTTCTACAGATTTACCAGTATGTTTAGAATAGATTTCATTTAGTCTTTTCTTTAGTGAAAGAACTTCATTTGCATGTATTTCTATATCTGTCGCCTGACCTTGAAATCCTGCAGAGGGTTGGTGAACCATTATTCTCGAGTTTGGTAGAGAAAATCTTTTTCCTTTCGTGCCTGCAGCTAGTAAGAAAGAGCCCATTGAAGCTGCTTGACCGATACAAAGTGTAGAAATATCTGGTTTAACGTATTGCATAGTATCATAAATTCCCAAACCTGCAGTAACTAAACCGCCTGGACTATTTATGTATAAATTAATTTCTTTTTTTGGGTCTTCAGCTTCTAAAAATAATAGTTGCGCGGTGACTAGAGACGCAACATTATCATTGATTTGACCAGTTAAAAAAATAATTCTTTCTTTTAGTAATCTTGAGTATATATCATAAGCTCTTTCACCTTTACTTGATTGTTCAACAACCATAGGTACTAAATTATTCATATACTCTGGTATTTTATTTGTCATAATCTGATTCGTTTTACTTATACAACTTGAGATTACTTTTTGCTAACTTTTTTTGATTTTTTTATTATTGTTTTTGATTTAGCTTTTTTTGTAGTTGTTTTTTTAGCTTCTACGTTCTTTATTGGTTTTTTTTCTTTTTTATCTTCATTACTGAGATCAAGATCTTGTTTTTGAGATTGCTTTAAAATTTTTTCTGCTTCATCCTTTGAAATTTCTTTTTTATTCGATTTAGCTTTTTCTTTAATAAGATTAATAATTTTTTCTTCATAAACAGTGCCTCTTAAACTAGCTAAAGCTGAAGGATTTTTCTGATAAAAATCCATGACCATTTTTTCTTGTCCTGGCATCATTCTAATTTGTTTTTGGACTTCAGCCTGAATTTCTTGGTCAGAGACTTTTACTTGATTTTGATTTCCGAATTCATTTAAGATTAATCCAACTTTAATTCTTTTTTTTGCAATTTCTTCGAAATTTTTTTTGCTTTTTTTAATGTCATCATCTGACATTCCTTGTGAAAGAACTTTAACCTCCTCCTCTATTAAATTTTCTGGAATTTCTTCTACTTTAAATTTTTCAATTTCTTTCAATATCTGATTTTTAGAAAGTCGGTCTAATGAATTTTTATATTCGTCATTAATTTGTTTTGATATTAAAGATTTTAAATCCTTTAGATCTTTCGCACCTAAATTTTTTGCAAATTCATCATTGATCTCAACTTTTTCAGGATTTTTAATTGTTAAAATTTTACAATTAAATTTAGCTTTTTTATTAACTAAATCTTTTTCAGGAAAATTTTCAGGCAATACAGCTTCAACTATTTTCTCATCTCCTTTTTTTACCCCTATTAACTGTTTATCAAATCCTTTTAAAAATAAGTCTTTACCTAATGTTAATTGGGTATTTTTTCCTTCACTACCTTTAAAGGATTTGTTATCTATAGTCGCATTATAATCAAATACAACTAAATCACCTTCCTTGGATTTGGAGTCCAAAGCAGCATCTTTGAAATTTGGTTGATTTTTTGCAATTTCATTTAATCTTTTATCTGTTTCTTTATCATCAATTTTTACAGTGTAATCATCAAATTTTATACTACTAATAGATTTTACTTCGACTTTAGGAAGTTCTGTTACAGATATAGTGTATTCTAGGTCTTTATCTTCTCCATAAGTTTTAAGATCTAATTTTGGTTGTCCTGCAGGTTTAATTTTATTTTCTTCAAGTGCTTTAGTAGATGAATCCTTTAAAACTTTATCTAATACTTCGCTAAAGACAGCTTTGCCAAATTGTCTTTTTAAAATTTCTCTAGGAACTTTTCCAGGTCTAAAACCTTTTAGATTTACTGTACCTTTTATTTCTTCATATTTTTTATCCATATAAGAATTCATAGTTTTTTTATCTATGAATACTTTAAGATCTTTATTTAAACCTTTTTTGTTTTCGACTGTAACTTTCATAAATTAAGTATGGTAGGGCGAAAAGGACTCGAACCTTCACAGATTGCTCTATTGGTTCCTAAGACCAACGCGTCTACCAATTCCGCCATCGCCCCACAAATTTAGAGGTTTTATATATTATTGAAACTATTTGTCCAACGACATTTATTGTAAAATATATTAATTTTCCTTTATAATATTAAGTATGATTATTTCACCGTGTATTAGTATTTGTAAAACTGATCCGAGTACAGGATATTGTTATGGCTGTGGAAGAAATAATGAAGAAAAAATAATCTGGAAACATGAAGAAACAACTGATGAATGGAAAAAAGAAAACCTCAAAATCATCAAAAATAGATTAAAAGGATGGCAGCTAGAAAGTTTTGAAGAATCCTATACATATAAAATTGAAAATGGTATTTCATTATTTAAAAAAAACTTAAAAAATGAGTAAAACTTCTATTGTTATAATAATCTATATTTTAGGACTCATTTTTGGAGCTTTAGTTCTAAATATTTGGAGTTCGGATACAAGTGTTTTAAAGGGCCTTATGGGTTTAGGATGGACGGCTTTACTTTTGATAGGTTTATTTTTTGCTGAGAAACATGAAAAAAATTAGATTTTTAATTTTCTTTTTTTTCATAACCTTACCTATAGAAAGTCTTAAATCAGAAATAATAATAATGAGCAAATGTGATGATGAACAAGATGAATTTTTAAAAAATGAATATATTCTAAATTTAAATGAACTAATAATGACCAGAAATTATATTTATAAAGAAAAAACTTATCAAAAATATAGAACTACTGATTTAAGTGTGAAAAAATCTAATTCATATGTTAGAAATATCTATGAAGAGAATGGAAAAATATTAACCCATAAGCACGGTTATCCTCAATTTTATACTCAAATTTTTTTTGAAAAGGGAAAAAAAGAAATCTTTATGAAAACTGTTCTAAATGATGAAGAAGGTATTTCAAAAATTTCGACATGCAAAAAAATAGAAAAATTTGAAAAAGAAAGTTAATTTTTTTTCTTTTTTTTTAAAAAATTTTTTTTCTTTAGTCCAAATCGACTATTAGTGATATTGCTTCTATGTTTGGCGTAAGCTTGCTTTTGTGCTTGCTTCATAGCTCTCTTTGATGACATATTTTTTAGTACTCTATTTTTATATTACCTTTTTTTATAAAATTTTTATCTGAAATTACAATTTCTCCCGAGTTCGAAGCATAGTTAAGAGCTTCAGAAATTACTACATAATGTGTTACTAAAATCAAATTTTTATCATTACCCCAATCATTAATAAATTTTTTAAGATTCTTCATTTGTTTTTTTTTATTTTTGGAAAATTTAGCACTATAAAATGAATTAAGAAAATCTTTTGTTTCATAGTTACTAAATGCAATTAAAGCAGTTTCTTTACATCTGCACCATTCACTTGATAGAACTAAATCTATTGGAATTTTATTTTCATTAAAAAAATTTCCTATTTTTTTTGATTGCATCCTACCTTGACTATTAAGATTTCTTTGTGTTGAACAATCATTCAAATCAAAGTTATCTGGATCACCTCCACCAGGTGCGTAAGCATGTCTAATAAAAATAATATTACCTCCATTTTGAAGATTATCTAAAATTTCATTTTGTGAATCTGCTTTAATTCCATTTGTTAAAGCTATAAATATAATTAATATAATATTTAATAATCTCATTAATGAATATTAAATTTAAAAAACTAAATAAAACAATAGTTAAATGTAAGAAATGCCCTCGTTTAACTAAATTCATAAAAAAAATATCATCAGAAAAAAGAAAACAAAACTTTAATGAAAAGTATTGGGGTAAACCTGTTACAGGATTTGGAGATCTAAATGCAAAAATCCTGATTATAGGTTTAGCACCTGCGGCACATGGAGGTACACGAACAGGAAGAGCTTTTACTGGAGATAAATCAGGTGATTTTTTATTCAAAAGTCTTCATGCTGTTAAAATATCAAATCAAAATTTTTCAAAAAATCTTAAAGATGGTTTAAAATTAAATTCTACTTTTATAACTAATATATTAAAATGTGTGCCTCCAGGTGACAAGCCAATGAATAGTGAGCTTATAATGTGTTCAAATTATTTTATTAAAGAAATAGATTATTTAAAAAATTTAAAAGTTATTGTGGCACTAGGTAAAGTAGCTTTTGATAATTGTCTTAAAATTTATAAAAAAAAATTCAAAATTAATATAAAATTTGATTTTAAGCATGGTAAAAAATATTTGCTGCCCGATGGTAAAAGCTTAATGGCTTGTTATCATCCAAGCCCCAGGAATGTTAATACTAAAGTTGTAACATCAAAAATGGTCAATCAGTTATTTAGAAGAGTTAAGAAAATTGCTAAACTTTAATTGTATCACAAAAATATGGTTTGAATTTGGAATAAATTTCCTCTGGTATTTTTATAGGTTTTCCATCTTTGTTTATAAAAACTAAATGAACTTGTGCCTCTACAATTATCTCTTCTCCTCTTGTAATAATTTGGTTCATGAAAAAGGATGTTTTGGTAATTGATTTTATAAAAGATCTTACAGTCAGTTCATCCTCTAAATAAGCAGATTTTTTATATTCGATATTGCAAGACTTAACAATTATTAAGGCACTAAATTCATTTTGAATCTTGTTATTACTAAAACCAATAGAAAATAAAGCTTCTGTTCTAGCTCTTTCTAAAAACTTCAAATAATTTGCGTAATAAACAACTCCTCCTGAGTCTGTATCTTCATAATAAATTTTTAGTTTATGAAAAAAATTTTCATGCATAAAATAATTATATCAAAATATTAAATCATTCTATAGAAACTAGGGTATAAGTATCAATATGAATATTTTTGTAATATGGCTAGTTATGGTAATAGCCTGGAATTTTGGATATCCGGAGGCAAGTCCATTAGAAGATGTAATTGTAGCAATAATCTTGTCTTTATTTAGCAATGTTTTAAAAAAATATCTTAAAATCTAATTACTCGGCGGAAAAATAGATATTTTGGTAATAAGCGACTGCTCTCATTTTAGAATTATCAGTATCTGACATAATAGCTAAACCATCTAACTCATTTACATCTAAATCATGAAAATTTTTAAAATCCTCTTTTACGTTTGCTTTAACTGTAATCCATTTATTAAGGTTATTTTTTGTAGTTGATAAAACATTGTCTATAGATTTTTTAGTATAAGGACTTGGCCAGTTTGATCCAACACTGCTATTACTTGAAAAAACATAATTAATTGCTCTATTTGAAAGCGGTGTAGCTCCTGTTTTTTTTACTGCAAAGACCCTAGCAGAAAAATCATGTCCTTTTTTCGTATTTTCTTTGATTCCAACTAAATCCTGTTCAATTTTCCATGTAATGTTTATATAAGGAGTTTTATTTAGATCAATTTTTACCTGTTTGCCTAATCCCGAAGCAGCATTATCAGCTACAGCTTTTAAAAAATTACCCTTCTCATTTGATCCCACAGAGTAAATTGTCTTGTTATCAGCTCCTCTAACTTTTCTTACTTCTAATTCTGAAAGTTCAGCTTCTGTAAAACTAAATACCTTTATTTCATTGGCAAAACTGAATGACTTAAAAATTAAGAAAAAAATAAAAACTTTTAATAAAAATTTCATAAATTAAATAAAAAAAATTAATACATTATTTTGACAAGATTTAAACATCCAAAAATCAAAGTTAATCTTTATATAATGCATATGAAGACGATTTCAATTTTTATACTATTAATTTATTGGTCAATCATGATTTTTGCTCCTGTAATATCTTCTGATGTTAAGTTAAGTAGAGCTAAGATAAGTAATACAAAGATATTTGATCAAAAACTAAGAAACTAATAAGTAGAACGACCACCGCTTATATCAAAAACTGCAGCAGTAGAAAAAGTGTTCTCCTCAGATGAGAGCCAGCAAACTAAAGAGGTAAACTCCTTTACTTCTAAAAATCTTCCCCTAGGAACCTTTGATAACATTCTTTGAACGTGTTCTTTGGTCATTTGATCTAAAATTCGTGTTCTTGCTCCCGCGGGTGTAACAGCATTTACAGCAATATTTTTATCAGCAAGTTCTTTGCCTAGAGACTTGGTTAGGCCAATTGCACCTGCTTTTCCAACACTATATGCGCTTGCATTAGCATTTCCATCTTTTCCAGCTACTGATGCTACATTAACAATCCTCCCGTAGTTATTTTTAATCATATTCGGTACTATTGCTCTGCAGCAATTAAATGTTCCCATTAAATTAATATCTACAACTTTTTTCCACAACTCAATATCATATTCCCATAACGTTGCTGTTGGACCTGTTATACCTGCATTGTTAATTAGTATATCAATATTAGAATTTTTTTTAATTTCATTCGCACATCTCTCTACTTCTTTATAATTGGATACATCAACTATGTTTGAGCTTAAATTTGGGTTATCTAAATCTTTGACAGCTTTTTCTATCATTTTAGTATCAGTGTCCCAAATTATCACCTTAGCTCCAGATTTTAAAAATCTTTTAGCAATATCTAAACCGAATCCTTGAGCCCCACCGGTAACAATAGCTGTTCTATTTCTTAAATCGAAAGTAATTTTATTCATCTAATTATTTTTAGCTAATAAATAATACGTGAATGCTGCAACTAATGCACCTATTATCCATGAGTATGAATGAAGAAACATTAAATTAGAGTTCCAAATTGTTGATGCTGAAAAAATAAAACCTAAAGTTAGAGAATAAATACCTTTAATATGCCAACCACCTGAATAATAATATGCTCCATCATTTTCTAATGAATAAATGTCTTTATTAATTATATTTTCTTTTTTAATTAAATAAAAATCAGAAATCATAATTCCAAATAATGGACCAAAAAGTGCGCTAAAGGTATCTATAAATGACAAAATTCCAATTTGGCTTAAATAAATTAACCAGAAAATTCCTACTAAAAAACCAATTAATGCAATAATAAAACTTGAACTTTTTAAAGATAGAGATGAGGGGATAAAATTTATTAAAGAATATTGGGAGGGTATAAAATTTGCAATTAAATTTGTGGAACCCGTGGCAATTATAATAAAAATCAAAACTAGATTTGTAATAAGTAAATTATCTAATTTTCCAATTATATCTGTTGGATTGGTGAGTATTCTATTCAGATTTTCTGGATCTTGTTTTAAAAAAGCATCTGCACCAGTAACTATAAACAAAGTAAAAAATGAAAAAACAACTAAATTTATTATCAAACTTAAATTTCCTTTTTTAAGTTCATTTTCATTTTTTACATAACGAGAAAAATCACCAAAACTTAAAATTATAATAGAAAAGTAAGCAAAAATTGTTCCTGCAACAGTAAAAAAAGGTGCAATATAATTTTTATTAATTAAATTACCGTAATTAAAAGAATTGATAAATGCATTCGATGTAAATTTGACGTCACTTAATAAAATTGAAAAGAAAAACAAAATCATACCAACATAAACTGCTATAGCTGAAAATCTTATAAGTTTTTTATTAAAGACCATTCCCATGCTAAATAAAAAACCTTGAGTAAAAACTACAATTAAAATTGAAAACCAATCAATAATATTTAGTCCCAAAAAAAAAGTTAAAAAAATATCTTTATTTAATAAAGTTGAATCAACAGTAAAAATTCCTATCCTTATCAGATAAACAATTGCTTTTGATAAAAAGTATGTTTGAATTCCGAACATAAAAATTCCAACTAAACATCTAAATAGACCAAAAAATTTTGAACCATTAACCCCTAGTGAAGATCTTAATAGGACAACAAACGGAAGGCCAAATTTTTGTGAGGGTTTACCAATCCAATTTGAAAAAAAATATACTAATAATGATCCAAATATAGTCCCAAAAAATACAATAAATGAATTTAAATCATAAATAATATAAAGAGATGCTATTAAAGAAAATCCTATAACACTTTGAATATTAACGCCCCAAAAACAAAATAAATCTTTCCAATCCCAATTTTTGTCACTTGGGTTTACTGAAACTAGATCCCAATTAATAAGTGTTTTTTTTGATTTTTGTTGACTCACTTTGACAATATAAAACTAAAATTTTCTACTGTCCATATAAGAGAGTTGGTAGCCAAAGAGCAATTTGAGGAAATACAATAATTAAAACTAATCCAATGACTTGTAAGACCATGAATTGCATCATTCCATAATAAATATCTTTGAGATCCCATTCAGGCACTACACCTTTTAGAAAATATGCCGAAAGTGCTACAGGAGGTGACAACCAGGCAGTTTGTAAATTTACTGCAACAAGTATTGCAAACCAAGTTAAATTAAATCCTAAAGCTTCTACCAAAGGTAAAATTATTGGTATTATTATCATTACGATTGGAACCCACTCTAATGGCCATCCTAATAAAAAAATCATAACCATTATCATCGCAAGAATAAGGTATTTATTCATTTCTAAACCTAATAAAAATTCTGTCAGTAATGTCGGTGTTCCTAATCTAGCAAAAACTGCACCAAAAAAATTTGAAGCAGCAACCAAAACCATTATTAAAGCTGTTATTTCTAAAGTTTTCACTAGAGCTTCCTGTAATTTTGAAAGTGTTAATTTTTTATATGCCAGTGAAAGAAGTAAAGCGCCCATCGCACCACAACCGGCGGCTTCGGTTGGTGTAGCAAATCCAAATAAAATACTACCTAAAGCAGCAAATACTAACGCTGCAGGAGGTACTAGTCCAAGAAAGAATTCTATCCAAACTTCTTTCATGCTAGCTGCTCTCATATCTTCTGGTAAAACTGGCCCTAGTTTTGGGTTTATCATGCATCTAATTGTTGTGTAAGCAGCATATAAAGAAGCAAGAAGAATTCCTGGCAAAATTGCAGCTGCAAATAAATCAATTACCGGTATTTCCATAATCGGCCCCATAACAACGAGCATAATGCTTGGTGGAATTAATATCCCCAATGTTCCACCTGCAGTAATAGTGCCGGCTGCAAGTTTTACATCATAACCAGACCTGTTCATTGATTTTGCTGCCATTATTCCAAGAATCGTAACTGAGGCACCAACTATCCCTGTAGCTGCTGCAAAGATTACTGAAACAAATAAGACTGCATAATATAAAGATCCCTTAACTTTTGCTAACATCATTTGAAAAGCTGAAAATAATCTTTCCATAAGCCCAGCTTGTTCCATCATGATTCCCATAAAGACAAAGAGTGGTACGGCTGCAAGCGTCTGTTCAGTCATGACCATAGAGAATTGAAGGGTCATTAAATAAAATACTAATTTTCCAAACCCTAGATATCCAAAAACAAATCCTAAAAATATTAAAGTAAATGAAATTGGAAACCCAACAAATATTGCAAAAAGCATTACACCAACAAGAATAAATCCTAATATCGCTGGATCTATTAACTCAGCAATCATTTAGAGTCTCCAGGCCATTCACCTTTTCTAGCTGCCCAATAACTTTTAAATAATTCAGAAATACCTTGAATAAGTAAAAAAATTATACCAATAAGTAAGCATGTTTTTATTGGCCACATGTAAGGCATCCAAGTGGTATCCATGCCTCTCTCACCTCTTTGAATAGACTCTCCTACAAATCCAATTGTCATATAAAGGAAAACAATTAGACCAGGGAAATAAAATAAAAGATATAACCAAAAATCTATTAGTCCTTGGTTTTTAGTTTTAAAATTTCTATATAAAAAATCTGCTCTTATATGGACTCCTCTTGAAAGAGCATAACCAGCTCCCAACATAAACAATGCTCCGTAAAGAAAACGACTAATATCATAAGCCCAAATGGTTGGAGCTAAAAATAATTTTCTTGCAAGTACCTCATAAGTCATTGCAAAAATAAGTGGCATTAGTATCCAGCAAACAATATTGCCGATCCACTTACTGAATTTATCAATATTTATAATTGTTTTTGCCATCCATAATGGCATATCATCTGGCATTTTTCCCAAACCACCTCGCCTCTCGGCAATCATTTCATCTGAAATATCTAATTTTGGTGGATCGTCTGCCATAAAATTCTAGTTAAAAAAATTAGAGCGGACTTTAAAGTCCGCTCTAATATAATCAAGATTAATTACTGATTACTTTAATGTTGCTGCGTGAGCCATTCCTAGCTTCGCATTAGACATTTGAGCACCACTCCAGAAAGGAACAGCAACATCAGCAAAGTCTTTCATTGAATCATAAACTTTTTTGAAAAATGCGTTCTTCTCTGCATTTTTATTCAATGTAGCTTTTGCAGCCGCCATATATTCTACGAAGTAGTCAGATGGAGTATCTTCTAATTTTACTCCATGCTTTGTAGTAAGTTCTTGTAAAGCTTTTCCGTTTTCATAGATTCTGTAACTTAAAGATTTAGCTAATGAAGCATTAGCTGCAACTTCAAGAGACTTTTTCTCATGAGCACTCATAGCATTATAAGTTTTTCCAGTGATATAAAAATCAGCATTTACGACTACTTGGTGTAAACCTTGTAGGTAATAATGTTTCAATACTTTTTGGAAACCAAATGTTAAATCTGGTTTTGGACAACACCATTCAGCAGCATCAATTGTACCTGCTTCTAAAGCTGGAAGAATATCTCCACCACCCATAGCTACAGATGCTATACCAATGTCTTTGTATGTTTGTCCTGGTATTCCTGGAGGAGTTCTGAATTTATACTTTCTAAAATCAGCCATATCTTTAATTGGTTTTGGAAACCAACCTAAAGCTTCTGGTCCAACTGGTTGAAGCATAAATCCTTTGATGTCTCTTCCCATTTCTTTCCAAAGTTGGTCGTATAATTCTTTACCACCACCGTATTGGAACCAAGATAAGAACGCTAAATTGTCTATACCAACTCCACCACCAGCTACTGGCGAACCAAATAACATAGCAGCAGGGTGATCTCCAGACCAATAGTGTGTCCATGCAAATCCACAATCTATTAATCCTTTATCTACTGCATCTAGAGTTTCTTTAACTCCAACAACAGCACCCGCAGGTAGTATCTCAAACTTTAACGATCCACTCGTTAATTCTGTTACTGTATCAGTAAAGTCCTTTAACATTTTAACTTCATCAGCTTTAGTGTTAAGAACTGTCTGACATTTAAGTGTTTTTGCAGCATTAGCACTTGAAGTGAAACCAAGAACTAAAATCGTTGCAAATAACATTGAAATGATTTTTTTCATTATTTTTCCTCTTGTTAGTTAATTATAACGTTAGCATACAACCAGAAAAATAAAGCTGATACAAGTGACAATTGATACATATGAGTGTAAAGATGAATAATTAAGATTTATTAAAAAAACTATTCAACTAGTGATGGAAAATTTTGATTTTATTATTGTTGGTGCAGGTTCAGCTGGATGTGTTCTTGCTAATAGACTTACAGAAAATCCTAAAAACAAAGTTCTATTAATTGAAGCTGGGGGAAGAGATAGTAATCCCTGGATACATATTCCAGTTGGTTATTACAAAACAATGCACAATCCGGAAGTTGATTGGTGTTATAAAACTGAGCCCGATGAAACAATGGCAAATAGATCTATTCCTTATCCGAGAGGAAAAACTTTGGGAGGTAGTTCATCTATTAACGGACTTTTATATATAAGAGGTCAAGAACAAGACTACAACATTTGGCGTCAACTGGGAAATAAAGGGTGGAGTTGGAAAGATGTCTTGCCCTATTTTATTAAATCAGAAAATCAAGAAAGAGGCAAAAATGATTATCATGGTGATAATGGTCCCTTATCAGTATCTGATCCAAGGATTAAGTTAGATTTACTTGAAAGATTTATGGATGCAGCTGAAGAGAAAGGAATTCCAAAAATTGATGATTTTAATAAAGGAGATAATTTTGGTTGTGGTTATTTTCAAGTTACTGAAAAAAACGGTCTAAGATGTAGTGCAGCAGTTGGATATTTAAATCCAATAAAAAAAAGAAAGAATTTAAAAATTGAAACAAATTGTCATGTTAAAAAAATAAACTTTGATGGAACTAAAGCTGTCAGTGTATCTTTTTGGAAAGGTGATGAGACCAAGACAGCTAGTGCAAATAAAGAAATTTTATTAAGTGCTGGTTCTATTGGGTCTACTCAAATTTTACAAACATCTGGAGTAGGAAATAGTAACAAATTATCTAATTTAGGTATTAATATAATTAAGGATTTAAAAGGTGTTGGTCAAAATTTACAAGACCACTTAATGTTTAGACCCGTTTATAAAATAAAGAATATTAAATCGCTTAATAAAAAAATAAATAGTTTATTTGGAAATTTAATGATTGGTTTAGAATTTATATTTAACAGATCAGGACCAATGACAATGGGGGCAAGTCAACTTTGTTTATTTGCAAAAAGTGACTCTTCAAGAGAAACTCCTAATTTACAATTTCATGTTCAGCCAATAAGCACTGATAAACTTGGAGGTGCAGCTCTTCATGACTTTCATGCTTTTACCCCAACAGTTGCAAATGTTAGACCAACTAGTAGAGGAGAAATAAATATTATCAGTAGTGATAGTAGAGAAAAACCAAAAATTAAAATGAATTATTTATCAACAGATGATGATAGAAAAGTTGCAGCAGATGGACTCAGATTAGTTAGAGATATTGTATTTCAAACCGACACTTTTAAAAAATATAAACCAGAGGAATTAAGACCCGGATCTCAATTTCAATCAGACGAAGAACTTGTTCAAGAAGGAAGTAAATTTACTCAAACTATTTTTCATCCTGTTGGCACATGTAAAATGGGAAATGACGAAAATTCTGTAGTTAATGACGAGCTTAAAGTTCATGGTTTACAAAATTTAAGAGTTATAGATGCATCCATAATGCCTAATATCACCTCTGGTAATACTAATGCTCCAACAATAATGATTGCAGAAAAAGGTGCAGATATGATACTAGGGTCTAATGGTAGCTGATTTATTTTCACCAGAACAATTAACAATATTAACTCAAATTATACTTATTGATCTAGTTTTAGCTGGGGATAATGCCATCATAATTGGAATGGTTGCATCAAAATTTCCAACCGAACAAAGAAAAAAGATTATTTTTTGGGGAATTGGTGGAGCAGTTGTATTAAGAATAATTTTAACTTTGTTAACTGCTTATTTACTGCAAATAACAGGTTTAAGATTGTTAGGAGGGCTTCTTCTTCTTTATATAGTTTATAAATTATACATAGATATCATCAAAGGTTCCAATCACGACGAAAATGTTGAAGTTGATAATTCAAGCTTTTTGAAGGCTATTTGGACTATCTTGTTAGCTGACTTTACAATGAGTTTAGACAATGTTTTAGGAGTAGCAGGTGCTGCTGGAGACCACTACGGGTTATTAATTTTTGGATTAGTTTTATCAATTGTGCTAATGGCCACTGCTGCAACATTGATATCTGGTTGGATTAAGAAATATAAATGGATAGCATGGGCAGGTTTATTAGCTATTTTAATCGTCGCTATTGAGTTGATTTACGCAGATATTAAAATATTATTTTTATAATGTTTTTAAAAAATTATAATCTAAAAAATAAAACTGCTATCGTATCAGGTGCTGGTAAAGGATTAGGAAGAGCTTGTGCTATTGCATTAGCAGAGGCAGGTGCGAATCTTATAATAATCAGTAGAACAAAAAAGGACTTAGACGAAGTTTCAAGAAAAATTAAGAAATTTAAGAAGAAATGTAAATCTTATGTCTGTGACGTTACTAATTTTAAACAAATTAAAGAAATAATTAATAAACAATCCAAAATAGACATTTTAATTAACAATGCAGGGAACAATATTCCTGAACATTTTACAAAAGTTAAAACTAAGGATATGCAGTACCTTGTTAAGATTAATACAATGGCTACTTTTAATCTTGCACAACTCTGTGCCCTAAAAATGATAAAATTTAAAAATCGAAAAAAAATAGGTGGTTCTATAATAAATATGTCATCACAGATGGGCCATGTTGGTGGACCAATAAGAAGTGTATATAATATGACAAAATTTGGATTAGAGGGTTTAACTAAAGGTATGTCCATTGACTTAGCTAAATATAATATTAGGGTAAATACTGTATGTCCTACTTTCGTTGTAACACCAATGACCAGTAAATTCTTAAAAAGTAAAAAATTTAAAAAAGAAGTTCTAAACAATATTCCACTAGGAAGATTTGCTGAACTATCTGATGTCGCAACAGCAGCAGTCTTTCTAGCATCTGATGCTGCATCAATGATTACTGGAACATCTTTATTGGTTGATGGTGGATGGACTGCAAAATAATTTCTAAATTATTTTTCATAATAATTTTTTTTATTACAACTCAATTAAATGCTGTTGAATTTCAGGGAAAATTTCTGCAAGGTCATTATATCATTGGTATAACTGATCCTTCTGCAAAAATTATGATTGATAAAAGAAATATTAAAGTTTCAGCGGACGGATACTTTGTATTTGGTATCGATAGAGATAGAAAATTTGACGTAATAATAACAAAAATTAAAAATGGAAAAAAAGAAAAAATAATTAAAAAAGTTTTAAAAAGAAAGTATAAGATTCAAAGAATAGATGGTTTAGAAGAAAGCAAAGTAACTCCACCAGAGTCAGTTTATAAAAGAATTAAAGAAGAAAATAGTAAGATTGGTAAGGCTAGAGCTATCAATTCAGATTTACCTTTTTTTAAAAATCGATTCATAATGCCAGTTGAAGGGATTATAAGTGGTGTTTATGGAAGCCAAAGAATTTTAAATGGTAAACCTAGGTGGCCTCATTATGGTATTGATATTGCAGCTAAACAGGGAACTATGATTAAATCATCTGGCACGGGTATTGTTACAATGGCTGAAGATGATTTGTATTATACTGGTGGTACAATCATTATGGATCATGGTCATGGAATATCAACAATATATTCTCATCTTGAGACAGTTTTGGTCTCTATTGGAGATAAAATTAATAAAGGAGATATTATTGGAACTGTTGGTTCCACTGGTAGATCTACAGGACCTCATTTAGATTTTAGAATAAATTGGTTTCAAACAAGACTGGATCCAATGTCAGTATTAAATTAATCTAATTCAAATTTTTTTTTGTAATCTTTTTTGAGATTATTATCTTGCTTAGATTTATCTAAAATACAATTTCCAATTACAAGGTAATCTAGTTCTGTTCCCATAAAACAGTTAAATGCATCTGTAGGAGTATTCACAATAGGTTCTCCTCTTACGTTAAAAGATGTATTAACTATTACAGGACAACCAGTTTTCTCTTTAAATTTTAAAATTAAATCGTAATAACGTTTATTCTTTTCTTTTGTTACAGTTTGAATTCTAGCTGAATAGTCAACATGAGTTACAGCGGGAATATCTGATCTTTTAATATTTAATTTATCAATACCAAATAGTTTTTTTTGATCATCTGTCATCTCTATCTTTTTTTTTGAATTAATATTTGCAACAAGTAACATGTATGGACTATCAACAGTTATATCAAACCATTCAGGTAAATCTTCTTTTAGAATTGATGGTGCAAAAGGCCGAAAGCTTTCTCTATATTTTACTTTTAGGTTAAGATTTTTTTGCATATTGTCAGATCTAGGATCCCCTAAAATTGATCTTGATCCTAATGCTCTTGGACCAAACTCCATTCTGCCTTGAAACCAACCTACTGCCTTTTCATTAGATAAATAATCAGATGTTTTACTAATTAAATCTTCATAATCAAATTTATCATAATGCGCACCAATTGACTTCAATTCATTTTCAATTTGATCCTGTGAAAATTCAGACCCTAAATAAGATCCCTTCATATCATCATTTGAATTCACAATTCGTTTATTTCCTTGATCAATATGCCATAGCGCTAGTGCAGCACCAAGAGAACCACCAGCATCGCCTGCTGCAGGCTGTATCCAAATATTATCAAAAATTCTTTCTTGAAGAATTTTTCCATTTGCTACACAATTTAATGCTACACCTCCAGCTAAACATAAATTTTTAATATTATATTCTTCACGAATTGATTTTGCTAATTTGATCATTATTTCTTCGGTTATTTTTTGTATTGAAGAAGCTATATCCATATGAAATTGAGTTAATTTTTCTTTTTTGGGATCTCTAGGTTTTTGACCAAACAAATTGTGAAAATGATCATTGGTCATTGTAAGACCAGTGGCATAATTAAAATATTTTTGATTTAATCTAAATGTTCCATCTTCTTTAATATTAATTAATTCTTTAATCTTATTTTCATAAATTGGATTTCCATATGGAGCTAGGCCCATCAATTTATATTCACCACTATTCACTTTAAAACCTGTATAATATGTGAATGCAGAATAAAGTAGTCCAAGTGAATGAGGGAAATGAATTTCTTTTTTTATATCTAATTTATTACCTTTACCTACAGCCACTGTAGTCGTTGCCCATTCACCTACCCCATCTGCAGTCAAAACTACAGCTTCCTCAAAAGGAGATGGAAAAAAAGCACTGGCTGCATGACTTAAATGATGGTCTGAAAAAAATATATTTTCATCAGATTTATAGTTTTTATCGTGTTCTTTTAATTTATTAAATAAAAGATTCTTTTGAAAAAGTTTTTCTTTGATCCATAGTGGCATTGCTTTTGCAAAAGAAATGAAACCTTTTGGAGCAAATGCAACATATGTCTCTAGTAATCTTTCAAATTTCAAAAAAGGTTTTTCAAAAAAAACTATTTGGTCGACCTCACTCAATTTTAAATTTGCAAAATCCAATACAAATTGAATTGCATTTTTTGGGTATCGTGGATCATGTTTTTTTCTTGTAAAACGTTCTTCTTGTGCAGCTGCAATAATTTTTCCATTTTTCAAAAGACAAGCCGCACTATCGTGATAAAAAGCAGATATACCTAAAATTTTATTCATTTAAATATTTATCTTTAACTAATCTATTATAAATATGTTCTGCTTGAAGAGAATTACCTTTTGGGGTTTGATGTACATTATCACAAAATAATTCTTCATTATTTAAATATACAGGATCATTTTTAACATCAATCACTTTTACAAATGGTTCAAATTCTTTTTCCAGTTCAATTATAGCTTTGTCATATAAATCAAATTTATATGGTTCAAAATCAAACCTTAGATTTCTATAAGGTAATGAAACAATATAAAACTTTTTTATATTATATTTTTGTGCAATTTTTATTGCTTTTTTTGTATTTATCTTATTATTTTGGACTGAATAATAAACATCCTCTTTAGAAATATTCATTTCCTGTGAATATAAATTATAATTAAAATAATTTTGTCTTATTCTTAACGAAATTAAATTTAAAAATTTATATGATGCCATGTAATTACTAATACTGTTATTAATTGAATTAATCATTAGGAAAAAATAATTTTTTCTTGTATTGGAAAAACTATATTTTAGCAAATCATAATTTGGGTAATCATTCCAATAAAAAATATTATCCATATTAAATTTACTTGCCCACAAAATAACTTCAGCTTCATAAGTTTTAATTCTTTTTTCTAATACTTTTAATTGATCATCGCTATTGGCGCCATTTTCAGCAAAATTATAAAAATCAAAATTATTATTTATTTTTTTAAGCTCATCAGGCCAGGAAGATGTTATGCTATCTAGGACTGGACTTTTACATTTGTCAATCCACCCTCTTGTAGTAGAACCTCCAAAAACTAAAAATTTAGCTTTTTTTTCTTTTTGATTTTTTGTTTCTTCTTCTTTAATTATTCCTGTGTTATTTTTAAGAGTAAATCTAATTGGATAAACTTCTTCAAAAGAAAGTTTAATTGACTTAACTAATCCATATTTATATACATTTATATCTTTGGATGGAAAAAAAATTATCGTTCTAAATATCAATTCTATTAAAAGAAATGTTGAAATTAAACTGATAAAAATTTTTATAGCTACTTTCAAACTAAACTCCTAAAATTTATTTAACATTTTTTTATTAATAATTAAACTTTTTTAAAAAATAGTATAAATAAACGGAGCTACAGCAGAACCTTGACTTAGAACAATTAAGCCTCCAAAAATAACCAAGACAATAATGATTGGTAAAAGCCAATATTTTTTTCTAATTTTTAAAAATTCCCAAAATTCTTTTATAAAACTCATTTTAAAATTGATTTTTCATTTTACTCTTTGGCTCTGTTTTTTCAATCCAATAAGACTTGTTGTTATTATACTTAAGATTTAATAAGTCCTTTTTTAACATTCTCATTAAAAAACCTATAGGTGTAACTACAAAGAAAAAAATCATTCCCATTATTAACGGTGAAATAATTCTTCCTAATAATATTCCAAATTTGAACCAAAGTTTATTTAATGGGGTTAATATATTTGATTTCAGCAGACCTAAAATTAAAAAAATTAAAGAAATAATTAGAGCCCAATATCTTATATTTTCATCATTAATTATGGGATAAAGAGAAATTAATAAAAATACTATAAAAAATACAATCCCAAAACTTCTATTAGAACCTATTTTAACATCATCCATTTAAAGATTTTTGAGGTTTCATATCACCTTTATTTATACCAGCAACTTTAACAGGTTTTTTCATAGCATCTCTTCTGAAAGGTTCGCCAAGCTCTTGATTTAAAATTACCTCTATGAATGTAGTAATTCCTTTTTTTTGGTCGTCACAAGACTGTTTAATAGCAGCTGTAGTTTCTTCCATAGTTTTTACCGTTACTCCTTTTAAACCACAAGCATCAGCTACTTTTGCATAACTTAATTCTGGATCAAGCTCTGTTCCAACAAAATTATCGTCAAACCATAAAGTAGTATTTCTTTTTTCAGCTCCCCATTGATAATTTCTAAAGATAACCATTGAAATTGCTGGCCATTCTTCTCTAGCACATGAACTCATTTCATTCATGCTAATTCCGAAAGCTCCATCACCGGCAAAACCAATAACTGGGGTATCAGGGCATCCAATTTTTGCTCCAAGAATTGATGGAAAACCATAACCACATGGTCCAAATAATCCTGGTGCTAAATATTTTCTTCCTTTTTCAAAAGTTGGATAAGCATTTCCAATTGCGCAATTGTTTCCAATATCACTAGATATAATTACATCGTCAGGCATTCCTGCTTGAATAGCACGCCAAGCTTGTCTCGGAGACATTCTATCAGAATCTCTTTCTCTAGCCTCCTTGTTCCAAACAGTACCTTCATCGTCATCTTCATGATCCAAGCTTGATAATTTTTGCAACCATGCTGATTTAGTTTGATGAATAATATCTTTTCTTTTTTGTCTATCAGTGTCTCCAGCTGTTGGGGAAAGTTGTGCTAAAAGTTGTTGAGCAACTAATTTAGCATCACCACATATTCCAACAGTTACTTTTTTTGTTAAACCAATTCTATCCGAATTCATATCAACTTGAATAATACTTGCATTTTTAGGCCAATAATCCATTCCATAACCTGGTAGAGTTGAAAAAGGATTAAGCCTTGTGCCAAGTGCCAAAACAACATCTGCTTTAGAAATTAGTTCCATTCCAGCTTTTGATCCATTGTAACCTAGTGGTCCAGCTGCTAATGGATGGCTTCCTGGAAAACTATCGTTATGCTGATAGCCAGAGCAAACTGGTGCATCTAATTTTTCAGCAAGTTTTTTACAATCTTCGATAGCACCACCAATTACAACACCTGCTCCAGATAATATTACTGGAAATTTTGCTTTTGATAATAAATCAGCAGCCTTTTTAATTGCATCAACACCGCCTGCTTGTCTTTCTAATCTAACAATTGGAGGTAAATCTATATCAATTACTTGAGTCCAATAATCTCTAGGTACATTTATTTGTGCAGGTGCAGATCCTCTAATTGCTTTTTCAATAACCCTATTTAAAACTTCAGCCATTCTAGATGGATCTCTTACTTCTTCTTGGTAACAAACCATATCTTTAAATAAATTCATTTGTTCAACTTCTTGAAAACCACCTTGTCCCATTGTTTTGTTTGCTGCTTGAGGTGTTACTAATAAGAGAGGTGTATGATTCCAATAAGCAGTTTTAATTGGTGTAACTAATCCTGTTATCCCAGGTCCATTTTGAGCAATGACCATGGACATTTTACCAGTAGCTCTTGTATAACCATCAGCAATCAATCCACCATTTGTTTCATGGGCAACATCCCAAAAAGTAATTCCTGCATCTGGAAAAATATCTGAAATAGGCATAAACGCAGATCCTATAATTCCAAAAGAATGTTCAATACCATGCATTTGTAAAACTTTTACAAAAGCTTCTTCTGTTGTCATTTTTGTCATTAGTAGAACCTTTCTAAACTAGTAAATAATCAAATTTTTAAAAATTAATTGTTAATTCTCGCGATTAATATATAAGATTTTAAAAATTTCAAACAAACAAATCGACACTATTTATGGCTACAGATATTATAATTCACGATCAAAAAGACAATGTTGGTGTAGTAGTTATTGAAAAAATTACACCAAAACAGGAATGTAACTGCTGGATTATGGAAAATGACAGCTCAATAAATATTCAATCAATAGATGAAATTCCATTAGGGCACAAAATTGCTATGGAGGACCTTAATGAGGGAGATACAATTATAAAATATGGACACGATATTGGAAAAGTAGTTAAATCGATTAAAAAAGGTGAGCATGTTCATGTTCATAATGTAAAAACTAAAAAATGGTAATTTGATGGATATTCCAAAAAGTTTTTTAGGTTATAAAAGAGAAAATGGAAGAGCTGGAACTAGAAATCATGTAATTGTTCTTCCAGTAGATGATATTTCAAATGCTTGTGCTGAAGCAGTAGCAAACAACATAAAAGGGACAATTGCTCTACCACACTCATATGGCAGACTTCAATTTGGGGCAGATTTAGAATTACATTTTAGAACAATGATTGGAACAGGAAGCAACCCAAATGTTGCGGCTGTAATTGTTATAGGAATTGAGCCCAAATGGACAAAAAAAATTGTTGATGGAATTTCAAAAACTGGGAAACCAGTTGAAGGTTTTCATATAGAGCGAACAGGTGATATTGGAACAGTAATGAAAGCGTCTAAAAAAGCACAAGAATTTGTTATGTGGGCATCGGAAAAACAAAGAGAGGAATGTCCAATGAGTGATTTATGGATTTCTGTTAAATGCGGCGAGTCTGATACAACATCAGGTTTAGCTTCAAATCCTACTGTAGGCAATCTAATGGATAAACTTGAACCACTGGGTGTTCATTTATGTTTTGGTGAAACTTCAGAATTAACTGGAGCAGAAAAAGTTTGTGCAACCAGAGGAGCTACAAAAGAAGCTTCAGATAAATTTATGAAAACTTGGAGTTCATATAATGATTTCATTTTAAAAGAAGCAACAGATGATCTTTCTGAAAGTCAACCTACAGCTGGTAATATTGCTGGAGGTTTAACTACAATTGAAGAAAAAGCATTTGGTAATTTCCAGAAAATTGGTAATTGTAAATTTATAGATGTTTTAGAACCGGCTGAGGAACCAAAAAAAGGGAAAGGCTTATATTTTATGGATACTTCCTCTGCTGCTGCAGAGTGTGTAACACTTCAAGCTGCTGCTGGTTTTAATATTCATTTATTCCCCACTGGACAAGGAAATATAGTTGGTAATCCAATTGAACCTGTTGTTAAATTAACAGCAAATCCTTTAACAGTTAAAGGAATGGGTGAACATATAGATTGTGACGTTTCAAAAATTCTTTCTAGAGAAATGAATTTATCTGAGGCAGGAGATAAACTTATTGAAACAACCCTTAGAGTTGCAAACGGGAGATTAACTTGTGCAGAAGCTTTAGGTCATAAAGAATTTGTTATGACTAAACTTTATAGAAGCGCATAACAAATAAATTATAGAATGTTTTTTAAAAAATACTTGGTATTAGTGCCAGGTATAATCCTTGCTGTTATACTTTATTCTTTATCTCAAGGATTTAATAACATTATCGGTATTGAGCTTTTGGGGTATAGCAAAAGTCCTATTTCTACAGCGATGATAGCAATTATTTTAGGAATTTTTTTGGGAAATTTTTTTGGAGTAAGAAGGGGTTTTCAAAAGGGTTTGGATTTTACTAAAGACTATGTGCTTAAACTTGGGATTATTTGTTTAGGTATACAATTAAAACCGTTTGAATTTTTAGAATTTGGTAAAATTGCAATTCCACTAATAATAATTTGTATAATAAGTGTTTTAGTTGTCATTAAATTATTAATAAAAAAGTTTAAGATACCGACTAGAATGGCTTATCTAATATCAATAGGGAGCACTGTATGTGGAACAACTGCTATTATAGCTACAGCTCCAGTCATTAAGGCAAATAAAAATGAGATATCATATGCGATTGCAAATATTACTCTATTTGGAATTTTATCTATGCTCTTATATCCTTATTTTGCAAACATTTATTTTGATGGAAATTCACTATTTGCAGGACTTTTCTTAGGGACTTCTATACACGAGACGTCTCAAGTTGCTGCTGCAGGGCTAATATATGATCAACAATTTAATAGTCCAGAAACATTGAATATAGCTACGATAACAAAGCTTATAAGAAACACTTTTTTAATTATAATGATTCCACTTTTTGCTTTCCTCTATAATAGAGGTCGAACAAAAGAAAAAAGCTATTCAATCCTTAATATTTTTCCTTATTTTGTTTTAGGTTTTGTTGGAATGATTATCTTTAGAAATATAGGGGATCAATTTTTTATTTCAAACACTAATACTAATTGGGTTGAAACAATTGAATTAATTAAAATCATTTCAAAAATTTTCTTAACTATGGCAATGGCAGCTATTGGTTTATCAACAAATTTAAAAGACATTAAAGATATGGGATATAAACCTTTTTTTGTTGGATTTATTGCTATGGCGACAGTTGGTATTGTAAGTATTTTTACAATTGGGATTTATTCAAAATTATTTATTTAGATTGTTTAATAGGCTTACTAAAATATTTTTTTCTAAAAACTGAAATGAATCTTCTTATAAAAGCTGCACCTATTCCAAGAGAAATTGCAAACATAATTGAAAACAGTCCATAAAAGAATGGCATATCCTTAGAAAATTCTAAAATAAATTTTGAGAAAAAATTTAAATCTTGATTAATTGCTTTAATTGTTTCTTTCTGTATTTCTTCTGCAAAAAAAGTATCATAAGCAATTACTATACCAACAATTAATAACAAAAGGGCTAATAATGCTTTAAGTCCTGAACTATCAATTTGTTCTCCAAGTTTTTGACCAACTTGGACACCTATTATTGATCCAACAACTAGCATCACTACCAACATTAAATCAATTGAACCATAATTAAAAGAGTGTAAAAAAGTAACTATGACACTTACAAAAATAGTCACAAATAGAGAAGTTCCAGGAACTAATCTCGTAGGCATTTTGATAATATAGATCATTGCTGGTACTAAGATAAAAGCACCTCCTATACCCATTATTGCTGCTATAAAACCAACCACTAATCCAATAATAATTGGTGTAAACACACTTTCATATAATTTTGATTTTGGAAATCTCATTCTTAAAGGAAGTCCATGTATCCAATAATGTACATGTAACTTTTTTTTTTCTACAACATTTTTTTTTGCCTTATCAATTTCACCAAGACTTTCTACCAACATCAATGTACCAATGATTGCAAGTATATACATATATGCTAAAGAAATAACTGTATCTATTTTTCCAATACCTTTGAAATAAGTGAATGTATAAATACCTAGAGCAGTCCCAATAGAACCCCCAATTACAATCATAAAACCCATTTTATAATCCAAGGTATTTTTTAACCAATGAGTAGTAGATCCTGATACAGAGGTTGCTAGAATGTTATTAGCTTCATTAGCCACAGCATAAGCGGGAGGGACCCCCATAAAAATTAAAAAAGGTGTCATTAAGAATCCACCACCAACACCAAATAAACCTGAGAGAACACCAACTATTGCGCTTAACAAAAGTATTTCAACAGGATTGATAAGTACTTGAGCTATTGGTAAAAAAACTTCCATCTAAAAATAAAAAACTTTGAATATAGCTTATTTAAAAGTTATAAAAGTTCCAAGCAAGATAACACTCCAACAAGCTGCAATTGCAGAAAAAATTCCAGTTTTTATAAAGGTTGTTTTTTTATTAGTTATTTTTTGAGGAATTTTTATATTTGGAAGATGCATCTACCTTCCTGAATACACCTAGTAGAAAAATTGTCAAATTATAATTCAACTTTTATAAAATTTTTTGATCAATAAATTGTTGCTCCAAAAACCTTAACTTCACCGTCCTCTACTCCTAAAACTAACCTGCCCAAAAACTCACCAGGTATTTTCTTGTTTGTTTGCTTTATGAGTACTGTAATATGGTCCCCTCTTCTTAAAGTACCAAAAGGCTCATAAGTTTCGTTCAAATTTGTAATAAGCTCATTATTAGCCCACTGCTTTCCTAGCTCTACCTCATTTGCCCCAAAAAGCATCTGAGTTGAAAAATCTTTAGTGAAACCTCCATAATCTTTGAGATTTGAGGATCTGACAAGATTTTCCCATAATGATTTACCTATAGCAAATATTTCCTCATCAGTTTTAGATAAAAGATCCATTAAATTTTACTTTTTGATAAATTGTTTAAGAGGCCTTCTTCTTCTCATTCTCATCTACAATATGATATACGGGTACCTTTTCCATTGTAAATTTACCAGTTTTTGGGTCTCTTCTTGAAACGGTTAGACAATGCCAATTATCATCATCTAGTTTCATGTGGTCACCTCTATAATAATATCCTGGCCAACGAGTTTCTTCTCTAAATAAAGTGTGTTCTGTTACACATTGAGAAGTTAAAGCTCTATGTTTAAGCTCCCAGGCTCTCATCAATTGATGATAGTCCTCCGCACCTACTTTTTCTAAATCCTCCTCTAGCCAAGCTAATAATTCTAATCCTCTTTTAAGCATATTATCGTTAGTCATATAATTGGTTGCAATTCCACCTACATACTCATCCATTATTCTTTGAAGTCTTTGTAGACCTTGTATAGGAGATATGTAACTAGGAGAAACAGTTCCCCCAGTAATTTCATTTTGAGCAACTGTGTAGATTTCTAAGGGTTTATAAACTTTAGATTTGAAATCTTCACATTGTTTATCTGACACCGAAATCCCTTCAGCTTTTTTATCTTCAATATATCTTACAGCTGCTTTTGCCGCTAATCTACCCTCAGTAAATGATCCTGATGAAAATTTGTGTGCACTTCCACCAACTGTATCTCCAGCACCAAATAAACCATCGATGGTTAACATTCTGTTGTAACCCCAAAAGTATTCTGGCGGCGACAAATCCTCTGGTCCACTAACCCATGCTCCTGAACATGTTGCATGGGAACCCATTACATATGGCTCTGATGTAGTCAACTCTGGGTTTGTATATTTTGGGTCAATATTTTGAGATGCCCAAACTACTGCTTGCCCGACAGTCATACCTAAAAAATTTTCCCAACCTACAGTTTCTAGATGCGGATCTTGAAATGCCTCTGTTGTGACCATTTGAATTGGTCCACCGCCTGCCATTGTTTCTTGAATAAATGCATGATTTCTTAAACAAGTAGGAGTTGGATGGTGATCAATATACTCTCCAACAAGTTCTTTAGTTTGATCATACCATTTTTTCTCATAGTTCTCACCATTTGCATTTTGAGTATAAGTTTTTAAGTGTAAAAAATATGCTCCTACTGGACCATAACCATCTTTAAATCTACATAAGACAATTCTATTTTCCATTTGTGTCATTTTTGCACCTGCAGCAATAGGTAGTGCATAAGCAGAACCATTACTCCAGGGAGCATACCAAGTTCTACCCATTCCCTCACCAACTGCTCTGGGTTTAAAGATATGTGAAGCTCCGCCTGCTGCTACAATTACAGTCTTGGCTCTGAAAACATGAAAATCTCCAGTTCTCATATTAAAACCAACTGCCCCTCCTATTCTATTCTCTTGAGCCTCATCCATTAATAAGTGTGTGATCATTATTCTATTGTAAATTTTATCTGCAGATTTTTTGGCTGCCTCAGCAACGATTGGTTTATAGCTTTCTCCATGAATCATTATTTGCCATTTACCCTCTCTTAAATACCTTCCTGTTTTTTCATTTTTCATCATTGGTAAGCCCCACTCATCGAACATATGTACTGTTGAGTCTACATGTCGAGCCATATCGTAGCCCAAGTCTTCTCTAACCATTCCCATTAAATCATTTCGAGCATATCTCACGTGATCTTCAGGTTGATTTTCATCCCACTGCATTCCCATATAGCAGTTAATCGCGTACAAACCTTGAGCAACTGCACCACTTCTATCAATATTGGCTTTTTCAACACATATAATCTTTAAATCTCTTCCCCAATGTCTAGCTTCAAAAGTTGCACCGGTCCCAGCCATACCTCCGCCTACAACTAGTACATCGCAATCTTCAAAATGAGTTTTATGTTTAGCCACTAGTAATAAACTCCTTTTTTAAAAGAATCTTTTGGTACAGATGGTAATTCTCCATTCGTATTTAAGCCTTCAGGTTCAGTATAAAGTCTCTGAGAATTAATTTCACCTTGATTTGGTTTATCCTCTTCAGCAAGTTTAGGAATAAATTTTCCCCAAGGTTTAGTTGTAATCGGAGAAACAAAATTCTTTTCTGTTCCGTTTCTAAATTTAATTTTCCAAGAAATAGTTCCTTTTTCTTCTTCCCTTCTAACTCTCACACTATGCCCCATTGGTGCAAAGTCAGCATAACCTCTAACATCTATCGCATGATTAGGGCAAGCCTTAACACAAGAATAGCATTCCCAGCAAAAATTTGGTTCTATGTTTTTTGCTCGTCTTATATTTTCATCTATATGCATAATATCAGACGGACAAATATCTACACAGTGTCCACAGCCATCGCATCTAGTCATGTATACAAAAGTTGACATAATTTATTTTTCTCCTTTTTTTAATAACATATTAATAATGTTTTGGCTCTTCTCTTTTTATACCTAGGCCAAATTGTTCAGGTGCATCTGCTGGAGGTGGAAGGTTATCCCTTGAACCATCAGCTTCTGCTAAATTTTTTTGTATAGCAGCCCCTGGTTTATAAAACATATGAGCAAATTTTGACCAATATACTCCTCCAAATAAAATTAAGTTGGCTGCTACAAATAAAGTAAAAAACAAATATGACAAACCTACTTGTCCACCAAATTGAGTGTATGACCACGCTAAACCAAAAGTTGCACAAGCTAACAAAGCCAATACAAACAAATCAGCTTTAATAATTCTGTACCAAGGATGTGCTTCAGCTGAAACATCAACTCTTAAAAAAAACCAGAACCAATAACCACCTAAACAAGTTAAAATTGCTCCTGTGTGCCAAAGAATAGACCACATTTCTGAATTAGATTTTCCAATTCCAGTATAACAAAAAACTAAAATACCCGATGAAACCCAAAATAAAATTGTTCCATACATTCCAAGTACATGAGCTAGCCTTCTTTTGCCAAAACCAAGTTCAGATGTTGTGCCAATATCAACAACTGTTGTTTTTGCAATAATCGATGTTTTTTCTCCTAAGCCTAATTGTTTAGTGGCAGATAATTTTGCTTTTTTTGCATTATTGAAAAAATATGTAAGATTTTTATGGTGTATCATTTGAATAATTGTACCAAGGGCTATTAAAACTATCATTGCAACTATAAAGCCCTGCATTGCTATAGGGGGAATTGTTTCTGCTAAAACAGAAAATGGGTTTGTATTAAACATGTCCGCCTTATGTTAGTTTTTATTCTAATCTTAAAGTTTCTAATCTATTTAAAAAAATAGTTCAATTGCTAACTCATCGCAATTAACCTTTAATAACAGCCTATTTTTTTCTTTTGTAGTGTTGCTTATTGGGAATAACTGATCTTACACCCCCTTGAGGATTCTCGACATCTCCTAACCTTCGAGGAATCAAATGAAAATGGCAATGTAAAATAGATTGACCTGAAACCCTACCTATATTTGTTCCAAGATTAAAACCGTCAATATTTGGATCTTTTTTTATTACTTCATCTTTAACTTTCCTAATAAGATCGTTACAAGCTACCAATTCTTCATTAGTTAATTCAAAAAAATCTTTTATATGTCTTTTGGGTATTATCAGACAATGATATTTTGAAACAGGATAGGTGTCATAACTTGCATAAGCTAATTTATTCTGAATAGTAAAACCACTCTTTTCATTATTACAGAATAAACATGGGTTATTTGGATCTTTCATTAACTAAACCTATACAAATTAGAATTTCTGATAGCTGAACGGTAATATTTTAAAAATATATAGTAATATTTTAAATTTTTCCTTTTCCAACCAATTTGACTAATTGTCTTGACTGAGGTTACACCTTTGCCAGAACCAATTAATAATATTTCATCAAATTTCTTTAGTTCTTTTACAAAAATTTCCTTTTTATAAATTTTCTTAACTTTGGATTTAAAAAATTTATATGTGATCCCCTCATAATAATCTTTTTTTGGTGTAAAAATTTTATCATTACTAATAAACAAAAGATTAGAGGTGCCAGTTTCGAAAAGTTTCTTATTAAAAACAAGACCTATATCAGATTTAGTATTATTCATTTTAGATAAATGAGATAATATTTTTTTATATTTTAAATTTTTAAATTGAGGTCTTTCTCTTCTAAGATTTACAAGTTTTAAATTAAAATTTAATTTTGGAATTAAGCGTTTTCTTAAAGATATTGATATAGTATTTTTATTAATAGCAATTCTGAGTAAATGATTATAATTTTTTTTTTTGGATAAATTTTTATTTAATATTTGAAGAATATTATTCTTAATAAATCTCTTATTTATTTTATATTTTTTTAAAGATTTGAGAAGATTGGATAAATGATTTTTAAAAAATAAAATCTTGGGTGGCTTGCCAAAAATCCACATAGTTGTAAAGATTCCATGATCGCCCCATAAATCTTTAAAATCTATTTGTTTAAGATCTTTAAGACGATAAGATTTTTTTAATAAGAAAGTTACCATTGTTTGTTAAAAATGACTCTGGGTGAAATTGAAATCCATAAATTTTATCCTTATTATTTTCAAAAGCCATAGCTACTTTTGATTCTAAGCATCTCATAGTTATCTCAAAATCTTTAATTTTAAAAGGTTCTTTTAATTTTAAAGAATGATAACGACCAACTTTAAATATTTGATTTTTTTTAAATAATGAATTTTTACTATTGACCTTAATACTAGATTGATAACCATGATAAATTTTATTTTGTTCGACAATTTGTGCACCTTCACAAAATAATATCTGCTGAAATCCCAAACAAATACCAATTATTTTCTTTTTACCCTTAAATTGATTATAGATCTTAGAGGTTAAGGGATAATTTTTAGGATTTCCTGGACCAGGTGAAAAAACAATTACCTTTGCTTTATTTAGTTTTGTTTTATCAACATTGTTGTAGTTATCACATTTAACTTCATCAAATAATGAAAATTGATGAACAACATTGTGTGTAAAAGAATCTTTGTGGTCAATTACGTAAATCATTTAAAGAGATCGATTAATGCTTTTGCTTTAATAAAATTTTCACCAAATTCATGCTTTGCATTACTATCAACAACAACACCTGATGCTACAGAGATTTCAGAAATATTTTTATAGTTTAAAATTGATCTTATAATAATATTAAATTTCATATCTCCATTAAACTTTAGATACCCAAAACTTCCTGTATAAATATTTCTATTTTCTTTTTCTTGATTATTGAGAAGATTAAGAGTGCTAATTTTTGGACAACCAATTACTGACCCCCCTGGCATCATTGCTTTAATTATATCTATATTTTTAATGTTCTTTTTAACTTTACCTTTGATTAAACTAACATAATGAAAAAGATCTTTATATTCTTCGACAGCTTTTTCCTTAGATAGCTTAACAGTACCGACTTTACAGATCCGAGACATATCACTTCTTTCCATGTCTACAATCATATTATGTTCTTTGGTTTCTTTAAGATTGTTTCTAAAATAATTTAAGGCTTTAATTTTATTCATTCTTTTATTTTTTCTAACTGTCCCGGCTATAGGCTTGGTAGTAATTAAAGACCCTTTTTTGGTTATCAAATTTTCAGGTGAACAACTAATAATGGAATAATCTTTGTCTCTGATCATAAAAGCTTCAGGAGCTAAATTTGTTTTTGAAAGTCTACAAAAAAAATCTAATGGGTCAATTGCAGATTTGAGTTTATATTTTGTGCAGATCTTAATTTGGTAAGTTTCACCACTTTTGATTTTTTTTTTAAATTTATTAAAAATTTTTGTATAGGATTTTCTATTAATATTAATCTTAAATTTTTTTTTCAGTCTGACTTTATCAATCCTATAATTGACTAGATTGTTAGAATAGCTTATTTTTTTTTCTGGTTTATAGAATATTCCTTTTGGAAAATTCATACTTTTTTGTTTTGGAACTTTAATTCCAATTAAATTATTTAATAATTCATATCCAAAAAAACCAATAAATAAATCTGTCTCTTGAGGTTTTTTACTAACTCTTTTCTTATTTAAAAAACCAGAGACATTTTTGTTATTTAAAGTAATCTTTTTTGAAAAGTCTGTATATAAATTAAACCCATTTATTGATTTATATATGGCGTAAGCTTTACCAGATGTATGAATCTCTTTAAGTTGATTTTCTTTACTCAATTTATTCTGTTTTTAATCTTAAAACCGGTTGTTCTTTTATTGGTAAATGAATTATTGCTGCAAAGACAGATAAAGCAATTGCTAAATACCACGCGTAATCATATGACCCATAAAGATCGTGGAATAAACCCCCAAGATATGCTCCAAAAAATGATCCTATTTGGTGGCTTAAAAATACGATACCGTATAAAAGTCCTAAGTATTTTGTACCAAACATATGTGCAACTATTCCACTTGTTGCAGGTACAGTTGATAGCCATAAGAAACCAAAACTTGCTCCAAAAATAAAAGAATTGATATTACTAGCTGGTAAAAATATGAATAAAATAATTGATATTCCTCTAAGGCTATAGATTGTACTTAATATTATCTTCTTACTCATTTTTGTTGATAGATAACCACTACAAAGTGAACCAAAAATATTGAATAATCCAATTAAAGATAAAATTGCTGCAGCAGTCCAGCTTTCTAATCCACGATCTATTACGTAGGTTGGAACATGTGTACCTACTAGAGTTATATGAAAACCACATACAAAAAAACCAGAAACTAACAAAATATAACTTTTTGTTCCAAACGCCTCCTTAATAGCATCAGACAAGCTTTGAGTATTTGGTTTTTCAATAGTTTGTTCTAATGAAGGTGATCTAACAAAAAATGAAATACCTAATCCAATAACTAAAGCTACTAAAAATGATAATAATGTTATCTCCCAACCGTTTTCTGTTAAAGAATATTGAGTTAATATTGGAGATAAAAAATATCCAAAAGATCCAACTGCTGTAACTATACTCATTGCAATTGTTCTATTTGATAGTGGAAAATGTTTTCCAACTATCGACATTGGAATACTGATCGCTGTTCCCCCTAGACCAATTCCTATTAAAACTCCCATATCTATTTGAAAAAAAATTCCAGTATTAGGGCCTGCATATAAAAAATAAACACCTGCTATAAAAAAAAGAAATGCTAATGCAATCGCTTTATGTCCACCATACTTATCAGCTATTGCACCGAATATAGGACCAGTTAATCCCCACATTAACATTTGAATTCCAATTGATAGTCCTGATTGGGTTAAGGTAATTCCTAAATCATCTTTAAAGTCCATAAAAAACATTCCAAAAGTTTGTCTAACTCCTAATGAAATTAAAACAACGGCACTGGCAGCAATCAAAGTTATTAATGCAGTTTTGTTTCTTATAAATTTTTCTGAGGACATAATTTATTATTTTAAATGTTTGAGGGCTTGCCTAATATCTGCAATAAGGTCACTAGGATCTTCTAAGCCAATATGAAATCTAACTAAATGTTCATCATTTGCCAAATTCATATAAGTTCTATTTCCAGTTTCTCTAAACTCCTGATGTAAAACTAAACTTTCAAAACCACCCCAGCTATACCCATAGCCAAAAAGTTTAAGCGAATTTACAAATTTTCTAACAGAATTTATATTTTTTGCTTTAATTTTTAAACCCATTAATCCTGAAGCACCAGAATAATATTTTTTCCACATCCTAAAATTGTAAGAGTCTTTTTTATAAGGATAAAGTAATTTAATTTTTTTGTTTTTAGATAAAAAGTCTGCAATTTTTTTTGCATTCTCTCTATGTCTATCTAATCTGATATCAAGAGTTCTTAAACCTCTAGTAATCAAGTATGCATCATCGGGTCCTAATCTCAAACCAGTGATTTTTTCTGCGGCTTTTACTTTATTAAAAACTTTTTTATTAACAGCTAAACTACCACCCATTACGTCTGAATGTCCTGAATAATATTTGGTAGCAGATACTATGGACATATCAAAACCAAATTTAATTGGCTTGAAATAATAGGGTGTTGCCCAAGTATTATCAATAGCAGTTAAAATCTTATTTTTTTTTGCAATCGATATTATTTTCCCTAAATCTTGAAATTCAAAAGAATTACTTCCTGGATTTTCAACAAAAATTAATTTAGTTTTTTTACTTATATTTTTTTGTAAAGTTTTTAAATCAAGTGGATTATAAAAAATTGTTTTAATGTTAAATTCTTTTAAAAAGTTTTGAGTTAAAATTCTTGTAGGACTGTAAACTGGATCTGCTATTATCATTTCATCTCCAGGTCTAACAACACTAAATATAGATAAAAAAACTGAACCAAAACCTGTTGGTGTAGTAAAAACATGATAACATTCCTCAAGTTTGGTAAGTATTTTTTGGAGTATATAAGTTGTTGAAGTTCCTTGTCTTCCATAATCATAGTGGCCACCCGTAGGGTATTTTTTAGCTTTTATTTGTGTCTTTCTAATATGTTGCATAGACTTAAAAATTATTGTTGAAGCTCTCACAACTGGTGGATTTACAGATTGATTATGAAAATCCTTAGCTGTATGCTTTAGGAAAGTCTTAAAAGATTTAGACATAAATAAATTTGATAACTATAAAAGAGAATGCTATATCCCAATAACAATTTCAATAAAATTAATAATATAGGAGCAAATGAGTTACCCAAAAAAGCATAGAGGTCGAAGAAAACAAGGCTCAAAAAAAAGAAGAGCTAAAAGAAAAAATAAAAAAAAATAATTTCTCTTTTATATTATTTTTATCCCTTTATCCATCCACCACCAAGAACCTTATGGCCAAATTGGTCTTTTTTATAAAAAACGCAAGCTTGTCCAGGTGATATACCATCTTCAGGTTTAACTAAATTTACATGGGCATGATTATTTTCAATTAAATCAACTTTTGCCTTTAAAAGATTTCCAGTAGATCTTACTTTAACATAAATACTTTGATCTAAATCTTTTTTATCACACAATAAATTTAAGTCTCTTAAGTATATATTTTTTTTTCCAAGATTTTTTTTAGGCCCGACAATTATCTCATTTTTATCTGAATCTATATTAAGAACGTATAGAGCCTCTTTATCAGAAACTTTGATACCTTTTCTCTGTCCAATAGTGAAGTTTATGATACCATCATGCACTCCAATTACATTTCCATTTATATTTTTAATATTTCCTTTTTGAAATGACTCAGGTCTAAATTTTCTAATTACGGAAGCATAATCTCCATTTGGAACAAAACATATATCTTGACTGTCAGGTTTTTCCGCAACATTTAAATCAAGATTTTTTGCAATCTCTCTTGTTTTTTCTTTAAGCATACCTCCTAATGGAAATCTTAAATAATCAAGTTGTTTACGAGTTGTGTTAAATAAAAAATAACTTTGATCTCTATTTTCATCTAAGGCTTTATACATGTTTGTTTTATTATTTTTTGTAATACTTTTAACATAATGACCTGTGACCAAAGCATCTGCATTAAGATCTTTCGAAACTTCATATAAGTCTTTAAATTTTACAGTTTGATTGCATTGAACACATGGAATTGGAGTTTCTCCTTTTAAATAACTTTCAACAAAATTATCAATTACTCCCTGTCTAAACTTATCTTGATAGTATAAAATTTTATGCTCTATGTTTAGTTTATTTGCTACTCTTTTTGCATCCATTATATCTTGACCAGAACAACATTGCTTGGACGCAGCGACTTCTTTGCCGTCATCATAAAGCTTTAATGTTATACCAATTACTTTGAAGCCCTCTTTCTTCATTATTCCAGCAACAGTAGAAGAGTCGACACCTCCAGACATAGCAACAACTATCTTTGTGTCTGACGGATTTTTATCAATTCCAATTGAATTTAATTCTTTATTCATATGGTGATATTTATACTTATTTCCAATATAAGTTAAATTAAATGATTTTAGATTATGAACCAGGTGACAAAGTCACTAATCCAGAAAACAAAGAATGGGGAATTGGCCAAGTACAATCTATTATTAACGAAAAAGTCACTGTAAATTTTGAAAATGCCGGTAAAAAAGTGATTAATGCAAAAAATATTGAATTAAGAAAAGTTGGTTAATTAATAATGAATTTAAAAAAAATTGTTGAGGATTTAATTGATACTTTTTTAACCGCTGGAACATTATCATTGAAGCTAAGAGATAATGGTTTAACAAAGGAGATTAAATCCGATAATACGCCAGTGACTAACGGAGATATAGAAATTAATAGATTAATTTCAGAAAAAATTTCCCAAATAACTCCCGATATACCTATTATATCTGAGGAGTCATCTAAAAATAAAAATATTAAGAATTTAAAAGATTTTTGGTTAATTGACCCGATAGATGGGACATATAATTACTTAAATAATTTAGAAGAATTTACTATCAATGCAGGTTTGATTATCAATAATAAACCAGTTGCTGGATTAATTTATGCTCCTGCTAAAATGAGAATGTTTTATTCTTATGGAAAAGGAAAAGCTTTTGAAAGGAGTAATGGAAAAATTATTAATCTAAGTAATTTGAATTTAAAAAAAAATGATACTTTAACGTTTGTCTCCTACTCTGATAAAATTAAACCTGAAATAAAAAAAATTTATGACAAAATTGGTGTTAAAAAAAATATTAAAATAAAAAGTTCATTTAAATTTTGTGTTATTGCATCAGGTGAATTTGATGGTTATGTTGCTGAACCTAGAGCATATGAATGGGATATAGCTGCAGGGCATGCTATTGTAAATGGTGTTGGGGGATCAGTTACCGATTTTGAAAATAATGAAATTCTATATGGAAAAAAAAATTTTGAAAATTCTAGTTTAATTATAAAAAGTAAGAAAATAAAATAATGGATGAACAATTAAGAATCATTTTAATAATCTTAATATCAGTAACTATTTTTGGAATAATAACTTTTATTTTTGTAAGAAATTATCTGAAAATGAAAATCGATAATATGGTAGAACAAGAAAAAAAAGATAAAAAATTAAAGTAAATTTATGATTCTAATATAATCATCTTTCTCAACATTCATTACTTTTTTAGATGTCTCAAAATCAAAACCATTTCGCGCAAGTAAAGATATATCCTTTTTATAAAACAATTTTCTATTATCTTCAGTTCTAGCAGGTCCTATTCTTTTTTTTTTACATAGTTTTATTGCTGAAAAAAAATCTTGATCTGAATTTTTATCTTTAATTTTTGTTATTGTTTCATTAATAAATTCTTGATTGATACCTTTACCAACTAAATAACTTCTTATTTTGTTAATCGAGTTGCCTCTATGAACCATATTTTTAGCTTTACTGTCTGAATAAAATTTATCATTTATAAATTTATTTTTTTGTAAATCAGACAAAACTATATCAATTAAATTATTTACATCTTTTTTTTTTATATCTGAAACAGAGATTCTCATGTATTTTTTTAATAGGTAAGTTTTAAGCTGTTGTTTTGAGGGTGCATACTTCTCAACATATATTAATGCAAAATTCCGCATTTCTTCCACAGTAACTTGGAGTGTTTTTTTTCTATTTCTTATAGGAATCATACTGTGATTTAATATAATATATTTAAATGATCGAACAAATTTTTACTTATTTTACAATTGAGACATTTTATATGTGGATTAACCTAGGAGTATTACCATTCTGGTTATTATTAATTTTTTTTCCACAATCTTATGTCTCTAAATTTTTTGTTACCTCAATTTTTCCTTTAATTCTATTAAGTGGTGCATATGTTTTTATTTTATATAAATCTTATCTTGCCAATTATGATTTTGAGGTAAATTTTTACCTTTACTTAGGTCTAAATGAACTTTCAAGACTATTTGAAGACAATTTATACATAATGATGTTTTGGATACATTTTATATCTATCAACTTATTTGCAGGAGGATGGATAGTTAAAGACTCTCAAAAATTTGGAATAAACAAATTTTTTTTAGCTATTCCTCTAGTAGTAACATACTTAATCGGTCCTATAGGTTTATTAATTTATTGGTTAGTAAGGATATTTTATGCAAAAAACATAAACTTGTATGACTAAGATAATTAATTTTTATTTTGATTTTATCAGTCCTTATTCATACTTAGCTTACAAAAAGTTAAGTCTTTTAAATAAAGAAAATAAATTTAATATTAATTATAAACCAATTCTCTTAGGTGGCCTTCACAAACTAGGAGGGATAACTGCTCCAGCATTTAATGAAAGAAAGATGAAAAACATGAGAAATGACTGTGTGTTGGTGGCTAACAAAAATAGTATTGAGTTTATATGGAATGAAAAATTTCCAATAAATTCTTTATATTTAATGCGGGGTTACATTTCAATAAACAAAGATTTTAAAAAAAAATTTTTTGATACCTGTTTCGATGCATATTGGAAAAATAATAAAGATATCTTAAGTGAAAATAACGTTGATGAGATTTTGAATCAATGTGGAATTAATAAAAAAGAGTTTTATATAAATATTAATAATCAAAAAGTGAAAGATGAATTAAAAGATCTAACAAATCTTGCATTTGAGAAAAATATTTTTGGGGCTCCAACATTTGTTGTTAATGACAAAATTTTTTGGGGGCAGGACCGACTTGAATATGCTTTAGATGAAGCAATAAGTTAAATAAATAAAAATTTAAAATAAAAGTTTTGGATCGGTATATTTATACCCAAAAGCATCTGCTACTGCTTTATAAGTTATTTCTCCTTTACAAATATTTAAACCTGCTAAAAAGTTTTTATCTTCACTAAGTGCCTTTTGATATCCTTTATTTGCAATATTTACTAAATAAGGAAGAGTAGCTTTATTTAATGCAAAC
>CACHRX010000001.1 GCA_902582385.1 uncultured Pelagibacteraceae bacterium | reverse complement strand
TTGAATTAATTAATGACAGGTAAATCAAGAATTAAAAGAAAAGTAGTAAAAGAACAATTGACTGCAATTTTAAAAAAAATCAATAAAAATTATGCTAATCTGTCATTTAAAAAAAATCTTCAATATCAAAATATCGACTCAATCGACTATTTAAATTTTATTTTAAAAGTACAGTCAAAATTAAAAATTAATCTTAATAATAAAGAGTTGAATAAGATTAAAACTTTAAATAACTTAATAACTTTAATTTCTAAGAAATTATAAAACAAATTTGTTAATTATGCGTATGTTTGAAAAAATCTTTTTTCTTTGTGGTGATACCATTAAGAAAAAGCTTATCTATTTGTTTATAATTTTATTATCATTAACAATACTCGAGCTTGCTAGCCTTGGATTAGTGATTCCATTGCTTAAGTTATTGATAGAGGAAAATCAGAACATTTTCTTTTTTGACTATTTATATAACTTTGAATTTATAAATTCAGAAAATATTATCTCATACATCTTTTTAGGAGTTATGATAATTTTTTTTATCAAATATTTGATTTACACTTATTTCATTATTGTTAAATCTAAACTTATTACAGATATAAGAACATTTTTAAGCTTAAATTTTTTCAACAATTATTTAAATAAAGATTTATTTTTCTTTTTGAGAAAAAATACCTCAGAACTTCTTAGAAACTGTGATCAAGAAATTGTGACGCTTGGAAGATGTATTAATGCTATTCTTGTGCTAATTTTAGAATTTTTAATAATGATATCAGTTGTTTCATTTATAGTTTATGTGCAACCTTTAATCTCACTAATTCCTTTTGTTATAATTTTAGTTTTCTCAATAATTTATTACTATTTAAGTAAAAATTATCTTAAAAAAATAGGTGCTAAAAGATTTGAATTACAAGCAACAAAAGTTCAATTTTTAATACAAGGTTTTGGGTCGATAAGAGAAATTAAGATTAATCAGAACATAAAATTTTATCTAATGTCTTTTCAAAACACAATGAAACGATTAATGACAATTATAAAAAAAAGAATGATTTTAAACGAGGTAATAAGACCTACTTATGAAATTTTAATTATAATTTGTCTAACGTCTAATACTATTTTGTTAAAGGGTTTTGGATTTTCTTGGAATGAAATATTATCAATAATTGTTGTTTACGGTGTTGCAGCAGTCCGAGTTTTACCAGGGTTTAATAAAATTAATCAAAATCTCCAAGCTTTAGTTTTTAATTCTCCAGCAATCTCAAAATTGTTTGATGAGATGAAATCAATTAAAAACTATGAAAATAAAATACCTAATGCTGAGAATATTCAATTCAAAAAAAGTCTTTCCTTAAAAAATATTTCATTCGGTTATCAAAACAAAGATAATCTATTTAATGATTTAAATTTAGAAATTTTAAAGGGTGATATTATTGGAATATCAGGAAAAAGTGGATCTGGAAAATCCTCATTATTAGAACTGATAGCAGGACTTGTCAGTGAAAAAAAAGGTTCAATATTGATTGATAATGTTGAAAAAAATTTAGCTAATAATGTTAGCTGGTATAGTAAAATTTCTTATTCTTCAGAAAAATCATATTTAATTGATGACACTCTACTTATAAATATAACTTTAAGCACAGATGTATCTAAGATAGATCATGAACACTTAGATAGAATTTTAAAAATGACCCAAATTCTTTCTGAAGAAAATAAATTTGAGATTAATTTAGATCAAAAGTTAGGTGAAGTAGGAAAAAATCTTTCAACTGGACAAAAACAAAGAATTTCTTTAGCGAGAGCTTTATATAAAAAATCCGAAATACTGATTCTTGATGAAACAACAAACGCTGTTGATGAACTGACTCAAGATAAAATAATGAATGAAATATTTTCTTACGCAAAAGATAACGGTATAACCGTAATTGTTGTTTCACATGATCAAAAAGTACTATATAAATGCGAAAAAAATTTTATACTTAAAGATCAAAATATTAACAATTTATGATTAACCCCTTACAGTTTAATTATAGAAGCTTAATCCAAAATTTACTTTTATTTTTATTAATTCTATTTATCTTTCATCTAGTAAATGAAAAACCTTTTATAAAATTTTATAAATTTCCAAACTTTGGAGATAACTATATTTATGGAATAATTCTAGTATCCTTTTTTCTTTTAAGAGAAATAAATATTAAATTAAGTATCGCTGATAAATTATTTATTATATCAATATTTTATATAGCCTTTCTTGAAACTTTTATTTTTTCAAATTTTAATTATGAAATAGAAGGATATAGCTACGTATTGTTAAGAGATCTGGTTTCTATATATTATGTTTTTAAAGTATTAAACTATGTGGAGATTAATCAAAAAGTTGATAAATTAATTTTATATTCATCAATCATTTTTATTTTCCAAATAATTTCATATTTTATAATATACCTTCCATTTCATTATAATGAGTATAAATTTGAATTTATTAATTATAGTGATGCGCAACTTTCAAATTTTTTCTCATTTAAAATATTTTTCTTATTTTTGATTTGTTTTATCTTTAAAAAAAAATACCTCTCTCTTTTCTTTTATATTTCGAGCATTTTAATTTTATACTATTTTGACTCAAGAGCTCAGCTACTTGTTTTCTTAACAATTCCTATTTTTTTATTTTTGGGCTCTAAGAAAAAAGTCATTTTAATAATTTTTCATATAATAATTTTAGTATTTCTATTTAATAAGGAATATATAAAATCTTTTAAAAATACAATAACCGCAGTAACAGAAACGCGTGTGAATATGGAGAAAAATTTAAATAATGAAATTGCAGATACAAAAACTGGAGATACGGTTAGAATGGTTCAGCACGCTGAAATAAATAGTACAATAACCAGACTTTACCATCTTGAGAGAAACTTTAAAAATTTGAAGAAAAATTTAATATTTGGTTCGGGTTATAATAGTTTACTTCAAAATGAATATGATCATATTTCAGTGACATGTGAGTGCGGAATTTTACACCCAATATTTGCTTATGGATTAGTTGGTCAAATATTAGTTTTTGTTTTTATGTATTTATGGTTTCAGGAATATAGATCTAGTTTTAATAATTTTCATAATTTAATTAGTTTATTTACATTATCCTTATTTTGCATGTTATATATATTAACTTTACCATTGTTCCCAGCGTGGTTTGGATTAGGTTTTTATCTAATAACTAAAATTCCGGTCAGTGAAAGCAAAAAATAATTTACATTTCTTAATAATAAAGAAGGTTTTTTGATTAAATCAGAAAGATGAAAAAAAAAATTTTATTCATTATAAATGATATTGATTTTTTTATCAGTCATAGATTGCCTTTGGCAATAGCAGCAAAAATGAAAAAATTTGAAGTTTTTGTTTGTGCTCCATCAGAATTAAAAAAAGTAAAATTTTTAAAAAAATTTGGAATTAAAATTATTCCAATTAAGCTTTCAAGAAGCAATAAAAATATTTTTCAAGATGTAATTCTATTTATATCTTTGTATAAAATAATTAAAAAATTAAAACCAGATATCCTTCAATTAGTAACTATAAAGCCTCTATTATATGGGGGAATAATCTCAAGAATTTTAGGCATAAAACTTACAATATTTTCTTTTAGTGGTTTGGGGCATATTTATTATTCTACTAGTATTTTAATAAAAAAGATTGCGTTATTAATTTTGAGATTTTCAATATCAAATAATAAAAAATGTGTGGTATTTTTACAAAATAGGCATAATTTTAATTATCTTAAAAAAAATAAAATTCTCAAAAATAACAAAATTTGTTTTACCAAAGGAAGTGGAATAAACTTGAGTAGTTACAAACCCTCTAAAAAAAGATTCAAAAAAGTAACAATCACTTTGCCATCTAGAATGTCATCCGAAAAAGGAGTTTATGAATTTGTCGAAGCATCTAAGAAATTTTACAAATATGATAAAAATATAAATTTTATTTTACTTGGTAAATTTGATCCTGAGGGACCTAGTTGTATACCACTTAAATTATTAAAAGAATATAATAATAAAACAAATTACCCAAATTTAAGATGGATAGGCTATAAAAAAAATATAATAGATGTTATAAATAAATCTACAATAATTGTTTTACCAACTTATCATGAAGGGGTTCCTAAAGTTTTAATGGAGGCCGCAGCCTGTGGAAAGCCTATAATTGCCACTAACATTTCAGGCTGTAGAGAAGTTGTTAAACAAAATAAAAATGGAATTTTGATACCTCCAAAAAATTCTTTTGCAATTGAAAAGGCTATAAAAAATATTTTACAAAATAAAAAAAAATTAAAAAAAATGAAAAAATTTTCTAGATATAAAGCTCTAAAAGAATTTGATATTAAATATGTAGTTAAGAAGCATTTAAATTGTTATCTAAGTATTATCTAAGATTTAATTTTTTTTTCCAATTAGGTTTAGGAGTAGACATCCAGTCAGCACCATATCGATCACTTAAGTAATTCTGAGCCATTATGGGGTAATATATTTTAACCTTTAAATTTTTAATATAAATTTTTTCTGATTTTAGATAAATTAGATATTTTTTTTTAAATTGGTAAAAATCTTTTTTTGTATTGTTTAAATAAAGATTAATTAATAATTTGTTTATATAGTTAATTAGTCTGCTTTCAAAAAAAAGGTTTTTTTTATGAATTTTATTTATTGAATAGTATAAATATTTCGAAAAAAAAGATTTTTTATCTGGTTTATGGATTCTAGGAAGATAAAGGTATTTTTTAGATTTTTTAAAAATATAAAAATCTATGTGTTTAGAATTTCCTCTATAACTATTTGGAAAATAAATCCTTAAAAAATCATCAAATACTGGAAAATTATTTTGCAATCTAATCTTATAGCCTTTTGACTTTAATCTATTAAGTAAATTTAAAATTTTTCTTTTATCTTCAGAATAAAATCCTAAATCGATGTCACTTGATGGAAAAATTTTTTTATATCTTTTAAATTTTAGTAAAGTACCTGCTTCTAGAAAAAATCTTATATTAAGCTCGTTCAGAAGTAAAAATACTTGCTCAAGATACCCTAAGCAGTTTATTTGACGATCTGTCAATTTCATTGTTTTATTATAGTTATGAAAATTGTATAAATTATGACTATCAATTTCTATTTAAAAAATCTTTATAAAAATGTTTAAATTTGTATTTTATTATACAAAACTAGATTATAGCAATAAATTCTTAAAATAATGTTTGAAAATTTAAAAATTAAAGAAGTTCAAATCGCTCTCATTTTTTCACTTTTAATAAAAACGTTTTTTTTATTATTTATATATTTTAATGATTTTCCTTCTCTTTATTCAGATCAAATAAAATATTGGTATTTAAGTGAAAAGATTTTTTCAGAGGGAGAATTTTTTAACGAAAATTTTAGTCCATTGAGAGTTCCGATTTATCTAGTATTTTTATCTATCTTAAGAAAAATTTTTAATAATGTTTATTTTGTTATTTTAATACAATTAATCTTAAGTTTTTATATATTATATTTAATCTTTCTAATTGGAAAACTTTTTAATATAAATATTGCTAAAATTTCAATTTTACTGTCATCGGTGAGTTTGAATTTAATCAATGCCTCAATTTTCGTTTTAACAGAAAGTGTTTTTTTAATTTTTTTTTTACTATTTATTTATTATTTCTTAAAAGTAGAAACTATAAACAAGGATAAAATAAATAAATATTTAATTTTAAGTGCAATTTTTTTAGGATTGTCAACTCTTACAAGGCCAATAGCATTTTATTTTTTTCCAATAATTCTTTTTTTATTTTTAAAAGTGGAACTAAAAGATAAATTCAAAAGAGTTTTTATTTTTTGTGCTATTTTTTCTATTGTTTTAAGCCCATGGTGTTTTAGGAATTACCAAACTTTCGGACATTATCAATTGACAAATTCAACAGGACCTAATTTAGCTGGATATTATTTACCTTACATAAAGGCAAAAGCAGAGGGATTGTCTACAAAAGAAGCGAGATTAAAAAATTATAAAGAATTAAATGCACAAATTGATTACAATCAAAATCCATTTGATGTTTCAGAAATAGAAAAAAAGTATTTTTTTAATACGGTTAACGGATATTCGCTAATTTTTCTTATTGAAGCGTGGTTTGAAGGAAATTTAAAATTAATTTTTACACCACCTGCTGTTGATACTTTTTATTTATTAAATGTTGAAAAAACAAATTTTTCAGAAATAGACGAATCAAAATTCTTGAAAAAAATTTATAAATATTTATTTGAAAATCAAAATAAATTTTATTCTTCAGTTTTAATTTTATCAATTTTCATTATTATATTTGCGAGATTATTGTCCATTTATTCTTTATTTTCCTGTCAAAAAAAAGATTTATTTAAGATAATTTTACTCTTTTGTGTGATTGGAATAAATTTAATTTTAACAGGTCCCATCGGATCGGCCCGATATAGAATTATTGTTGAGCCTTTTTTGATTATATTGTGTTCAATTTCAATAAACCATTTTTTGAATAAATATATTAATAAATGAGAAATAAAATTTTGATATTTTTAAAGTAAATGGTAAATATCAGCAAAAATTTAGTATTTTAAATATTATAAATAAATGAAAATTTTAATTACAGGAGTAGCAGGTTTCATAGGTTTTCATTTAGCTAACAATCTTCTTAAAACCCAGAATAAAATTTATGGAATCGATAATTTAAACGATTATTACGATGTGAATTTAAAGAAAGCAAGATTAAAAGAATTAAATAAAAATAAAAAAAAAATTATTTTTTATAAAAAAAATCTTGAAGACAAAAAATTTTTATTAAAATTTTTTAAAAAAGAAAAATTTGATATTGTGATTAATTTAGCTGCTCAAGCAGGTGTTCGATATTCAATTATAAATCCCGATAGTTATATACAAAGGAATATAATCGGTTTTTATAATATTTTGGATGTATCAAGAATATATAGAGTAAAACATTTAATTTATGCCAGCACTAGCAGTGTATATGGAAATAATAAATCTTACCCCTTGAAAGAAAATTTATCCACTCAGCAGCCTTTACAATTATATGCTGCCACCAAGCTTTCAAATGAACTTATGGCCCATTCTTATAGTTCTATATTTAATTTACGTACCACTGGATTAAGATTTTTTACTGTTTATGGTCCCTGGGGCAGACCAGATATGGCGCTTTACATATTTACTAAAAATATTCTGGGAAAGAAATTTATTCCATTATTTAATAGAGGTTCTCACGTAAGAGATTTTACTTACATAGATGATATTGTCTATGGAATTAAGAAAGTAATATTTTCAAAAAAAAAAGGTAAAAAAAATTATGAAATCCTTAATATTGGAAATGGAAAGCCAAATCATCTTAAAAGATATTTAAAAGAAATTGAAAAAAATTTGAAAATTAAAGCTAAAATTAAGAATTTACCTCTTCAAGACGGGGACATAATAAAAACTCATTCTTCAATTATAAAAATATCAAAAAATTATGCGTATAAACCAAAAACGTCTCTTAAAGAGGGGATAAAAAATTTTATAGATTGGTACAGAAAATATAACAAAGTTAATGAAAGAAAAAATAAAATTTAAAATTTTTCTACCCAAAAAAAATAATTGGAATCATTTTAAATTTCTTGAAAATCATATTTTTTATAAAGGTTTCATTTTTGGATTTAATAATTTAGAATTTAAAAATGAAATTATAAAGAATCTTATTAAAAATAAAAACTATGACTTTTTCAAAAAAAATTATGGCAATTTTGCAATCGTTATTAAATTTAAAAACTCGGGTGTGATATTATCTGATAGCGCAAGATCATTTCCAATTTTTTATACTAAAGAGGATAATAATTTAATTATTTCTGATAGAGTTAAACATATTTCAAATCATATTAAAAAAAATACAATCAATCATGAAATTAAGCTCTTATCACTCATGTCTGGGTACACAATTTCAAATTACACTATTTTCAAAAAAATTTTTACTGTAGGTGCTGGCCAATACGTATTTATTGGAAAAAAAATATCAAAAAAATTTTATGTTCGTTTTTTTTCAAATAAGATTAAACAAAAAAATTATGAAGAGTATAAAAAAAAATATAAGTCAATTTTAGATGATATATTCATTGATTTAAAAAAAAAAATTAATGGTAAAAAGATATACTTAGCCCTAAGCGCGGGTGATGATTCCAGATTAATTGCATGTTTGCTTAAAAAACATAATTTTACAAATGTTGAATGTTTTTCTTATGGTTTAAAAAATAATTGGGAAATAACATTAGCAAAAAAAATTGCAGTTAAATTAGGTTTTAAACATAAAACAATATTTATTGACAGTGAAAAAGTAAGAAAATTTTATAATAGTAAACAATTTCAAAATTACTTTAAATTTTATAATAATTATGATTCTGTTCCTTCTTTACATGAATTATATGCCTTAAAAATTTTAAAAAAATCAACAAAAGAAAAATCGATAATTCTTAATGGACAACCTGCAGATGGTATTAATGGTTCATATATTAAAAAAAACTTTTTAGAAAATAAAAATAATTTATCGATAGTGATTGATGAAATTTATAATAAACATTACTCACTTTGGCCATCTTTAAAAAATAAAAAAAATCTTAAAATAATTAAAAAATATATAATGGAAGAATATAAAGATTATTCAAAAATTAAGATAAAATATCCCTATCAAGTCATATTGTTTCATTCTTATCAAAATAGAATTTGTAAATACCTCATGAAAAATTTTCAAGTATATGAATATTATAATTTTGATTGGTATTCACCTTATATGGACCTAAGATTTGTTAAATTTTGGTTTTCTATTCCACAAAAATATCATCTAAATAGAAATTTAAGTAAAAAAATATTGTATGATGTGAATATTTTTAATGTATGGGGACAAGATTTTAATCACAAAAAAAATAATAATTTAAACTTAATCACCAATTTTTTCAGAAGCTTTTTAAAGATATTTTTTTTAGGAAATAAAAAAAAATGGAAGTTGTATGATAAGAAGTATTTTCAGTACTATAATGATAATCAACTTAAATCACATATAGTTTCAGAAAAAGAATGGAAATATACAAAAAATTTTCGAAGTGCAATATCTTTTCTTACAGCTAAATGGCTTAAAATTAACCCATTAGATATTAAATAAAAATGAGCACAAAAGTTTGTTTCCCATTTATTGGAGATAGTTTGGGAGGTTCTCACATTTCATCTATAACATTAATTAATACCCTTAAATCTTATGGTTATGAGGTAAAAATTGTTCTTCATGAAAAAAATACTTTAGCAAAATTCTTAAAAAAAAAAAAAATTAAATATGACCTATTAAAGATTAAAAAATTTCCAAATAAAGGTCCTTATTTTCTTAAAATTTTATATTTTTTATTTATGAATTTTTTTACTATACGAAAATTTTTAGATGAAAATAAAATCAATATTGTCCATGGAAATGATTTAAAAGTAAATTTGTGTTGGGGATTTTCTTCATTAAAAAAATCTAAATTTATTTGGCATCAAAGGAATGTAATAAAAAAAAAAAGCTTAATTCAATTTTTTATATTAGTTTTCTCCTCTCATATAATAGCGATTTCGGAGACAGTGTTTAATTGTTTAAATAAATTATTAAAACGCAAAACAACAATAATTTACAATCCGATCAGAAAAATTAAGATTTTAAAAAAACCCAATAATAAAAAATTTTTAAATATAGCATTTATTGGAAAAAGAAAATATGAAAAAGGTTTTGATATATTTTTAAGAATTTCAGAAAATTTTAAAAAAAATAATAAGATAAATTTTAATGCTTATGGTCTTGAAAAGAAAATTTTGTTCAAAAAAACAAACATAATTACAAATAAATTTACGAATATTAAAAGTATCATAAAAAAAAATGATATTCTTGTTGCAACAAGCAGGAGAGAGGGGTTTGGAAGGTCCCTAATTGAATTTGCAATGGCTAAAAAAAAAATTATAGCATCAAATATTGCTGCTCATAAAGAGATTAATAAAAAATTTGCCAAGGTAATTATTGTTCAAAATAAACCCCAGAATTTTGTAAAAATATTGAAAAGAAAAGAAATATCTTTTGCTTTAGTAAAAAAAATGAACATAGATAAAGTAAGTCCAAATTACCACACTAAAAAAGTGATTAAAATTTATAAGAGAATTTGTTAATGAAAATTTTTCATATAATTAATAGTTTAGGTGCGGGGGGATCTGAAAGTAATTTATATTCAATTATAAAAGAAAATAATAAAAATTTTCACGTGATTGTTATTTTTTTAGGAAAAGGAATTTTTTACAAAAGATTTTCAAAACTTAAAAATTGTAAAGTTATAGACATTTCAAGTTTATTTATTTTAAGTAAAATAAAGTTTTTTTATAACTTTGTTAAAGAAAATAAAAAAATTTCAAATCAAATCGTTATTAATTCTTGGATGTATAAATCTCATATATTATGTTCATTTGTAAAAATATTAATTAATTTTAAATTACTAATTCATATAAGACATAGTGGCATAACAAAAAAACATTCATTTTTAAATAAAATACCCATTTATATAACATTATTTTTCTCAAAATTTTTTGCAAATAAACTTATCTACAATTCTTATTCTTCAAAACTTGCACATGAAAAAATTGGCTTTAATAAGAGTAAAGGAATGGTGATACATAATGGTTATAAAGATTTAAAAAGTAAAAAAAAATTTAAAAAAATCTTTAAAGATAAAATTGTTATTGGAATGTTAGCGAGAAAAAATTTTATTAAAGACCATTTGACATTAATTAAATCTTTCTCAATTTTGACAAAAAAAAGAAAAAATATAGTCCTTTTTTTACAAGGATCAGGAATAAACAATGATAAAGAAATAAAAAATCTTATTTCGAAAGATAATATTAATAATGTTTATTTTTCTAGGTCAAATGATAAAGAATTTTTTTTTTCACAGACCGACATAAATGTACTAAGTAGTTTTGGGGAATCATTTCCAAATGTGGTTGCTGAGTCCATCCAAAGAGAGATAATAACTTTGTCAACTAACGTTGGCGATGTTGATAAATTTTTGATAAAAAAGAATATATTTAAGATTGGAAATGTAAATGAGTGCGCATCAAAAATTAATAATTATCTTAATTTAATTGAAAAAAAATCAGAAATAATAGAAAAGAGTAAATTCAAACTCAAAAAAATAATAAAAAAAGATTTTAATATAAAAAAAAAAATTTCAGTATTTGAAAAATTGTGGCTTGAAAATATTAAATTAAAAAAAATATTATTTGTTATTCCTTCTTTGGGTGGAGGAGGGGCTGAAAGAGTAATAACCTTCTTATCAAAAGAATTAGTTCATAAAGGATATGATTGCACAATATTAGTTCTTGGCTCAAATAAAGTAAAAAAAAATGATGTAGATAAGAAAGTTAAATTAATTTTTTTGAATAGATCTAGATCTTTATATTCAGTCTTTGATCTCATAAAATATTTTTATAAAGATTACGATCTTATTGTATCAACAATTGTACAGTGTAATATATTGTGTATTCTTGCAAAAATATTTTCTTTTTCAAGACAAAAACTTTATGTAAGAGAAACTAATACACCAAGTGAAATATTAAAGTATGATGGCAATTTTCAAAATCTTATACTTTTTTATTTAAGAAAATTTTATAGTTTTTCTGATTATGTCTTATGTAATAGCAAAGGAGTAATTTATGATCTTAAAGAAAATCTGAAAATTGATAAAAAAAAACTTTTTTATTTACCAAACTCTTTAGATCAGAAATATATCAAAGAACTTTCATATCAAAAGTTACCAATTATTAAACAACCATATTTTATATATGCTGGAAGTATCACTAAACAAAAAAACGTTAATTTAATTGTTAATTCATTTAACTTATTTCTTAAAAAAAATCCAAAATATTATTTATACATTTTTGGTGAGGGAAATAAAAAAAATAAATTAAAGAAATTAGTTAATGATCTTAAACTTACAAAAAAAATTCTAATCAGACCTTACCACCAAAATATTTTTAAATATCTAAAAAATTCAAGTGGTGTACTACTAAGCTCAAATTGGGAGGGTATGCCTAACATTTTACTTCATGCTCTTGTAGTTAACAAACCCGTGTTATCAACAGATTGTAAATCTGGTCCAAGAGAATTAAAGAGTTTTGGATATGACATAAAACTAGTTAAAAAAAATAATTATATTCAATTTTCTAAAGGATTAGAATTAATTATATCAAAAAATCATTCAGCAATGAAAAATATAATTTCAAATAAAAATTATTCTGCTATTTATAAAAATAATTTCAATAAAATATTTTATTTTTAGTATATGGAAAAATTTGCAGTTTTAGGTCTCGGATATGTTGGGTTACCCTTAGCGCTTAAATTATCAATGAAATATAAGATTATAGGTTTTGATAATAATAATAATAGAGTCAATAACTTAAGAAAAGGTATTGATGACAATAAAGAATTTAAAAACAAAGAAATAAAAAACAAAAAAAATATTTTATTTACTAATAATCACAAAAATCTCAAAGGTTGTAAAATCTTTTTTTTAACAATACCAACACCTATTGATAAGAAAAAAAACCCAGATTTATCCTTAATAAAACAAGCTACAAAATTGGTTAGTAAATATTTAAAAAAAGGTGATATTGTAGTTTATGAATCTACTGTTTATCCAGGGGCTACTGAAGAAATATGTGTTCCAATATTAGAAAAATTTTCAGGACTTAAATATAACCGAGATTTTTATTGTAGCTATTCACCAGAGAGAATTAATCCAGGAGACAAAAAAAATAATATAAATAATATAACTAAACTTGTTTCCTCATCCTCTAAACAATCTTTAAACAAAATATCAAAGATTTATAGGTCAGTAATTAAAGCCAAAGTTTTTGAGTGTAAAAGTCTAAAAGTTGCAGAAGCAGCAAAAATTATTGAGAACACCCAAAGAGATCTAAATATAAGTCTAATGAATGAGTTCACAATTATTTGTAGAAAATTAAATATTAACGTAAATGATGTTTTAGAAGCAGCTTCAACAAAATGGAATTTTTTGAATTTTAAACCAGGTTTAGTTGGTGGACATTGTATTGGAGTAGACCCTTATTATTTAACTTATAAAGCAAAAAAAATCGGTATTAATCCAAAAGTTGTGTTGGCAGGAAGAAAAGTAAATGACAGTATGGTAAAATATTTTTCAAACTATTTTTTAAAAATATTAAAAAAAGAAAATAAAAAAAATTCATTTAGTATTTTGATATTAGGTGCAACTTTTAAGGAAAATATTTCTGATATTAGAAATTCAAAAATTTTAGATTTAGGAAGAATTTTGGTAAATAAAAAATGTAAGGTAGATTTTTTTGACCCTCATGTGAAAAAATTAAAAAATAATTTAAAAATAATAAAAAAACCAAAGAAAAAATATTATGATGGTATTATTATAGGCGTAAAACATAAAATATTTAAAGATATGGGATTTAGTAAAATTAAAAGTTTTACTAAAAGTAATGAAAGTGTCATTTTTGATTTACAAAGTTTATTCAAGTCAAAAGAAATTAATAAACTTGTTTTATGATAAGTTATGAAATTTTAACATTATTTTTTTTATGTTCCTCAATTATCCTTTTTTATTGGAAATATAATCTTCGTATTGCTATTTATTTAGACTTATTTGATGATGTTAGTCAGAAAAGAAAATTGAAAAAAAAAAGAACACCTCTTACAGGAGGATTGATAATTCTATCATTCATATACCTTTTTTTCTTTTTAAAGGAGTTTGATTTCTCAATTTTACAGACTGCAAAATATCAATTCGAAGTTTATAATTATTTAATTTTAACTAGCCTTCTTTTTATCTTGGGTTTTTATGATGATAAGCATGACTTATCGCCAAATCTTAAATTAATTACTTTAATGTTATTATTTTCATTGACTTTTTTTTTAGATGAAGGACTTCAAATAAGCATTCTTTATTTTAAGAACTTGGAAATGACTATAAATATTCAGTCATTTTCTATTGTGTTTATTATTTTTTGTTTAATTGTATTTACCAATGCAACAAATATGTATGACGGAATTAACTTACAATGTTCAAGTTATTTTTTATTTTTAGTTTTATATATACAAACTATTATTAAAATAGACCCTTTTTTATCAATTTTAAGTGTTGGTTTATTATTTTTCATGGTTTTAAATATAAAAAATAAAAGCTACTTAGGGGATAGTGGAGTTTATATTTTATCGTTTGTTATAGGCGTTATAATTATCAAACTTTATAATCAGGGATATTTATATTGTGATCAAATATTTTTAATGATGCTACTCCCAGGAATCGATATGATTAGACTTACGTTTACAAGGATTTTTAGAGGTTTACATCCTTTTAAGGCAGACAATGATCATATACATCATTTAATGGGAAAAAAATTTAACGAGTTACAAGTTTTTATTATTAATTTTAGCTTAATAATAATACCAAATATTTTAGGATATATTTTTAGTCAATATATTTTATTTATATCTATAACAACACTTCTGTATATTTTTATAATATTAAAACTGAATGGAACAAATAAAAAAATCTGAATACATATATTTGCTAGTCGTGTTATTGCCAGCTGCAATAGTGTCTGGTCCCTTCGTAGCAGATTTGATTGTTTCTTTAATAGCAATTTATTTTTTAGGAACCAAATATGAACTTATAGTAGATTTTTATAAAAAATATTTTTTCATTAAAATGTTATTTATTTTTTGTTTTATTAATATTTTAGTTTCATTAACTGCAGAAAATACATTCGTTTCATTAAAAAATTCCTTAACATATTTAAGATTTCCTATTTTTTTAATCGCAATATCCTTTTTTTTTAAGAAAAACTTCAGATTATTAAATTTATTATATTATTCGCTTTTTTTTACAATATTGGTCATGTGTTACGATGCTTGCTTCCAGTTTTTTACTGGAAAAAATATTGTAGGTTATCTTTCAAATTCAAGATACAGGGTTAGTGGACTTTTTAGAGATGAATTTATCTTAGGTTCATTTTTAGCAAGAGTAACACCTATTTTGCTTGCTATATTTTATGTAGTTAAAGAAAAAAAAATTAAAATAAGTGTAATTTTATTATGTATGCTTTCATATTTAACAATTATTCTTTCAGGCGAAAGAACCTCTACTGCTATAATTACAATTTTCTATCTATTGTATTTTATCTTCATAATAAATGTCTCTAATAAAGTTAAATTGTATCTTTTAGTTGGAATTGTTTTTAGTTTATATTTTACTATTTTTAGCTCTCATTCTTTAAAAACAAGATTCATATCAACGACGCAAGATCAAGTAATTGGAATTTTCTTTAATAAAGAAAATTTAGATATTGGAAAATATAATAACCAACACATTAAACATTTAATGGTTTCTTATGAAATGTTTAAAGAAAAGCCAATTTTTGGACATGGGAACAAAATGTTTCAAGAAATTTGCTATACAAAATATTATGTAGATGATGGGAGGTGTTCAACTCATCCTCATAATTTTACGGCACAAATTGCTGTTGAAAATGGTCTGGTGGGCTTAGCTATATATTTAATTCTATTTTTTTATTTATTATTAACTTTTTTTAAAATTGATCGAAAAAAAAATGGAGGTTTGGCTATAGCATTATTAAGTGTTATAGTTTATTTAAGTCCAATTTTCCCATCTGGAAATTTTTATAATAATTTGATGTCAATTTTTTTATATTTCCCAATAGCTATATATTTTACCTTTTTAGAATCTAAAAATGAAGAATAAAAGAAAAATTTGTCTTTTTTTTAATCATGAAAGAGGATTAAAAATAACTCAATATTTTTTAAATTTAAAAAATTATGAAATAACTAAAGTGTTTTTATCCCAAAAAAACTTAAACAAAAAAATTTTACCTTTAATCAAGCAACTGAGTTTAAACTACCAAATCATAAAAAAGATAGATTCTCATAAAATTGTAAAATTTGTAAAAAAACACAATGTTGATTTAAACATAATTTCTGGTTTTCCATATATATTTAAAAAAGAATTGTTGAATTCCTCCAAATATGGGACTCTTAATTTACATGGTGGAAAATTACCTCAATATAAAGGAGCATCAACATTAAATTGGCAAATTATTAATGGAGAAAAAAGAATTGGTATTTCTATTATTAAAGCCAATAGTTCCATTGATGGTGGAGATATTTTGAGTCAATATTCTTTTAATTTAAAAGATAATCATGACATTTCAGAAGTACATAAAATTGTAAATAAAAAATTTCCTATTCTTTTAAAACATACATTAGAAAAATATTTTAATAATAATATCAAATTAAAAAAAAATAATGGTGGTAAAATTTATAAACAGAGGTCTATAAAAGATGGAAAAATTAAATGGAATTATATGAGCAATGTAGAGGTTTTTAATTTTATAAGAGGTATTACAAAACCTTATCCAGGTGCATTTTCTTTTATAGGAGGTTCTGGAAAGAAAATTATAATATTTAAATCTTTGAAGTCTAAATTGAACCCGAAAATTTTACCTGGAAAAGTTTTTATCAAAAAAGAAAAAATTTTTGTAAAATGCTTAAGTGGTAGTATTCGAATTGTAAGTAGTTCAATTAAATTAAAAAAAAAATATTTACTCATTTAGTTATTTTTTAAATTTATCTAAAAAATCTAAATATTTTTTTAAACCATTCTCAAGAGAAAATTTAGATTTAAATCCAAGAAGATTTTTTGCCTTTTTAACCGAGAGGGTCCCTCTTTTTGGTCTAAAGGAGTCTCTCTCCGTAACATGAAACTTGATATTGTCTACATACTTGGATAAAACTTTTACAAAAGTAATTAGTTTTTCAGCTTTACCTCTAGTAATATTAAATATTTGATTTAATCCATTTGTTTTAGTTGCAGATAAAATTATTCCATTAACTAGATCGTCTACATAAGTGAAATCAAGACTTTCATTTACTCCTTGAATTTTGATATTTTTTCTCGCAAGGGCTTTCTCAATAAATATTTGGCTTACTCTATTATTCATATCAGTAGGGCCATAAACTGCTGATGGTCTAATTATCGAAAAAGGTATTTTAAAAAACCTACATAAACCTTTCGTAATAATTTCTCCAGAAAGTTTCATAGTTCCATATAATTCAATAGGTTCACATATATCATTTTCACTAGCTATTTTTTTTTTAAAATCTCCATAAACCATACTAGATGATATATAGACAAATCTTTTTAAATTGATCTTTTTTTTTTTTTGAAACTCATTTAAACATTCGAGTATGTTTACTGTAGTATCAATTGAACCCTCTTTGGTTTCTTTTGCATTTAAGTTATCAATTTTTGCTAGTGGAACAGCTGCAGTATGAAAAATATACTTTGGATTTGATTTTGTTAATATATTTAGGACTGTCCTATAATCTTTTGCATCGCCTCTAATTATCTCGACATTTTTTAAATCTGAAAATCTAAATTTTCTATAGTCTTGAAAACCTTCTTTTGTTGGGTTTACATATCCAGCAAACACATCCAATAAAATACATTTTTTTACAACTTTTTTTTTTAAAAGTTGTTTTGCTAAATTTGATCCTATAAATCCTAATCCACCAGTTATTAAAGCTGTAGTCATTTTTTTTTACGCTTGTACCATTGATCTATTTTTTTAAACATATATTTTTGTTTTGTATTATCTAATCCTGGATATATGGGTAATGTGACTATAGTTTTTGATAGTCTTTCAGTATTTTTAAGATAAATCGCATATTTTTTTAAATATGCCTGCTTATGAAGAGGAGGATCAAAGTGAACTGATGCTTCGATTTTATTTTTTTTTAAATAATAAACTAAATCATCTCTATACTTTGCTTTAGTAATTAAAGAATACATTTGGTAGGAATGAGTAAAATCTTTACCAATGTCCTGAACTTTAAAAATGTCAGGATATTTTTTAAAAAACTGATCATAGTTTTTTGCTATCAAACGTCTTTTGGAATTAAATCTATTTAATCTTTTTAATTGATTTAAGCCAAGTGCAGCTAAATGATTTGGTAGTCTAAAATTGTGTCCTGGTAGATCAGATATTCGATACCAAGGTTTTTTTTTTAAATTTTTGTTAATTCCATGCGCAATAATCCTTTTAATTTTTTCATATTTCAATTTTGAGTTAGTTGTTAGCATGCCACCTTCAGTAGTAGTTATATTTTTAGTTGGAAAAAAAGAGAAACATCCAGTTCCAAAAGAACCCGCTTGATTTTTTTTGTATGTAGCACCCAAACATTCAGCACTATCTTCAATTAAATCAATTTTTTTTTTTTTTAATAATTTGACAATAGGTCCCATTTCACAAACAAGACCTGCATAATGAACAACAATTACTGCAATAGTCTTTTTTGTAATTTTTTTTTTTATTTCTTCAGCAGTTATATTTCTTGAATTTAAATTTACGTCCGCAAACACCGGTTTATTACCAGTATTTAAAACTGCGTTGGCTGTTGATACCCAAGTCCAGCTTGGTATTATAACTTCACCTTTTTTTTCCAAAACTTTTAGAGAACACTCTAGTGCACTAGTGCATGAATTCATTGAAATCGCATACTTCGTTCCTATTTTTTTTTTAAAAAAATTTTCAAATTTTAAGTTTTCTGGCCCATGAGTTAACCATCCACTTTTCAAAGAATTTACAATAATACTTATATCTTTTTTGTCTAGTTCTGGCTTAGAAAGTGATATCTTCATACAAATAATATATATACATAAATTAATGAAATTTAAAAACAATAAAAAAAAGACTGTAGATATTGTCGTACCCTTTTTTAATGAATATCAAAATCTTAAAATTCTTATTCCACAAATTATAAAATCTACATCCAACTTTAAGCAGTTTAAAATTAGATATGTCTTTATAAATGATGGTTCATTAGATAATAGTGAAAAAGTTGTTAGAAAATATCTAAAATCAAAAAAGTTTTATCTTATAAATAACAAACATAATCTTGGACAAACTCTTTCCTATAAAAAATATTTAGAAATTTTCAAGAGTGATTTTTTTATTAGAATTGATTCTGATAATCAAGATAATCCAACCCATTTAAAAAAAATTTTCAAACTTTTAATAAAAAATGATTATGATGTAATTTTAGCTAACCGTTTAGTACGGAAACATCCAGTATCTATAGTAATTTTAACTTATATTTATAATTTAATTACTAGATTTTTAATTAAAGTTGACCTTCCAACTTATTCTTCAAGCCTTGTTTCTTACAAAAGAAATTTTATAAAAGCCAATAACTTAGGGTATAACGATCATAGATACATGCCTTTAATAGCAATTTTTAATGGTGCTAAAAAAGTTCATACTTTTTCTGTAATACATAGAAAAAGACAATATGGAAAATCCAATTATTCTATAGTTAAAAAAATCTTTTTTGGTCTTCCAGAATTTTTTTATTTTTTTTTAAGATTAAAAGCAGGAAAGTTTAAGGAAGATTAAATGTGTGGTTTTTGTGGATTTGTTTCCTATGATAAAAAAAAAGATTTAAGCTTAAATATTTTAAAAGATATGAATAATGCGCTTAATCATAGAGGTCCAGATGATGAGGGATATTATTCAAATGATAATATTTTTCTTGCACATAAAAGATTGTCTATTTTAGATCTTAATCAAAGAAGTAGTCAGCCTTTTAAAAATAAAGAAGAGAACTTAATTTTGTTGTTTAATGGAGAAATTTATAACTATCTTGAATTGAAGAAAGAACTAAAAAATAAAGGTTACAATTTTCATACAACTAGCGATACAGAAGTTCTGCTTGCTAGCTATGAAATTTGGGATATTGAAATGCTAAAAAAAATAAAAGGGATGTTTTCATTTTCCTTAATTGACTTAAAAAAAAAAATTATATTTTCTGCTAGAGATCATTTTGGACAAAAACCATTTTATTATTATTCAGATGATAAAAATTTTGTATTTTCATCTGAATTGAGATCTTTAATTAAAAATCCAGCAATTTCAAAAAAGCTTGATTATAATAATGCTATATCTTATTTACATTATGACTCATTTGTTGGCGACACCACTCCTATACAAAGATGTAAAAAACTACTACCTTCTGAATATTTAATTTATGATATTGAAAAAAATACTATTAAAAAAAATAAATATTGGTTTATTGAGTATAAAAGATCTGAGGATGATGAAGGCAAAATCAATTCTAAAATAGACAGCCTACTTAGAGTTTCTGTGGAACAACATTTAAGGTCTGATGTCCCAGTAGCAATTTATTTAAGTGGAGGAATAGACTCAACTTCACTAGCAACAATAGCAAAAAAAAAATTGAAATTTAATAATTTAACCGCTTTTAATCTTAAATTTAATGAACCAACTTTTGATGAAGACAAGCAAGCCAATTTTACTTCAAATGAATTAGGTATTAAGCTGATTACTCATAGCATTTCAGAAAAAGAAAGTGTTAAAAAAAGTTTGTCATTAATAGATGAATTAGATGAGCCTCTCTCTGATCCAGGCTATTTAGCTGTGGGAATTATCGCTGAATTTGTAAAAAAAAACAATTTTAAGGTTGTTATATCAGGAGATGGAGGGGATGAATTGTTTGGAGGATATGAGCCATTTCTAAAATTAAATTATTATAAAATTATTAGCAAATTTCCAATTTTAAGAAAAATGATAAATATAATTAATAAAATTAATGGAGATAACTTTAATTACATGGGTTTTAGTTATAAATTAAAAGTATTTGAAAAAGGTCTCCTGTCAAATGATGATTTCTATAATTCAAGATGGCTATCTTCCTACCTTGAGGAAGATATTGAAAAGTTAGTTGTTCCATATATTTTGGAGAATTCAATATTTTCAGAAAAAAAAAGTATTTATTGGTTTATAAAAAAAATTTTTTTAGAAACAGATGTTCAAGAAGATAAAGATAAACTTTTTTTACAATTTCAAAGACACTATCTTCCTAATTTAATATGTAGTCATACAGATAAAGCAAATATGAATTTTTCCATCGAAGCAAGGAGCCCCTTTCTGGACAAAAATCTATTTGAATTTGTTAACAATACAAAACATCATCATTTAAACAAAAAAAATAAAGCTAAAAAATATTTAAGAAGTTATTTAGAAAAAAATAATTTAGGAAAAGTTGCTAATGCCAAAAAAAAAGGTTTTACAGTGCCTTTAGCGAAGTGGCTTAAAAGTAGTCTTAAGTCGGAAATTTTAGATACATTAAGTGAGAAAAATATTAAAAAATTAAATTTTATAAACTATGATTTTGTAAAAAATTTAATAGAAGACCACATTAATGAAAAACAAAATAATTACAAAAAAATTTGGACGCTATTTGTATTGGTAAAATGGATAAACAAAAATAATATATCATGTTAAAAAATATAAAAAAGATTTTAGAAAATCCAATAATATTTAATTTATTTGAACGTATTATGGGAGTAAGTAGACCAAGAAGAAAATTTATAAATGATTATGTTTGTCCTAAGAAAAATGACAAAATATTAGATCTGGGATGTGGAACTGGAGAGCTGACCTCATATTTACCTTCAGATATTGAATACCTAGGTATAGACAATAATCCAGATTATATTTTGTCTGCAAAAAAAAATTATTCAAAATATGGTGAATTTCATTGTTTAGGTGTAGAGGAAAATACTTCTTTTATAAAAGAAAATTCTTTTGACTTAGTAATATCAGCAGGAGTTTTGCACCACTTAGATGATGAAATTGCAAAAAAACTAATAAGAAAAGGATATTTTGCACTAAAACCTGGGGGAACTTTTATATCTTTTGATCCTGTATTAGTCGAAAATCAGAATTTTATATCTAGTTTTTTGATTAAAAATGATAGGGGTGAATTTGTTCGATCAAAAGAACAATATACTAAATTAATATCTGGTATTTATGATGAATGTAAAACTTTTCATGTAAATAATTTACATTATTTTCCTTATGACCTTTTTATAATGAAAGCATACAAAAAGTGATTTTTAAATATTTAAAAAGAAAAAAACTTATTTTAAATTCTTTTCTTTTAATTCTAATTTTTTTTTATATTTCTCATGGATTAAATTGGGGCTTACCCTCCAACGAAAGAATATTAGCCCTTTTTGGAAACAAGGATGAGCTACTTAATCAATCTGATGATCTTACTAAAACTTACCTACAGGAAAGAAAAAAAAAAGATAATAAAATTTATATTAAAGATTATAAACAATATGTATCCAGTCAAGCTTATGAAACTTCAATCTCACTAGCTCTTTCAAGATTTTTAGTGGTTCCTTATGCAGGAGATGATTCTATAATATTAAAAGCGTTAAGAAATCTTGATCCAAAAAATTTTGATTTTGATCCTAATTTTTATATGTATGGAGGAGGTTTTGTTTACAGTTCAGCAGTATTATTGGGAGTATTAGATTTCGCTAATATTATAGAATTAAAAAATAATATTAAATTTTACATAGAGAATCCCTCTGAAATCGGCAAAATATACTTAAGTTTAAGATACTTGGTTCTTTTTTCATTTTTATTAGGCCTAGTAATTTTTTTTTACTTTGTAAAAAAATATTTTGGTGAAAAGCATGCATATCTATCTTCATTAATTTTATTGATTAATCCAGAAATACTAGCCTCTACGCATGCTGTAGAACCCCATGCATTTGTTTTTCCAATTTTTATTATTGCCTTGGTTTTTGCTCAAAAATATAGTGAAAACCTTAAAGGTAAAAATCTAATAATTTATGCAATTTTTTCTGGTTTATCGATTGGAACCCAGGCAACCTCCTTATATATCTTATTACCTTTTTTTTATATTCAGTATTTTAACTACAATAAAGAATTTGATTTAAAAAGTATTACAAAAAATTTAATAAAATTTTTTGTAATATCGCTCGTCTCTTTTTTATTTATTAATCCTTATTATTTAATCAATTTTCCTGGGATGATAAGTGATTTATTAGTAGGATTTAATAATTTATTATCAACAAAGGAGACTAATGCAACTATCTTCTCACAATTTAGAGCACCTTTTCAAATATCTTTAATATTAACAATTATTTTTATTTTTTCTCTGATATATAGTTTTTTTTTAATTTCAAATAAGAATAAATATTTATTATTTTCAATTATTTTACCTGCTATTTTTATTTATGTTATATTTGGAGGTATCATGCAATATATTTTATCTTCTTTAGCTATTTTTTCTATTTTAAGTTCTTTGACGATTTTTAACTTAATTGAAAGAATAAAAAATCCATATAAAAAATTTTCAATTTTTATTTTAGTATTTTTTTTTACAATTTCACCTTTAAGTAGGTCTTTATATTATCTAGTAAATTATAATTATGATAATAGACTTATAAGTGCACTCTGGATTAATGAAAACATTGACAGAAATAAAAAAATATCTCTTAGATACCCACCAACAAATTGGGATTCTGTTCCATTCAACTTTAGAAATTACAAGATATTAGACAGAAAAAATATTTTAAATGCTGATTATATTCTTTTAGTTAATGAAGAAATAAATCCAAAATTTAAAAATCAATTTACTTTATTAAAGAGTTTTGAGCCAAAAAGCATTTTGGGTCATAGATCTGCTTTAAAAGGCGAGGTTCATGCAATTTATGCAAAATATATAAATATTTACAAAAAAAAATAATATACTAAATAAGGAAAATATAAAAAAACATGTACATTATTTTTTTTTAAACTACAATTTATAAAAGGATTAATGTTTGAATGAAAAAACAATCTAAAAAAGCATTGATATTTGGGATAACAGGACAAGATGGAGCTTATCTAGCAAGATTTTTGTTAAAAAAAAATTATATTGTTCATGGCGTTAAAAGGAGAAGCTCTTCCTTTAATACAATGAGGATTGACGACTTATATGAAAAGTATCACGAAAATATAAATAGTAAAAAATTTTTTTTACATTACGGAGACATAACTGACTCTCTTTCCGTACTGAATATTATTTCTAAAATAAAACCTGACGAGATTTATAATTTAGCTGCTCAATCTCATGTAGCAGTTTCTTTTGAATTACCAGAATACACCTCAAATGCTGATGGTTTAGGAACTTTGAGAATATTAGAGGCAATAATTAAATTGAATCTTAAATCAAGATTTTATCAAGCTGGTACATCTGAAATGTATGGAAAAGTTTTAAAAAAAATTCAAAATGAAAAAACACCATTTAATCCACGGAGTCCTTATGGAACTGCCAAAGTTTATTCATATTGGATTACCAAAAATTATAGAGATGCATATGGTTTATTTGCTACAAATGGAATTCTTTTTAATCACGAAAGTCCATTAAGGGGTGAAACTTTTGTAACCAAAAAATGTATCCAAGCCTTATGTAAAATCAAAAAAACTGGAAAAGGGAAACTAATATTAGGAAATATTTATGCAAAAAGGGACTGGGGTCATGCCCAAGACTTTATTGAAGGAATGTGGAAAATAATAAATTACAAAAAACCAGATGACTTTGTTTTGGCAACTGGTCAACAATATTCAGTAAAGGAATTTGTTAATTTGACTTGTAAAGAATTAAAACTGCAAATAATTTGGAAAGGTAAAGGATTAAATGAAAAAGGCTACTTAAAAGATACTGGGAAATGTATTATAGAATGTGATAAAAAATATTTTAGACCAAATGAAGTTGATACTTTACTAGGGGATTTTTCAAAAGCAAGAAGACTATTAAAATGGAAACCAAAAATAAATTTAAAAACTTTAATTAAAGAAATGGTAAACTATGAAATCAAAGCTATCAAATAGGCTTTCTTTTTTTTAGGGAAAATTTTTGTCATTTTAAAAGTCTTTTATTTTATTATTATGAAAAAAAGCAAAAGTCATATTAAAGTTTATTTGGCTGGTCACACTGGAATGGTCGGCTCATCAATCTTAAAACTTTTAAGAAAAAAAAAGTATAAAAAAATTTATCTAAAAACAAGTAAAGAACTCAACTTAACAAATCAAAAAAAAACATATGAATATATTGCAAAAATAAAACCAGATGTTGTAATAATTGCTGCAGCTAAAGTAGGGGGCATATTTGCCAACATGAGTCAAAAAGCAAATTTTTTATATGACAATATGATGATACAAAACAATATTATTCATTCTGCTTATAAAGCCGGGGTCAAAAAATTAATTCTCTTAGGATCTAGCTGTATATATCCAAAACACTCAAAACAACCAATTAAAGAAAAATACTTGTTAACATCAAGTTTAGAGGAGACAAACGATGCTTATGCCATAGCAAAAATTTCAGGAGTAAAAATGTGTGAAACTTACAGTAAACAATATAATGTAAATTATATTAGTTTAATGCCAACTAATCTTTATGGTCCTGGTGATAATTACGATTCTAGATACTCTCATTTTTTCCCCGCCTTAATAAAAAAAGTCTTTTTAGCTAAAAAAAGAGATACAAAAGAAATAATTTTATGGGGAAATGGGAAGGCAAAAAGAGAATTAATGTTTGTTGATGATTTAGCAAGTGCTTGTGAATTTTTTATTAAAAGAAATTGCAAGGAAACAGTTATTAATATTGGAACTGGAAGTGAAAAGTCAGTGTATGATTATGCCAAGTTTATATCTAAAAAACTTAAATATAAGTTGAGCATAAAATACGATCGATCCAAACCTAATGGGACTCCGAGAAAACTATTAGATTCAGGTTTAGCTAAATCTTATGGATGGAAACCGAAATTTAATTTAGATAGGGGTTTTGGTTTGACTTATGAAGATTTTCTTAAAAAGATGAGTTTTGAAAAAGTAATTAAATAAGATATGAAAAATTTTATTATCGTTACTGGTGGTTGTGGATTTGTTGGTTCAAATTTAATTGATTGTTTATTAAAGAAATCGAAATTTAATATTATAAGTTTAGATAATTATTCTTCTGGTTCAAAAAAAAATCATTTTAAGAATAAAAGAGTGAAATATATTAATTGTCATACAAAAGATATATCTAAGGTACTTAGTAAATATAAAGATAAAATAAGTACCATATTTCATTTTGGTGAATTTTCGAGGATCTATCAAAGTTTTTTTCATATGAATAAATGTATACAATCAAATACTATCGGAACAGGTGCTGTATTTGACTTTTGCCTTAAAAATAAATTAAAATTAATTTATTCTGCAACTTCAGCATCATTAGGAAATAGAGGTAAAGATAAAAATCTTTCACCTTACGCTTTTACTAAAGCTAAAAACTTAGAATTTTTAGAGAATCTAAAAAAATGGTATAATTTTAAGTATGAAGTTATTTTTTTTTATAATGTTTATGGACCAAGACAAATTTCAAAAGGATATATGGCTACTGTAGTAGGTATTTTTGAAAATTATTACAAATTAAATAAACCTTTGCCAGTCGTTAAGCCAGGAACTCAATCAAGAAGATTTACTCATATAAAAGATACCATAGAAATTTGTTATAAGGCTTGGAAATTAAATAAAAATAGATATTACAGCATTTCTCATAAAGAGAGTTATACTATAATTAAGTTAGCAAAATTATTTAGACATAAAATCATCTATTTATCTCCAAGAAAAGGTGAGAGATATGCATCTGCTTTGGCTGGCATGAGCTTATCTAATAAAGTTCATAAGAATTTTGGAAAAATAAAATTAGAAAAATATGTTAAAGAATTTATTAAAAAAAACAAAAAATAAGCAAATCTAGAGATTTTAAACGTATTTACATTTTAATTTTTTAGAGTATAAACTCGTTGCCGGTGGTTATTGCGAAAGTGTTATACCCGATCCCATTCCGAACTCGGAAGTCAAGCCTTTCAGCGCCGATGGTACTTTGTCTTAAGATATGGGAGAGTAGGTCATCGCCGGCATTTAAAAGCTGTAAATTATGAAAATTAAAAGTTCACTTAAATCCATAAAGAAAAGAGACTTAAATTCTAAACTTGTGAGAAGAAGAGGAAGAGTTTACATAATTAACAAAACAAATCCAAAATTCAAAGCCAGACAAAAATAATTTTTATGGATAATGAAAACCATAAAAATACTTGGAATAATTTTACAAAATTTGTATTGTGGGGAACTGTCGCGGTAATAGTTGTTTTGGTTCTAATGGCTATATTCTTACTGTAAAAGTTTCCAATGAGAATTTGCTCTATTTTAGAAAATCAAAATATTGAAAAAAGAATAGCAGTTACTCCTGAAATCGCTAAAAAATATATTTCACTTGGTTTTGAGGTTCTGTTAAGTGAAAATTATGGAGTTCACTTAGGTATTACAGATGCAGAATATAAAAATGTAGGTTCAAAAATTTTAAAAGATGAAAAAAAAATCTTAAACGAGGCAGATGTTATTGTGCAATTAGGATTATTATCAAATGAAAACATTTCTTTATTAAAACAAGACCAAACTCTAATTGGTATTTTGAATCCTTATGATAATAAAAGTGATCTTGATAAACTTGTTCAGAATAAAGTAAATGCTTTTTCATTAGAACTATTACCAAGAATAACTAGAGCTCAATCAATGGATATTCTGTCTTCTCAAGCTAATCTTGCAGGATACAAAGCTGTAATTGAGTCATTTGCAAATTTTGAAAAGGCAATACCAATGATGATGACTGCTGCTGGCACTGTTCCTGCCGCAAAGGTTTTAGTTGTAGGAGCTGGAGTAGCTGGACTTCAGGCTATTGCAACAGCAAAAAGAATGGGAGCAATTGTATTTGCAACAGATGTTAGAATGGCATCAAAAGAACAAGTTGAAAGCTTAGGTGGCAAGTTCTTAACAGTTGAAGGCGAAGAAAATTTAGAAACCGAAGGAGGATATGCCAAAGAAGCTTCAGAAGATTTTAAAAAAAAACAAGAAGATTTGCTTTCTGAAACCTTAAAAAAGATAGACATCGTTATTTGTACAGCTTTAATTCCAGGCAAAAAAGCGCCAATCATAATTAAAGAGAATATGATAAACAATATGCAGAGAGGTTCTGTAATATATGATTTAGCAGCAGTTCAAGGTGGTAATACTGCTTTTACAGAGGTTGATAAAGTAGTTGAAAAATTTGGTGTTAAAATCATGGGAGAGACGAATATCTTAAATAAATTACCAGTTTCTGCTTCAAGTTTGTATGCTAAAAACGTATTTAATTTTGTTTCTAATTTATTAGACAAAGAAAATAATAAAATTAATATTAATTTAGAAGATGAAATAATTGAAAAAACTTTAATTAAGTAAAATTATGGAAATTGACCCTTTAGTATTCAGATTAAGCATATTTATTCTTTCTATATTTGTTGGATATTATGTCGTGTGGAGTGTAACACCTTCTTTACATACACCTTTAATGTCAGTTACAAATGCAATTTCCTCAGTAATTATTGTTGGAGCAATTATTGCAGGCTTGTCTGGAAATTCCGATAGTATTTTTAATACCTCTAGTATATTTGGTTTTTTAGCTATATCTCTGGCAGCTATAAATATTTTTGGTGGTTTTTTGGTGACACAAAGAATGCTCGCTATGTATAAAAAGAAAAAGAAAGACAAATAATGATATCAGCAAATTTGTCCGCGATTTTTTATTTAATTTCAGGTGTTTTGTTTATTTTAGCTTTGAGAGGATTGTCATCACCTGAAACTTCAAGACAAGGAAATTTTTTTGGAATCTTGGGGATGGTTATAGCAATTACTGTTACATTTTTATCAGTAGGAAATTTTTCAAGTGGATTAGTTTTTGTTTTAATTTTTTTAGTAATAGGTGGTTCAATTGGAGCATTCATAGCCTACAGAATACCAATGACTGCTATGCCAGAACTTGTAGCTGGTTTCCATAGTTTAGTTGGACTTGCAGCTGTGTTTGTTGCAATAGCTGCTTTTTTAAATCCGGCAGCATTTAATCTTGGTTCACCAGGAAACATAAAACTTGGAAGCTTAATTGAAATGTCAATAGGTGCAGCAGTTGGAGCTATAACATTTTCTGGTTCTATAATTGCCTTTTTAAAACTTCAGGGAATTATGTCAGGTTCTCCAATAACTTTTAAAGGTCAACACCCAATTAATGCAGTCATTCTAATTTCTATAATTGTCTTAATATATCTACTTTGCTCTACCCAATCTTCAAATTTATTTTGGATTTTATTGGCCGTTTCTTTTTTAATAGGTTTTTTAATAATAATTCCAATTGGTGGTGCAGATATGCCCGTAGTCATCTCTATGCTCAATTCTTATTCTGGTTGGGCGGCAGCTGGGATTGGATTTACTTTAGAAAATACTGCTTTAATAATTACTGGAGCGCTTGTTGGGTCTTCAGGTGCAATTTTATCTTACATAATGTGTAAAGGTATGAATCGTTCATTTTTTAATGTAATTTTAGGAGGATTTGGTGCAACTGAACAATCCTCTGGTAATAAAAATAAAGAACAAAGACCTGTAAAAAGTGGTAACGCAGATGATGCAGCTTTCTTAATGAAAAATGCTTCATCAGTTATAATTGTACCAGGTTATGGTATGGCTGTAGCTCAAGCCCAACATGCTTTAAGGGAGATGGTTGATACTCTTAAAAAAAATGATATCAAAGTTTCATACGCGATACATCCTGTTGCTGGTCGTATGCCAGGTCACATGAACGTTTTATTAGCTGAGGCAAATGTTCCTTATGACGAAGTTTTTGAATTAGAGGAAATAAATAATGATTTTGCAAATGCTGATGTAGCATTTGTTATAGGTGCGAATGATGTAACAAATCCAGTTGCTAAAACTGATCCTCAGAGCCCTATTTATGGTATGCCAGTTCTTGATGTAGAGAAATGCAAATCAGTACTATTCGTAAAAAGAAGTTTATCACCAGGTTATGCAGGTATTGATAATGATCTTTTTTACAAAGAAAATACATTAATGTTATTTGCAGATGCAAAAAAAATGACAGAAGATATAACAAAAAATTTATAGGATTATTCTTGAATACAAAGATATTTTGTGACATTGCTGAATTAGATATAATTAAGAAATTTAATAAAAAAAAAATAGTAAAAGGCTTCACTACAAATCCAAGTTTAATGAGGAAAGCGGGAGCAAAAGATTATAAATCTTACTCAAAAAAAATCCTCAACATTTGTTCGAGAAAACCTGTTTCCTTAGAGGTTTTTGCAGATAATTATAAAGACATAAAAAAACAAGCACTAAAAATTAATACCTGGGGAAAGAATGTTTACGTAAAAATTCCAGTTATAAATTCAAGAGGTATTTTTATGGGAAAGGTAATTAAGGAATTAAATAATCAAAATATAAAATTAAATATTACTGCCGTTTATAGTTCTGAACAAACTAAAAAAATTTTAAAGACGATAAATAAAAAATCAAAAGTTATAATATCAATATTTGCTGGTAGAGCTGGGGATACGGGTAAGGACCCAGTTCCTGAATTTAAAAAAAGTATTCTTGCAGCAAAAAAATTTAAAAATGTCGAGATATTATGGGCAAGTGTGAGAGAGCCATATAATTATATTCAAGCTAAACAATTAGGTTGCCAAATTATAACTATTCCTCCAGCAACAATTGAAAAAATTGAAAAATTCGGAAAATCATTTAATCAATTAACAAAAGAAACTGTAATAGCTTTTTTGAGAGATAGTAAAAAATCTAATTTTAATATTTAAATATGGGATTTGACAACAAATCAACTGTTGAAGAATTTGGAGATCAGTTCACAGTATATAACAATATTGATGGTTACTGGGGTTCTCTAGAAATGTTAAAAGACACAGTTTATCCATTTGATTTAAATGAAATTAAAGATAAAAAAATTTGTGAAATAGGCTCAGGCTCTGGAAGAATTATTAAAAGATTAAATTTATTTAATCCAACAAAGATTGTGGCTGTAGAACCATCAAGGGCAATTGAAGTTGCTAAAAACAATAATAAAAAATCATCTATAGAATTTTTAAACATCCGAGGACAGGATTTAAATTTTAACGAAGAGTTCGATTACATATTCTCTTTAGGGGTTATTCATCATATTCCAGAATACGAGATAGTTTGTAAAAAAATATTTCAAAGTCTCAAACCTAACGGAAAATTTATTATTTGGGTCTATGGACACGAAAACAACCAGATTTATTTGAAAATATTTAATAATTTAAGAAGAATTACAAGACTAATGCCAGATTTTCTTCTAAGGATTTTATGCAAAGTTTTAAATATATTTGCAATCCTATATATTTTTTTATGCAAGATATTTAATTTGCCTTTAAAAAATTATTTTAATAAAGTTTTTTCTAAATGTAGTTTTAATAAAAGAGAAGAAATAATCTTTGATCAATTAAACCCTTCATTTTCAAAATATTTTAAAAAACAAGAATTAGAAAGTTTGCTAAAAATTTCTGGATTTAAAAAAATAGAAATTAATAATAGACATAATTACAGTTGGACTGCTATTGCAGAAAAATAATTTTAATTAAAATAAATATTTGGTTGCGGGGGACGGATTTGAACCGCCGACCTTCAGGTTATGAGCCTGACGAGCTACCAGACTGCTCCACCCCGCGATATATTCAAATTCTATTTCTTAGTTTGTTTAGTTTTTTAACTCTTTTTATGTTTTCTTGAAGAATTCTCTTTTTCTTTTCTGAGGGTTTTTCGTAAGTATTTTTTAACTTAATAACTTTAAAAAAACCGTCTCTTTGAAGTTTTCTTTTTAAAACTCTGAGAGCCTGCTCAATATTGTTATCTTTAACTTCTATTTTAATAACTACCTCCAAAAAAGTGTGTAAGTAGCACTTTTATATTTTTATGTCTATTTAATTTATGCATTAATTATTATTTTGTTGAGATATTTTATCTTTCTCTCTCTGCTTTTTTTCTCTTTTTATTCTTCTTTCAGCTTTTTCAATAGCTTCAATCAAATCTTTTTGTGAAAATAAATTTAAGGCAACAGGGTCTTTAGGGTTTAAATTATTATAGTTCCAGTAACTTTTATTTCTTATAGATGTTACAGAGTTTTTTGTAATGCCAACTAGTTTTGCAATTTGTGAGTCTTTTAAAATATTATGGTGTCTAAGCAACCATAAGGCAGAGTCAGGTTTATCTTGTCTTTTAGATAAAGGAATATATTTTTTAATTTTCTTCTCTGAATTTGAAATTTCAATATCGGTACTTTCAATTTGTAATGGTCTATTTTTATCTTTAGATGAAAGATCAATTTCTTCCCTTGATAATTGTCTGGAGATTATAGGATTATAAGCTTTAATTCCTTTCGCCACCTCACCATCAGCAATTCCTTGAACCTCAACTTCATGCAATTTACAGAAATCCGCGATTTGTTTAAATGTTAAAGTTGTGTTTTCTACAAGCCAAACAGCTGTTGCCATTGGCATTAAAGGAGCATTAGACATTTTAATTTTTATTTTCTGATTTGAAATTTTGGAATTTTTTATTAAATTTGCTTATTCTTCCTTTATCCATTAATTTTTGCTTTCCACCTGTCCAAGCAGAGTGTGACTTAGGATCAATTTCAAGCTTAAGTACTTCACCTTCATTACCCCAAGTTGACATTGTTTCAAATTGAGAACCATCTGTCATTTCGACTTTAATTTTATGATAATTAGGATGAATTTTTTTTTTCATGGACAGACTTATAACAAAAGAATTTTCTAAAACAATTAAAAGTTATCTAATTTTTTAAGTAATTTCGAATTAATATCAGGACTTGAAGCAATAATTTTTATATTTTCATTAACTGATAGATCTATTTCATTAAAAATTCCCCCTGCCTCCTTAACAAGGATTATTCCAGCTGCAATATCCCAAAGATTTAAATTATTTTGAAAACATCCATCATATCTACCTGAAGCTACATAAGCTAAATCCAAAGCAGCACAACCAGATTTTCTATAAGGTAAGTCAGGTTCATTTTGAATTTTACCACCGGTAGCAAATAAACAATTATCAATCATATTTTTTTTTGAAACTCTAATTCTTTGATTATTAAAAAATGCACCATTATTTTTTTCTGCATAAAACATTTCATTCTTAATTGGATCAAATATTAAACCTGAAATTATTTCATTATTCGATTTAAGACCAATAGATATAGCAAAGTGAGGAACACCATGTAAAAAATTTATAGTTCCATCTATAGGATCAATTATCCATATGTTATCTTTATCTTTATTATTTTGAACTCCATTCTCTTCACTAATGATTGAATAGTTTGGTCTAGCTTTTTTAAGCTCCTCAATAATTATTTTTTCAGTTTTTAAATCAGAATTTGTTACAAAGTCTGAAGGACCTTTTTTTGAAACTTGCAATTTTTCAATTTCTCCAAAATCTCTAATCAATACCTTAGATGCTTTTTCAGCAGCTTTAATCATAACATTTAAGTTTGCAGAAATTGAATTCATAATTTAAACTTTTTTAATATATTCAAGATTTCTTGTATCGATAACAATCATATCTCCAACTTCGATAAAAGGAGGAACCTGGATATTTAAGCCATTATTTATCACTGCTGGTTTATAAGAAGATGAAACTGTTTGTCCTTTTAAAGCAGCATCTGTATTTTCTATTTTGCAGATTACTTGATTTGGTAAATCTACTGAAATGGGAGAATCATTATAGAAACTGATTGATACCTCTAAATTTTCAGTTAACAATTTCCCCTTTTCACCTAGTATACCTTTTTTGATTTCTATTTGTTCAAATGATTTAGGCTCCATAAAAAAATAATTATTTTCATCCTCGTATAAAAAATTATAATTTACTTCCTCAAGTGATGCTTTTTCAACAGTTTCACTTGATCTAAATCTTTCATTTAATTTTGTATTTTTGTTTACACTTTTCATTTCAACTTGAGCGAACGCACCACCTTTGCCTGGTTTTACATGTTGAGTTTTAAGCACTTGCCATAAATCATTTTTGTATTCTAACAACATACCTACTCTTATTTCTCCTGCATTAATTTTCATTTTAATTTATTAATAGCTTCCGCTGGTTTTAATTTTTTATTACTCCAAATGTAGCCTGAGATAGCCAAAAAGTTAGCTTTATTCAATAAAAGTTTTTTGTAATTATCAGAATTAATGCCTCCTATTGCAACTATAGGAATTTTTGTAATTTTTTTAATCTTTTTTAATAAACCTATGTTCGCCTTGAATTTGATATTTTTAGTTTTTGACTTGTAGAAAGCACCAAAAGCTAAATAATCAGGTTTATTTTTTATTTCGAATTTTGCTAGTTTAATTGAGTTATGACACGTAATGCCAATTATTTTTTTTTTGATTATCTTTCTTGCTTGAATTATTTTGGTATCATTTTGACCTAAATGACACCCATCAGAATTTAATTTTTTTGCAAGTAATACGTCATCATTTATAAGAAATTTTATTTTATATTTCTTACATATTTTTTGAATTTTTTTCCCAATAATCAATTTTTTTTTAAAAGATGCCTTTTTAAGTCTAAGTTGGAAAAAAGCTATTTTTTTTGACTTTAGAACCTCTGTTAGATCGTTATAAAAAGATTTTCTAATTTTGTTAGGAGAAATTAGATAGATAAACTTTTTTTTATTGATTTTCAATTTCTTTAGACCATTTTCCTTGGGCTGCTAACGTATTCATTTTTGCACGATGATTGAATATTTTCTGAGTACCTTCTATATCCTGAATATTTTTTGACCAAAATTTAAGGGCACTTTGTTGAAGTGCTCTTCCATAAGAATAACTCATAATAAAGTTAGTATCATTGTGCTTATTAATTAAATTAAGATTTTCTGTTGCTTCTATTTCTGACTGCCCACCAGATAAAAAAGCAATACCCGGTACTTCTGAAGGTACGGAATTTCTTAAACAATCTAAAGTTAATTTTGCGACCTCTTCATTAGGTATTTTATTTTTAGATCTGTTTCCTGCTAAAATCATATTTGGTTTTAAAATAATTCCCTTTAAATCAATTTTGTGAATAATAAGTTCATCAAAACATTTTTGGATTACTTCTGAAGTTTTTTGATAACAATCTTTCGCAGAATGATCACCATCCATTAATAATTCGGGCTCAACAATTGGAACCATATTGCATTCTTGAACTAAAGCGGAATATCGAGCCAAAGCATGTGCGTTTGATTGTAATGTTAGTTTGCTTGGATAATCTTTAGATATACTGTATACACCTCTCCATTTTGTAAATTTTGCACCAAGGTTTTGATATTCTTTCAATCTTTCTCTAAGACCGTCTAGACCTTCAGTAATTTTTTCATTTGGTGAGCCTGCTAAAACTTTTGCCCCAGTATCAACTTTTATACCTGGATGAGGACCCATACTTGAAATTAATTCTGGAATTTTATTTTTTTTCGATGATATCTGTTTAATTGTTTCATCATATAAAATTACACCCCCAATGCAATCATTCATACATGCAGAGCTGAATAGAGTTTCTCGAAATAACATTCTGTTTTCAGGAGTTGATGGCACATTAACACCTTCCAGCCTTTTAGTCATTGTTCCTGTACTTTCGTCAGCTGCAAGAATCCCCTTTCCGTTACTAAGAATTTGAAGTGCTATATTGTTTAGTTCAGACATATTAATTTAGAGCTTTTATACCAGGAAGTTGTTTTCCTTCAAGATATTCTAAAAATGCTCCACCAGCAGTTGAAACAAAATTAAAATTATTAATTGCATTGATTTGATTTAAAAATGCAATTGTATCACCCCCTCCTGCAATAGAATAGATTAAGTTATCTTTATTTTTATCAATGATTTTTTTTGCAATTTCATAACAACCATTTGCAAAATTAGGATTTTCAAAATAACCTGCAGGGCCGTTCCACAAAACTGTTTTACTTATATCAATAATATCTTTAATTTTTTTAATTGTTTTTGGCCCAATATCTAAAATTAAATCGTTATTTTTCACTTCATTTAGTTCTTTGATTTTAGCTTTGTCAGTTTTATTCTTTCCTACCATTACATCTTCAGGATAAATAATTGAGCATGAATGATTTTTTCCAAATTTAAAAATATCTTCAATAATTGCCTCACAATTATTCTCTTTTATTGATTTTCCTATCGGACTCCCTTTAAAACTCAAAATATTATTTGCCATACCTCCTACAATAATCATGTTGTCAAATTTAGGAATTAAATTTCTAATTATACCAATTTTAGTTGAGATTTTTGATCCTCCAATAATACAGGTAATCGGTTTTTTGATTTCACTCGTTACTTTTTTTAGTGCATTTGTTTCAGTTTCTAATTGAAGTCCTGCATAGGAGGGTAAAAATTCTGTAATTTTACTTATCGAAGCATGGGCTCTATGACAACAAGAAAATGCATCGTTAACAAATACGTCTGCAAGTTTTGCCAAATGTTTTGAAAAATTTGGGTCATTATTTTCTTCCTCTTCATAAAATCTAATATTTTCTAAAAAAATTACCTGGTCTTTTGAGTCTTTAAACAGATCTTCTTTTTTTAATTTAAAAACATCTTTTTTGATGAGACTTATTTTTTGATTAATTTTTTTTTCTAAATTTTCACATATTGGCTTAAGTGAAAGTTTGTTATTTACCTTACCTTTAGGTCGTCCCACATGTGAAATTACTAAAATTTTAGTTTTTTTTTTAATTAAAAAATTAAGTATTGGTAATATTTTATCTATCCTTGTCTGGTCTGTTATTATTCCATTTTTAATAGGAACATTTAAATCTAACCTTAACAATATTATTTTTTCATTCAAATTTTCTTGGTCTTTTATGTATTTCATTAAGAAATCTTATGAAGGTATTCAGCAATATTACACATCCTATTAGAAAAACCCCATTCATTATCATACCATGCAGAAATTTTACCCATATTTTTTCCAACAACATTTGTTAAAGTTGTATCAACTATTGCTGATGCAGATGTATGATTAAAATCAACGGATACAAGTTTTTCTTTAGTTATCTCTAAAACTTTTGTTTTTTGTTTTTTACTAAAATTTTCAAATGCTGAATTAATTTTTCCAATACTCAAATTTTTTTTTGTAGAAAAAACTAATTCTATAAGAGAAACATTAGGAGTTGGAACTCTCATTGCTATACCTTCAAGTTTACCTTTAAGAGAAGGTATAATTTCACCAATTGTTTTTGATGCACCGGTTGTGGTTGGCACTATAGATTGACTTGCGGATCTTGCTCTTCTTAAATCTTTATGTGAATTATCTAAAATTCTTTGATCACTTGTAAATGAATGAATTGTTGTCATAAATCCTTTTTCGATTTCAAAATTTTCATTTAAGACATGGACTACTGGTGCAAGACAGTTAGTTGTACATGATGCAGCAGAAATAATATTGTCTTTTTTATTTAACTTAGTTTCATTAACACCGAATACAATTGTCCTATCAGCATTTTTGCATGGTGCTGAAACAATGACTTTCTTTGCTCCATTGCTTAAATGAGGTAATAATTTATCTTTAGAATTAAATTTACCTGTGCATTCAAAAACATAATCAACATCAAATTTTTTCCATTTTATATTCTTTAGATCAGCCTCTTGACTATAAGAAATTTTATTTTGGTTGATTATTAAATGATTTTTATCAAAATTTATTTTAGCATCAAACTTTCCATGTATAGAATCATATTTTAAAAGAGAAGAGCAGGATTCTGAATTTGCTTTATTATTGATGTGATTTATTAAAATATTCTTATTATTTGTTTCAATAATTGTGCGCAGTATCATTCTTCCTATTCTACCCATTCCATTAATACCAATTTTTATTTTCATAATTTTTTTTTAATTTTCTTTATTATACTTTCCGCACTAAGATCAAAGTGATTAAAAATATCTTTATATGGTGCACTTTTTCCAAAATCATTAATCCCAAAATTTAATCCATTAATTCCAGTGTATTTTTTCCAATAATCCGTTTCGGAAGCTTCTATTGATATTACTAGCTTAGTTTCAGTTAAAATTTTGTTTTTATAATTTTCGCTTTGACGGTCAAATAGTTCCTGACAAGGCATAGATATTACTTTGGAATAAATGCTCTCTGTGGCTAATTTATGACAAATATCACATGCTAAACTTGTTTCAGAACCAGAAGATATAATTGTTAATTGAATTTTATTATTCGTTCTTAAAATTTCATACGCCCCAGAAGAGGATCTGTTTTTTGAGGAATTTTTTAGTCTTACAGGATTAACTCCTTGTCTTGTTAAAGCTATTACACTTGGAGAGTTTTTATTTTTAATAGCTAACTCCCAACATTCGAATGTCTCAATTAAATCTGCTGGCCTAAATACATTCAAATTTGGAATTGATCTTAAGCTTGTTAATTGTTCAATTGGCTGGTGTGTAGGACCATCTTCTCCAAGACCAATTGAGTCATGAGTAAAAACATAAATAACTCTTTGTTTCATCATAGCTGCTAGGCGGATTGATGGTTTACAATAATCACTGAATATCAAAAAAGTACCACCATAAGGTATTAAATTACTATGCAGTGAAATACCATTCATTATTCCACACATTGCATGCTCTCTAACTCCATAGTGTATATAATTTCCAGAAAAATTTCCTGGCTTTATAATTTTGTGATTTTTAGTTTTTGTATTATTAGAACCAGCCAAGTCAGCTGAGCCACCTATAAGGTTTGGTAATTGAGATATAACATTTAAAAACATTTCGGAAGATTTACGAGTTGCAATAGGTTTCAAATTTTTTAAATAATCATTTTTAATTTTTCCTATAGAATTATTTGGTAATTTTAATTTTTTTTTATAAGAGATAATTTTTTTATATCTATTTTCATGTTTTTTAGCTTTATTACCGGCTTTTTCTCCAATCTTTTTCCAGTTATTTAGTAAATTCTTTGGAATTTGGAAAGGTAGGTACTTCCATCTTAACCTTTTTCTTACTAATTTTATTTCTTCTTCACCTAAAGGACTACCATGAGAAGAAGCTTTACCACTTTTATTTGGTGATCCATAACCAATTGTTGTCTTACAAGAAATAGCTATTGGTTTTTTAGATTTTTGAGCTTTTTTTAAAGCTTTAAATATTTCTTTAAAATTATGACCATTTATTTTTAAATAATCCCAACCATAACTTTTTAATCTTTTTTCATGATTATCTGAGACTGCCAAACTAGTTGGACCATCTATTGAGATAGAATTATTATCAAATAGCAAAACAAGATTCTTTAATTTTAAATGCCCTGCAATACTTAGTGCTTCATGACTTATACCTTCCATTAAACAACCATCTCCTGCAATAACATAAGTTTTATGATTTATTTTTTGTTTTCCAATTTTTTCTTTTAAAATTTCCTCTGATATCGCAAATCCAACTGCATTAGATATTCCTTGTCCCAGAGGACCAGTAGTAGTCTCAATTCCAGTATTTGGATGATATTCAGGATGACCAGCACAAATAGAATCTAGTTGTCTAAAATTTTTGATATCTTTTAATGAAACACTTTTATAACCAGTTAAATATAACAAAGAATAAAGCAACATCGATCCATGACCTGCTGATAGAACAAGCCTATCTCTATTTATCCAGCTTGGATTTTTTGGATTAAAATTTAAAAAATCTTTAAAAAGAACTGTTGCTACATCTGCCATACCCATAGGCATTCCGGGATGTCCTGAATTAGCTCTTTGAACAGCATCTATGGACAAAAATCTTATACAATTAGCTAATTCTTTATATAGTTTGCTCAAAAATTATCCTGTCTAGACTAAGAAGAATCTATTTAATAATATAATTATATATATATGAATTCTGTTAACGAAAAAGAAAAAAAATTAAATTTAGCACTTACAAAATTAAAAAATTTAAACTTAAAAAACCCAGAATTACAAAATAACATTGAGGATTTAAATTCAAAAAAAAATCAATTAGAAATTGAAAAACAAGATCTTGAGGATAACTATAAAATATTGCAGGAGGATTATAATAATTTATCCAGAAAATTAGAAGAAATGAAAGATAAAGAAAAAATTGATCAAAAAAAACAAATCGAATTTTCAGAAAAAATTGATGAATTAAATCAGGAAACAGATACTCTGATAGAGGAGATTGATAAATGGCAAACGTAAGTATTAAATTTAATGGTAAAGAATTTTTGTTATCTTGTGAAGATGGACAGGAAGAGCATCTAGAAGAATTGCTTATTCAAATAAATAAGAAATTTAACGAGCAAAAAAACAATCTTGGAAATTTAGGTGAAAACAAGCTTTTACTAATTACTGCAGTAAAAGTAATGGACGAATATTATGAAACAAAAAAAAAAGTTGAACAAAAAAAAATTGAGTTAAGGGATTTATCTAACAAATTTAAAGAATTAAAATCATTAATTTATGATTACAAGGATAAGAAAGAGTTTGAGATTGATGAATTAAAAAAAAAACATTCAAAATTAAAATCAGAAATTGAATTGAATCAAAAAAATTTTGAAAAATTAATTGACCAGGCAGCAGATGAAATTTCTACTTTTGTTGATAAAGCAAATCTAGAAAATTTGTCCTGAAATATTCTAGTGAATAAATCTCAAATTAGAAAAAAAATCATTAAATTAAGAAAAAAGAATTTTTCCAAAAATTTATCTATTGACAATAATAATTTTCTTAAAATTTTAAAACAAAAAAAAATTAAGAATAAAATTATTGGAGGTTATTACCCATACAATTATGAGATGGATATCATTGATATTTTAAGAAATTTAGAAAAAAAGAATTATAAAATTTCAATTCCTAAAATTAGTAATAATAATCAAATGAATTTTTTTGAATGGTCTTTAAAAGATCCTCTATCAATAAACAACTATGGTATTCCAGAACCAACCTCAAAAAAAATTATTTATCCAGACATATTATTAATACCACTTTTAGCATTTGATGATGAACTAAATAGACTTGGGTATGGAGGAGGCTATTATGATAGATATTTATCAAAAGTTTTAAAAATTAAAAAGATTATAACAGTTGGTATCGGTTTCTCTTTTCAAAAAGTAAAAAAAATACCAACAAAAAAACATGATATTAGACTTGACTATGTTATGACAGATAAACACTTTTTTTAAATGAGAATATTATTTTTAGGCGACGTTGTTGGAAATTCAGGATGTTCAAAAATTTTTAATAATCTTAGAACAGAAATTAAAAAAAATAATATTAATTTTGTTATTATTAATGGAGAAAACTCAGCTAAACAGGGAGTTGGTTTAACAGAAGAAACTTGTAATGATTTTTTTAATAGTGGAGTGAACGTTATAACCACTGGAAATCATGTCTGGGATCAGAAAGAAATTATGAGCTATATTGATAAAGAATCTAGACTTTTAAGACCCTATAATCTTTACGAACCTGCACCAGGTAATGGATTTAAAATTTATAAGACTAATGAAAATATTAAAGTTGGTGTTTTAAATTTAATGGGTAATGTTTTTATGAAAAAATGTGAAGATGTTTTCCAAATTTCTAAAAAATTTTTGAAAAATAATGAATTAAAAAAAGATTATGACCTACTAGTAGTCGACTTTCATGGTGAGATAACAAGTGAGAAAAATGCTATTGGACATTATTTTGATGGAAATGCTACACTTGTAATTGGAACTCACACTCACATTCCTACTAATGATGCAAGAATTTTAAAAAATGGGACTGCTTATCAAACTGATGCTGGCATGTGTGGAGACTATGACTCAGTAATTGGAATGAATAAAGAAAATTCTATAAATAGATTTTTAAAAGAAGACTCTAATAAACATTTTCCAGCGATAGGCGAGGCTACTTTAAGTGGAGTTATTGTTGATTGTGATATAAAAACTGGATTAGCCAAAAATATCGAAAGTTATATTTTTGGAGGAAAATTAAAGAACACTTTATAAGTTATGGCAGGACATTCGCATTGGGCTGGGATAAAGCACAAAAAAGGAAAAGCAGATAAATTACGCTCTAAGATATTTTCAAAACTTTCAAAAGAAATTACAGTAGCAGCAAAACTTGGAGATAAAGATCCAGAGATGAATCCGAGATTAAGAGCCGCAGTACAAGCTGCTAGATCTGCAAATATGCCAAAAGATAATATTGAGAGAGCAATAGACAAATCCTCAATAAACACTGAGTCAAATTTTGAAAATTTAAGATATGAAGGATTTGGACCAGAAAAAGTTGCGGTTATTGTTGAGGCTTTGACTGATAACAAGAATAGGACTGCCTCAAATATTAGGACAATTTTTCAAAAAGCGGGTGGAAGTTTGGGTACCCAGGGTTCAGCTTCTCACAATTTTGATAAGATGGGAATTATAAAAATAGATAAAAAAGAAATTTCAAATGAAGAGATCTTTGAACTTGCAATTGAGTCTGGAGCTAATGAATGTATATTAGATAAGGATTTTTATGAAATTCAATGTGATGTGAATGACATCTATAATGTAAAAAAGAATTTAGAAAGAAAAATAGACAACTTTATTTCAACTGAAATTGAATGGGTTCCAATTAATAGTGTACAAATATCAAAAGATAACGAAGAAAATTTAATCAATTTTTTTGAAACATTAGAAGAAAATGATGATGTTCAAAATGTTTTTTCCAACGCAAAATTAAATATTACCTAATGCTTATAATTGGAATAGACCCTGGCATATCTGGATCAATATGTTTTTTTCAGGATGGAAAAATTATAGATGTTATTGAAATGCCAACTATGACTGAGGGAAAAAAAAACAAAAGACAAGTTAATGGAGCACAAATTTTCAATGAAGTTTCAAAAAGAATCGATAACATGGATAAGAAAGATATTAAAATAATAATAGAGCAAGTTTCCGCAATGCCAGGTCAAGGTGTGACTAGTATGTTTAATTTTGGCCAATCTTTTGGTATTTTGAAGGGGATATGCTCAGCTATGCAGTTACCCATGTATTTTGTTAGACCCGCAAAATGGAAAAAGTATTTTAATTTAATTAACTCTAAAAAAGATGCAAGCAGAACAAAAGCTATTGAAATTTTTCCATATTTTTCATCAAATTTGTCAAAAAAAAAGGACTCAAATAAAGCAGATGCAATTCTTATAGCAAGTTTTTTTTACGAAACTTTCAGAGAAAATGAATAAGTAAATTTTTCAAGACAAATTGATGACACAATTGAATGTGAAAAGATATTTATATGGAAGCTGATATTTCTTCTCAAGCAGTAGGCTTAGCCTCTAGTGCAGATTTTTCTATAGTAAATTTATTTTTACGTGCCGACATAATTGTAAAATCAGTTATAGTTATACTTATAGCTTGTTCAGTCTATTCTTGGGCAGTTATAATTGAAAAATTTAAGTTATTTAAAAAAATAAATTCCTCATCAGAAGAGTTTGAAGAAAAATTTTGGAGATCTAAATCTGCAGAAAGCTTTTATAATAACTTACCCTCAAATATTGATGACCCTATGGCTTCCTTATTTAAAGAATCAATGCAGGGTTTATTAAAATCAAAATCTAAAAGTAACTTAGTAGAAAGAATGAGTGGAATGTTAGAAGTAGGTATTGAAAAACAGATGTCGAAGATAGAAAAAGGCTTCAATTTTTTAGCCACCGTAGGTTCTACAGCTCCGTTTGTTGGACTGTTTGGAACTGTCTGGGGGATTATGAACTCATTTCAATCAATTGCAATTTCAAGAAATACTAGTTTAGCTATAGTTGCACCAGGAATTGCAGAAGCATTATTTGCTACTGCCTTGGGACTTCTAGCAGCAATCCCGGCAGTGGTTTTTTATAATAGATTTAACAATGACTCTAGAAAGTACTCACAAAAATTAGAGAGTTTTTCAAAAAGATTTTTATCAATAATTTAATAAGTTAATGGCATTTAAATTAAATCGCTCAGGAAAAGAACCAATGAGCGAAATTAACGTTACACCTTTTGTAGACGTGATGTTGGTTTTATTAATTGTGTTTATGGTAACAGCACCTTTATTAACAGTAGGAGTGCAAGTTGATTTACCTGAAAGTTCGGCAGATTCTTTACCTGAAGAGCAAGAGCCTTTAACTTTATCAATAAACTCTAAAGGAGAAATCTTTATTCAGGAATCTAAAGTAGAATATGATAAAATTATTGCAAAAGTTTTAGCAGTTTCAAAAAATAGAACTGATACCCGGATTTATGTAAGGGGAGATAAAACAATAAATTACGGAAGAGTGCTTGAAATTATGGGATTACTTTCAGGCTCTGGCTTTACTAAAGTTGCTTTAATTTCTGAACCCTATAAAGAAAGGTAGTTTCAAAGTGAATAGAAGTTTAATCGCATCTTCTTTTTTACATTTACTTATAATTTTTATAACTGCAATGAGCTTACCTTTTTTATCAAAAAAACCTATAGACTTACCTCCAATTGTTTCAGTTGAATTGATACAGATTACAGAAAAAACCAATATACCATATGCACCTAAAGCAAAAAAAATCATTGAAAAAATAAAAGAAAAAGAAAAAAAATTAGTTTCTGAGCAAGCACCTCCAAAAAAAGTAAAAAAAATAAAGCCTGATTCAGTGCCTATGCCAGAAGATAAAGTCGAAAAATTAGAAAAAATAAAAGAAGATAAGCAAAATCCAGAAAAAATAGATAATGAGATAAAACAAGTTTCTGAATTCGAAAAAAAAGAACTTTTCGATCCTAATAATATTGCTGCATTAATTGATAAATCTAAAGAGGAAAGTGCTGAAGTTATAAATAAGAGAGATAAGGTTACACAGGATCAGGTAAAGAATTTTGAAAATACTGGATTGTCATTAAGTGAGGAGGATGCCTTGAAAGCCCAAATATTTGGTTGTTGGAGTATACCTTTAGGTTTACCTTATAATGAGAATTTATTAGTAAGAATTAAACTTGAGTTAAAGCCAGATGGATCAGTCGTAAAATCAGAGATTATAGATCATGCAAGAATGAATAAACCTGGTCAGGGATTTTATAAGGTTTTAGCAGAAAGTGCTTTAAGAGCTGTCAAACTATGTCAACCTTTAAGAGTACCAAGTACTGGATATGAGAGATGGAAAGAGTTACAATTGAACTTTGATGCGAGAGAAATGTTAGAAGGGTAATAAATGAAGAGAATTAAATTTTTTTTTATATCGTATTTTATAATAATTTTATTTCCTATCAAATCTTATGGATTAATTGAGGTAGATATAACAAGAGGTAATTTAAATCCTTTACCCTTAGCAGTTTCACCTCTCTCTATAGATGAAAAATCAAAAAAAAGTTTTGAAAAAATTTTAAACAAACAGAATATTGGAGACGAAATTTCTTTAATTGTTGAAAATAACTTGAGAACATCTGGTTTATTTAATCCTTTAAATAAAGATGCTTTCCTTCAAGCACCGGATATAGCTAATTTAAAACCTAGATTTGAAGATTGGAATTTAATTAAAGCTCAGGCTTTAATTACAGGAAAAGTAAATTTTATTGACGAAAAATTAAGAGTTGAATTTAGGCTATGGGATGTCTTAGCTGGAAAAGAGATGATGGCTCTTGCATTTACTACTGTCCCTAATAATTGGAGAAGAGTAGGCCATATAATTTCAGATAAAGTTTACGAGAGACTTACTGGTGAAAAAGGTTATTTTGATACCAGAATAATTTATGTGTCTGAGGAAGGACCTAAAACAAAAAGAATAAAAAAATTAGCAATCATGGATCAGGATGGTGCTAACAATAAGTTTTTAACTTTAGGTAATGAGCTAGTTTTAACTCCAAGATTTAATCCAACTAGCCAGATGGTTACTTATCTATCTTATTTTAGAAATTTACCGAGAGTTTATCTATTAGATATTGAAACAGGAATGCAGGAGGTTGTGGGAGATTTTCCCGGAATGACATTTGCACCGAGATTTTCTCCTGATGGAAAAAAAATAATTATGAGTTTTGCAAAAGATGGAAACTCAGAAATTTATACAATGGATTTAGAAAATAGAATTGTAGAAAAAATCACAAATCATCCTTCTATTGACACCTCTCCATCTTATTCACCAGATGGTAAGTATATTAGTTTCAATTCTGATAGGAGTGGTTATCAACAAATTTATGTTATGAATAGTGATGGCTCAAATGTAAAAAGAATATCTTTTGGAAGTGGTATTTACGGCACCCCTGTTTGGTCACCAAGAGGTGATTTGATAGCATTTACAAAATTACATAAAGGAAAATTTTATATAGGTGTAATGAGAACTGATGGAAAGGGCGAAAGGCTATTGACAGAAAATTTTTATCAAGAAGCTCCCTCTTGGTCACCAAATGGAAGAGTCTTAATATTTTACAGAGAGACTAAAACAGATGCAGCAGGCAAAGGTTTTTCGGCTAAATTATGGTCAATTGACCTTACTGGTTATAATGAACGTATGGTTAGGACACCAACAGATGGATCTGACCCATCATGGTCATCATTATTAAGTAATTAATATCAAATTACTTGATTTTTTAACTTGAAACATTTAACTAGGTGTGAATAAATAAGTATTTGAAATATTGATCAAGGAGCAATAATGAAATTAAACATAATTCTAAAAAATGTGTTTTTGGTTGTTTTAGCTTGTTTTGTGTTAAGTGCATGTGCAACAAAAAAAGTTACTACAGGTCAAATGCAAGGCGATGTTTATACAGGAACAGATACTGTTGAATATTTAGCTTCAGGTGTACCTGATAGAGTATTCTTTGCAACCAACGAGTCAGTTTTAACAACAGCTTCAAGAGAAACTTTGAGAAAACAAGCTGCTTGGTTAAGAAAAAATTCAGATGTAACAATTGTGCTTGAAGGTCATGCAGATGAAAGAGGCACTAGAGAGTATAACTTAGCTCTAGGAGAAAGAAGAGCTAATGCAGCTAAAGATTATCTGATGACGTATGGAATATCTTCAGACAGAATTTCTGTTTTAAGTTACGGTAAAGAGCGTCCAGTAGATTCTGGATCAAACCCTCTTGCATGGTCGAAAAATAGAAGATCTGTTACAGTAAAAGCGAATTAAGTAAATTTTAATTTTTATAAAGACCCCTTAAATATCATATTTAAGGGGTCTTTATTTTGCCATTATTTTAGAGATAAAGTAAATTATGGAACGCTTAATAAATCTTTTTTTAAAAAGATTAATTTTTTTAATCTATTTGTTTATTTCCACCTGTGTTTTTGCGGACAGCCATAATATTTATGAAACATTAGAATTAATTCAAAAGGATATTAAAACTTTAGAAAAAGCTGTTTATTCAGGATCTACTGAAATTGGCAATAATAATTTAAATACATCAAATTTAGATGTAAATTCAGAGGATGTGCTAACAAGACATTTGCTGAAACTTTCTGAGATTGAAAATCAATTTCAACAACTCACAAATAGATTTGAGGAAATAAATTTCAAATTAGATAAGTTATCCAATAGATTGTCTAAAGTACAAGCTGACAATCAGATTAGATTTCAAGATATTGAACAAGGATTAACCACAGGTGATGGTATAAAGAAAATTACACAAAAGAAAACTGATAATGAAAATAACATCTTACCAGGTTCATCTGAACCACAAGATCTAGGATCGGTATCATATAAAGATAGTGAGACAATCGAAACTACTCAACAAACCCAATCTATTGAAACTACTGCTTCGATTGTAACTGAAACTTTTCAATCCGAGGAAAAAATATTACCAATAGAAGAACCAATAAAACAATATGAATTTGCAACAAGTTTTTTAAAGGTTGGTGATTATCCAACAGCTGAAAGAGCGTTTAGGGAATTTGTTTTAACAAATCCAGAGCATGAATTAGCAGGAAACGCTCAGTATTGGTACGCGGAAACATTTAGAATAAGACAGCTTTATACTGATGCGGCATCAGCATACTTAGAGGGATATCAAAAATATCCTCAAGGAGAAAAGGCTCCAATAAATTTACTAAAATTAGGCGTATCAATGGTACAAATCGGTGAAAAAGATCAAGGATGCAAAATGATTAACGGTGTTGAAAAACAATATCCCAAAGCAAATCAATCTGTTATCCAAAAGGCTAAATATGAGTCTCAAAAATTTGAATGCAAACAAAATTCCTAGAGTTTTAAAAAAAAAGTTGCTTAATAAAAAGATTAACCGTTTATTTAATTTTTTTGAAAAAGAATTCAAAATTCAAGATAAATTTATCGTAGCAGTTTCTGGAGGCCCAGATAGTTTAGCACTTGCTTTTTTGACTAAAATTTACTCAATTAAAAATAATATTAATAGTAAATGTATTATTGTTGATCACAAACTTAGAAAAGAATCAACTATTGAGGCAGAACAAGTTAAAAAGTGTCTAAGTAATTTTGGTATAAATTCTGAGATTTTAACTTGGAATGGGAAAAAACCTTCAAAAAATATTCAATCATTGGCAAGAAAAAAAAGATATGAATTATTATCTATGAAATGTAAAAAATTGCAAATTAAGAATATCATTTTAGGTCATCACTTAGATGATGTATTTGAGAACTTTTTTATCAGAATACTTAGAGGAAGTGGTTTAAAAGGGCTTACATCTTTAGAAAAAAAAACTGAATTAAATAAGATAAATTTAATTAGGCCTTTACTTGATTTTAAAAAAGAAGATTTGATATATATTTCAAATTTTGTATTCAATTTTTTTGTTAAAGACCCGTCTAATGAAGATACTAAATTTACCAGGATCAGAGTCAGAAAATTAATAAATGAATTTCAGATTAATGGGTTTGGTAAAGATAAACTTTTTTTGACTCTAGGAAATCTAAAAAAATCAAATAAGGCATTATCGTTTTATGTAGATCAAAATAAAAGATTAAACTTGTTCTTTAATAAGAAAAAAAAGGAATTAATTTTGAATAAACATTTTTTTAAACACCCCTATGAAGTAATTTTTAGATCATTTTCAGATTCAATTAAATTAATTGGAGGCAAATACAATGCAGTTAGGGGTAAAAAAATCGATTATATATTGCAAAAAATTCAAGATAATAGTTTCAATAAAGCTACTTTGGGGGGTTGCGTCATAAAAAAACTTAATCAAACAGTGATTCTTTCCAAAGAATGCTAATTTTCACACTTGTTTAATTTGTAATAATTCTTATCTTATAAACATGAATTTAAAAAATCTTGCGATGTGGGCTATGATAGTTTTTTTAACTATTGGACTCTACAATATGTTTAAAAATCCCCAATCAAATGTAAGAGGCAATAATCAAATAATATTTTCTGATTTCTTAACTTCTGTTGAAAAAGGTGAAGTTTTAAAAGTTGAAATTCAAGGTAACAATATAAATGGAGTATATTCAAATGGTGATAATTTTTCTACTTATTCACCTAACGATCCAAACTTAATTGAAAAACTTTCAGATATGGGAGTTAGTATTTCTGCTGCTCCTATCGAAGAGAAGATGCCATCATTATTTGGGGTTTTGCTTTCATGGTTCCCGATGTTATTGCTAATTGCTGTTTGGATATTTTTTATGAGACAGATGCAAGGCGGTAAGGGCGGAGCAATGGGTTTCGGTAGATCAAAAGCAAAAATGATGAATGAAATGAAAGGCAAAGTTACATTCAATGATGTAGCAGGTGTAGAGGAAGCCAAAGAAGAAGTAGAGGAGATAGTTGAATTTTTAAAAGACCCAAAAAAATTTAGTAGACTTGGAGGAAAAATTCCAAGGGGAGCTTTGTTAGTGGGACCTCCAGGTACAGGAAAAACTTTACTTGCCAGAGCTATAGCTGGAGAAGCAGGTGTTCCATTCTTCACTATATCAGGTTCAGATTTTGTAGAAATGTTCGTTGGGGTTGGGGCTTCTAGAGTAAGGGATATGTTCGAACAGGGAAAAAAGAATTCTCCTTGTATAATTTTTATTGATGAAATTGATGCTGTAGGTAGAAGTAGAGGAGCAGGTCTTGGAGGTGGAAACGATGAAAGGGAGCAAACACTAAACCAACTTCTTGTTGAAATGGACGGTTTTGATACTAATGAAGGTGTAATTATAATTGCTGCAACTAACAGACCAGATGTTTTAGATCCCGCACTATTAAGACCAGGTAGATTTGATAGACAAGTTGTAGTTTCTAATCCTGATATTATTGGTAGAGAAAAAATATTAAAAGTTCATGTTAAAAAGATCAAAATGGCTCCGGATGTAAATTTAAGAACTATTGCAAGGGGTACACCAGGATTTTCGGGTGCAGATCTTGCAAATTTAGTCAATGAGTCAGCTTTATTAGCTGCAAGAAAAAATAAAAGAATTGTTACCTTAAACGAGTTTGAAGAAGCTAAAGATAAAGTTATGATGGGAGCAGAAAGACGTTCTATGGTAATGACTGAAGATGAAAAAAAATTAACAGCCTATCATGAAGGAGGACATGCCTTAGTATCTTTTAATATGCCTAGTTACGATCCTATACATAAAGCAACAATTATTCCAAGAGGCAGAGCATTAGGTATGGTTATGAACTTACCTGAAAGAGATAAACATGGCCATTCAATCAAATATCTTAAAGCGAGACTAGCGGTATGTTTTGGTGGAAGAGTTGCTGAGGAAGTAATTTTTGGAAAAGACAATATATCTACAGGAGCTGGAGGTGGAAGTGGATCAGATATTAATCAAGCAACTCAACTAGCTAGAGCTATGGTTACAAAGTACGGAATGAGTGAAGAAATGGGACCAGTTGAGTATGGAGAAAATCAGGAAGAAGTTTTTTTAGGGAGATCTGTAACTCAAACCCAATCGGTTTCTGAAGAAGTTGCAAAAAAAATAGATAAAGAAATAAGAAAATTAGTTGATGAAGGATACAATAAAGCAAAGGAAATTTTAACTGATAAAATTGATGATTTACATAAAATTGCTAAGGCTCTTATAACTTATGAAACTTTAACTGGTGAAGAAATTGAAGACATAATTAACAAAAATGTTTATCCAAAAGATAAACAGGATTTAAAAGTTGAAGAAGATAAAGGATCCGCTATGGGTGCACTGGGCCTTAAACCTAAAATTGTTCATTAATTTTAATGACCAGATATTACACAAGAGTGTGTAATTTCTACTATGGATCAAGATCTAAATTATTAATTAGACAAAAAAAAACATTACCATTAAATGGTAATGAAAATATTTCTTTTGATAAAGTAGAAGTAATAACAAGAAAATCTTTAAAAAGAATTTCTATCCATCAAATTAATATCTTATCTAATAAAATTAAAAAAATTGTTAAAAAAGATATTAAAATTATTACAAAACGTAAAAAAAATTTCAAGAACCTAAGTTTGAAAAATACTCCAAGTATCATGGGAGTTTTAAATGTTACACCTGATAGTTTTTCTGATGGAGGAAAATATAATAAAAATAACTTAGCCAAAAAACAATTGGAATACCTTTTTAAAAAAGGTGCTGATTTAGTCGACATAGGTGGAGAGTCAACCAGACCTGGTTCTAAACCTATTAGCTCAAAAATTGAGTGGAATAGAATAAAGAATATTCTCAAAAATATTAACAAAAAAAAAGTAATATCTTTAGACTCAAGAAAATCTAGTATAATGGAAAAAGGAATTAAATCTGGGGTAAAATTGATAAATGATGTTTCAGGTTTAAATTATGACAAAAATTCGATTCATATTTTAAAGAAATATAAGGTACCTTTTGTTATTCACCATTCTCTTGGAAATCCTGATGTCATGCAGAATAATCCAAAATATAAGAATGTATTATTAGATATTTATGATTTTTTTGAGGAAAAAATTAAATTTCTAAGAAAAGTAGGCATCAATCATAATAATATTATTTTAGATCCAGGGATAGGTTTTGGAAAAAATTTGAAACATAATATTACGATAATCAAGAATATATCGATTTACCATTCATTAGGATTGCCTATATTACTTGGGGTGTCTAGAAAAAGATTTATTAAAGAACTATCTAATAATAATGATAGTACTTTAAGAATAGGTGGTACAGTCAGCTCAGGTATTTATGCTATGATGCAAGGTGTTCAACTATTAAGAGTTCATGATGTTAATGAAATAAAACAAAGTATTAAGGTATTTAGGGAATTAATAAAATAGAAATGAAATACTTTGGAACTGATGGAATAAGAGGACAAGTAAATAGCAACAATATTAATGGCGATATGTTTTTTAAATTTGGTTTAGCTGCTGGAAAATATTTTACAAATTTAAAAAAAAAAAAACAAACTGCAATAATAGCTAAAGACACAAGACTTTCAGGGTATGCACTTGAACCAGCATTAGTGTCTGGATTAGCGTCAGCTGGAATGCACGTTTATACTTTAGGGCCATTACCAACAAATGGTTTAGCAATGTTAACAAAATCAATGAATGCTAATTTAGGGATTATGATAACAGCATCACATAATTTGTATTTTGATAATGGATTAAAATTATTTGGCCCTGATGGGCTTAAATTATCTGATAAAATTCAAAAAAAAATTGAGAATTTAATTGACAGTAAAGTTGAAAAACACCTATCTAAACCAAGACTTTTAGGGAGAGTTAAAAGATTAGAGAGTGGTACAGATGATTATATTAAAATTCTTAAAAAAAAAATTCCTAAAAATTTTAAATTAAAAAATATGAAAATAGTTTTAGATTGTGCTAATGGAGCAGGATACAAATCAGCACCGAAAATGATCAAATCTCTTGGTGCTAAACTTATAGTAATTGGCAATAAACCTAATGGTTTTAATATTAACAAAAATTGTGGGTCAACTTTTCCAAAAAAGCTCCAAAGATCAGTTAAGAAATATAAAGCCGATTTAGGTATTTCTTTAGACGGAGATGCTGATAGAATAATAATGTGTGACGAGAGAGGATCAATAATTGACGGTGATCAGATTATAGCAGCACTGGCACTTCAATGGAAAAAAAAAAAAATACTTAAAGGAGGTGTAGTGGGGACTTTGATGTCTAATTACGGACTAGAGAAGTTTTTTAAGAGTAAAAAAATTAAATTTATCAGAGCCAATGTTGGGGATAGGTATGTCAAAGAAGTAATGCAAAAGAAGAAATTTAATTTAGGAGGTGAACAATCTGGACATATAATTCTTGGAAAATTTGCAACAACAGGAGATGGCCTTTTAGTTGCTTTGGAAATCATTCAAGCATTGAGTAATAAAGTAAAAGCCAGTATTTTTTTTGATGTTTTTGAAAAAATACCACAAGTATTAAAAAATATTAAAATTAAAGAAGACGAAATACTTAAAAAATCATCTGTGAAAAATGCAATAACATTTGCTAATAGATTAATAAAATATCAAGGGAGGATACTTGTCAGAAAATCAGGAACTGAGCCAAAAATAAGAATTATGGGTGAAAGTAAAAATAAATCTTTACTTAACAAGTGCATTAAAACTATTACTAAAACAATTAATTAAATTGAAGCCAAAATCTAAAATTTTGATCATTGCAGGTTCAGATTCTTCTGGAGGGGCAGGGATCCAGGCAGATATTAAAACTGTTACGACCTTAGGATCCTATGCAATGACTGCTATAACAGCTGTAACTGTACAGAATACCCAGGGGGTAAAATCTGTTATATCTATACCTGCTAATGAAATAAAAAATCAAATTATTTTTACATCAAAAGATATAAAACCTGATGCTATTAAGATTGGAATGCTTCATTCCTCAGAAGTAGTTAAAAAAGTTGTTGAGTCTATAAAAAAAATAAAAGTTAAAAAAATAATTTTAGATCCAGTTATGATTGCAAAAGGAGGAGCAAAATTAATTAATAATAATGCAATACAAATTTTAAAAAAAAACCTTATAAATCAAGTAACTTTAATAACCCCTAATATTCCTGAAGCTGAAATCCTTACTGGGATTAAAATAAAAAATAAAGAGGACATGATTAATGCAGGAAATGAATTGATAAATTTAGGGGCTAAAAATGTATTAATAAAAGGAGGACATATAAAATTAAAAAAAGTAGAAGATATTTTTTTTAATAAATTAGGTTATAAAGTTTTTAGAAGTTTGAGACATAATACTAAAAATACCCACGGTACTGGTTGTACTTTGTCTAGTGCTATAACAACTTTTTTTTCATGTGGAAAAAGTATTAAGAAAGCTTGTGAGCAAGGAATTAAATATGTAAATTCAGCTATATTAACTAACCCTAAATATGGAAAAGGCCATGGTCCAATTAATCATCTCAATTCAGTGAAAATAGATAAAAAATTTAAATAATGAAAAATGTCGTTGTTGTTGGCTCTCAATGGGGAGATGAAGGAAAAGGTAAAATAGTCGACTGGCTTTCTGAGCAAGCAGACATTGTAGTCAGATTTCAAGGTGGCCATAATGCAGGCCACACTCTAGTAATAGATGGAATAACTTATAAACTTAGATTACTACCATCAGGAATAGTTAGAAAAGATAAAATTTCTATAATAGGAAATGGAGTTGTAGTTGATCCATGGGCATTATTAGAAGAAATTGAAGAAATTAAATCAAAAGGAGTTAAAGTTGATATTGAGAATTTAATAATTTCTGAGTCTGCAAATTTGATATTACCATTTCACAGAGAAATGGACGAAATTAGAGAGGATGCTGCAGGTAAAGGAAAATTAGGAACAACAAGAAGAGGTATAGGCCCTGCATACGAGGATAAAGTTGGAAGAAGATCAATTAGAGTAATGGATTTAAGATCAGAAAATAACTTAGATCAAAGGCTGGAGTCAGTTTTATTGCATCACAATGCTATTAGAAAAGGATTGGGAAAAAAAATTTTTCAAAAAGACCAATTGAAAAAAGATTTATTAAAAATTGCTCCTGAAATTTTGAAATTTTCTCAACCTGTGTGGTTAAAGATTGATCAATTTAAAAAGCAAAAAAAAAAGATTTTGTTCGAAGGGGCTCAGGGTATTTTATTGGATGTCGATCACGGAACTTATCCATTTGTTACATCTTCTAACACTGTTGCATCTAGTGCAGCAACTGGCACTGGTTGTGGAGTGAATTCTATTAATTACGTTTTAGGAATTACAAAAGCTTACACAACTAGGGTAGGCGAAGGTCCATTTCCAACAGAATTAGAAAATGATATTGGTGAATTACTCGGTACTAGAGGTAAAGAATTTGGAACAGTGACGAGTCGCAAAAGAAGATGTGGCTGGTTTGACGGAGTTTTAGTAAGACAGACAATTAAAATTTCAGGAATTGATGGAATAGCATTGACAAAACTGGATGTTTTAGATGAACTAGATGAAATTAAGATGTGTGTTCAATATGATCTTGATGGAAAAAAAATTGACTATTTACCAGCTGCGGTGGAAGATCAATTGAAAATAAAACCTATATATAAAACTTTTCCTGGATGGAAAACATCTACAAATGGACTTAAGAATATTGAAAATCTTCCTGAGAATGCCAAAAACTATATTTATGCTATTGAAGACTTTATAGGGTGTAAAATATCAAGTGTTTCAACTAGCCCTGAGCGAGAGGATACAATACTTATTGAAAATCCTTTTGAAATTTAATTTACTGGTAATAAATTTTTTGATTTAGCTAAAAGCAACATATGCTTTTGTAATTTTTCAAAAGCCTTATTTTCAATTTGTCTTACTCTTTCTCTGCTAATTTTGTATTTTTTACTTAAATCCTCTAAAGTAGTAGGGTTATCATTTAACCTTCTCGAGTATAAAATTTCTCTTTCCCTCTCATTTAGGACTTTAACAGAACTTTTTAATAAATCTTTTCTTTGTTCCATTTCTTCTTGATGAGCAAACTTTAGATCATGATCTAATTCTTTGTCTACCAACCAATCTTGCCATTCATCACCATCTTCACCTACCTGTGCATTTAATGAAAATTCTTTTCCTGATAATCTTCTGTTCATTGAAACAACCTCTTCTTTACTGACATCAAGTTTATCAGCTATCTCACTAACATGTTCATTTCTTAGATCACCTTCAGATTGAGGTGCAATTTGATTCTTCAACTTCTTAAGATTAAAAAATAATTTTTTTTGAGCAGTAGTAGTACCAATTTTAACTAAACTCCATGACCTTAAAATATATTCTTGAATTGACGCTTTTATCCACCACATCGCATACGTAGCAAGCCTGAATCCTTTTTCAGGCTCAAACTTTTTTACAGCTTGCATTAAACCAACATTCCCCTCCGAAATCATTTCATTAACTGGTAAACCATAACCTTTATATCCCATAGCGATTTTTGCTACTAATCTAAGATGACTTGTAACCAATTTTTCTGCTGCTTTAATATTTCCCGTTGTCTTCCAATTTTTTGCAAGCATATATTCCTCCTCTGCATCCAACATTGGAAATTTTTTTATTTGATTAAGATAAGCAGATAGTCCACCTTCATTACTTAAAGTGGGAAGATTATTATTTATAACCATAGTCATAGACAGCTTATCTAATTAATATTTTAAATATTTCAATATTTTATTTGCTAGTATTTCTAAGGATTTTTAAAATTATCTCAAGCTCTTGTGGCAAAATTGAATTAAAAATCATCTCCTTTTTTTTTTTAGGGTGAATAAATCCAATAATTTTTGCGTGAAGAAATTGCCTGTTTAAATTCATTAATTTTTTTTCTAATAATGGTTTGATATTTTTAATTTTTTTAAACTTTTTTTTGTATTTATCATCCCCCACAATACTATTACCTAAAAAGTTCATGTGGACTCTTATTTGGTGAGTTCTACCTGTTTCTAATTTGCATTCCAATAGACTTAAAGTTGGAGTATTTTTATTTTCAAAAACTTCAATTGTTTTATAATTAGTAATTGCTTCCTTTCCTTTTGTGTTACTTACTTCCATCATTTGTCTATTTTTAGAGCTTCTGGTAATTAAAGTCTTAATTTTTCCTTTAGAGGGTCTAATCTTTCCCCAAATTAATAATTGATAAACTCTTGTAATAGTATGTTTACTGAATTGAGCTGATAGGTTTTCGTGTGTTTCATTATTTTTTGCAATAATAACTAAACCAGATGTATTTTTATCGATCCTATGTACTATTCCTGGTCTCAACTTATCACCAATATTTGAAAGGGAGTTTTTGTCATAATTAATTAATGCATTTACAATTGTATTATCAAAATTTCCTGCACCAGGATGCATAACAATTCCAGCTGGTTTATTAATTACAATTAAATCTTTATCTTCATAAATAATATCTAACTTGTATTTATAAGGCTTAAGAGAATTTTTTTTTGGTTCAGGTATTGTTAAATTTAAGATATCGCCAGGTTTTATTCTTTTTGACGGACTTTTTAAAATTTTATTATTTATTTTTAATTTTCCTTCTAAAATCAAATTTTTGATCCTAGTTCTACTTATTTGATTTTCTATTTTATTGATGAAAATATCCGCTCGAAGTCCCTTATCATCTTCTTTTACAATCAATTTTATTTTTTTTTTCATAATATGTTATATTAATATTATACGCGCTTGTAGCTCAACTGGATAGAGCGCCTGACTTCGGATCAGGAGGTTCTGGGTTCGACTCCTAGCAGGCGCACCATTATTCACCCATATTTATTAAAGTTCCTTTAATACGCGCTTTCAAAAAAGAGAAATAAAATAAACCGATTCCACAAATTAAATAAATAAGATTTAATATATAAGCTTGTTTTAAATTTTCATAGTTTATAAAACCATTCAATAAGATATTTCTTGTTTCATCAAAAATATAAACTAGCGGCAAACCTTTAGCTACTATCTGGAAAAAATTAGGAAGAATCTCTATAGGATAATATATACAGCCCAAAGGAGCTAATAAAAAAAGAGACGACCATGCAATATTTTCAAAAGAAGGACCAAATCTAATAAGGCCTGCAACAACAAATAATCCTAAAGTTATTCCAAAAATGTATAAACTTAAAAATAATAAAAGTAATGGAAATCCTAATTTTAAAATTGAAACACCAAACAAAGGAGAAGTTAAAATAATTGCTGGCACTAATCCAATCAATGTACGTATTAAAGCAGTGAATATTAAAGCAATTATTATCTCCTTAATTTTGAGAGGAGCTATAAATAAATTTGTGAAATTTCTACTCCAAATTTCCTCTAGAAAGAGCATATTGAAACTAATGCTTGATCTAAAAAGAATATCATAAAGTATTGCACAAGTAAGAATTACTCCAAGAGTATTATTATAATAATCACTATAAATAGAAAAAAATTTTGAAATAAAACCCCAAAGAATAATTTGTATTGAAGGCCAGTATATAAGGTCCAAAATTCTGGGCAATGAACTTCTTATCAGGAAAAAATGTCTAAGAAATAGACCATACATTTTATTTAAATTCATATTGTTTTTCTCGCAAGTTTTAAAAAAACTTCTTCCATATTTTTTCTTCCATGTCTTTCAATCAATTTTGAAGGACTACCTTGATCAATAATAACTCCGTTCTTCATCATGAGAACAGATGAACACAATCTCTCTACCTCTGCCATGTTGTGAGATGCAAGTAAGATAGAAGCACCTTTCTCTTTTTGATAATCCTCCAAAAAGCTTCTTACAAAATCTCCAGTCTCAGGGTCAAGAGATGCTGTTGGTTCATCAAGAAGTAATACTTTTGGATCATTAATAATTGATTTAGCTAGACTCACTCTATTTTTTTGGCCTGAAGATAGTTCACCAGTAATTTTATTTATAATCTTATCAAGTCTGAGCTTTTCTGAAATATCTTTTATTTTAAATTTTATATTTTTGATATCATAAAGTCTTCCATATACTTCTAAATTTTGTTTAATTGTTAACTTTTTTGGCAGTTCAATATAAGGTGAAATAAAATTTATATTATCTAATAATTCTACTCTTTTAAGTTCTACCTCATTACCATTTATAAGCACTTTTCCAGATGAAGGTTTTAATAAACCCAAAATCATCCCAATCGTAGTAGTTTTGCCACAACCATTAGGACCAAGAATTCCAATAATTTCACTTTTATTTACTTTAAAAGAAATATTTTTCACAGCTTCTTTGCCGTTATAATCTTTTGATAACTTAATTACTTCTAGTGGAGTTAACATTAGAATTTTGACGCTCTAATTAATCTATCATTAATAGTTTTACCTAATCCTTTATTAGGAATTTTACCGACAGCAATAGATTTATATTTATTTTTTTTAATCTTTCTCAAGGTAATATACAAATTTTTTGCTGCTTCTTTCAAATCACCTTTTTGGGATAAAAAATAATAATTTGATTTTCTCTCTTTTTTTTTCGAAAACAATAAAAAAGCTTCATTATTTTTAATTCTTTTTACATTAAGTCTAATAGGAATACCTGGCGAATAATGGATTTTGAGTTGACCTGGAGAGGAAATTTTTTTAGGATTTGTTTTTATTAAGATTTTTTTTTTTAAAACTTTTTTAATAACTGAGATTTCCAATCCACCCAACCTTAAAATCTTTGGTCTATTTCTAATATCAATTATTGTAGACTCAAGACCTATAGATGACTTTCCACCTTCAAGTACATATTTGATTTTTTTACCAAAATCTTCTCTAACGTTGTCAGAACTTACTGCACTAACTTTTGAAGATAAATTTGCACTTGGGGCGGCTAATGGAAAACTCAATTTTTTTAACAAACTTCTTGCCACGGGGTGTTTCGGGAATCTAACAGCTAAAGCACCTTTTTTATTGGTTACAATTTTAGATATTTTTGAATTTTTTTTTAGATTTAAAATAAATGTAATCGGTCCAGGACAGAATCTTTTATACAATTTATGAAAGTTATTATTAAAATTACAATCTTCCTTTAATTTTTGAATATTGTAATAATGCACTATCAGTGGATTATTTTTGGGTCTTTTTTTAAGTTTAAATATTTTTTTGCAAGCACTATCAGAGTAGGCATTACCAGCTAATCCATAAACTGTTTCCGTAGGTATGGCTACACACTCACATTTATTGAGTAGTTTTTTAGCTTTTTTAATATTTGCAAGATTAATTTTCATGTATTATCTGAGAGTATTATATGAAAGATAAAAATTTACCAAATGATTATAACTCTTTATCTCTTGAGGAATTAACCAATGAGGCAAATAGAATGATTGAGGATTTGGAAAATCAAAAAGATTTAGAAAATTCTATTGAAAATTATCAATATTTATTAAAACTTAATAATATCATTGAAAAAAAATTTCAAAAAGGTGTTAAAAATATCAATGAAAAAACGAAAGAAAATATTTTAAAAATCACATCTAAAAGGAATGCAAAAAAAATTAAATAAAATAGCAATAGATACAAATTTATTTTTAAGAAGTTTTATTAAAAAGCAAAAAAAATCTGAACTAATTATACCTATGCAATATGGTTTATTTTCAGGGGGCAAAAAAATAAGATCGAAAATTTTGATTGATATTGGATCTTTGTTTAATTTGAAATATAGATCATTAATCATCATAGGCTCAGCAGTTGAATGCATACATGCATATTCATTAATACATGATGATCTTCCTTGTATGGACAACGACTTAATAAGAAGAGGCAAACCTTCGACACATATTAAATTTGGAGAGTCGACAGCAGTTTTAGCTGGTAACTCACTTTTAACTATGGCTTTTGAAATTTTAAGTCACAGAGAATTAAATATCTCTGAAAAAACTAAGATTAATTTAATTAATAAAATTTCTGTAAGTTCGGGACATCTTGGTATAGCTGGTGGTCAATATTTAGACTTGAGTTTTGAACATAAAAAAATTTCAAAGAAAAGAATTATTGAGATGGAAATAAAAAAAACAGGAAAACTTTTTAGTTTTTGTTGTGTTGCTCCATTAATTCTTAAAAATAGAAGTAAAAAAGAAATTCAAAAATTTGAAAATATAGGAGCAGATATTGGATTATTATTTCAAGTCGCAGATGATTTAATTGACTACAAAGGAAGCTCATCAGCTGCAGGAAAAAAAACTGGAAAAGATAAAAAAAAGGGTAAAGCAACCCTAATTAGTTTACTAGGATATAAAAATACTATTAAATATGCTAATAAGTTAATTTTAAAAATAAATAATAAATTAAAAAAATATGGATCAAAGTCAAAAAATCTTTCAAAAACACTAGAATACATTCTAAATAGAAATAAATGAAAAAAAAATACGAACTTTTAGATCAAATTAATTTTCCCTCAGATTTAAAAAAAATCTCTGAGTCAAAATTACAAAAAGTAGCTGATGAGTTAAGAGAGGAGATGATTGATGCAGTATCAGTTACTGGTGGTCACTTGGGAGCAAGTCTTGGAGTTGTAGAGCTTACTGTCGCTCTTCATTATATTTTTGATACACCTAGTGATAAACTTATATGGGACGTTGGGCATCAATGTTATCCACACAAAATTTTAACAGGAAGAAAAGATAGAATTAGAACATTAAGACAAGGTAATGGCTTGTCTGGTTTTACAAAAAGAGCAGAAAGTGAATATGACACTTTTGGTGCAGCACACAGTTCAACATCAATATCCTCTGCATTAGGGATTGCCGAGGCAAATAGACTATCAAACAAAACTGATAGCGTAGTTGCTGTAATAGGTGATGGGGCTATTAGTGCAGGTATGGCTTATGAGGCTATGAATAACGCTGGTGCCTCAAAAACTAAAATGATTGTCATATTGAATGATAATGATATGTCGATTGCTAGGCCAGTTGGAGCTATGGGAACATATTTAGCTAAAATTTTTTCAGGTAAAATTTATTTTAGTTTAAGAGAAACCATTAAACTTATTACATCTGCATTTTCAAAAAGATTTAGTGCAAAAGCTGGTAAAGCTGAGGATTTACTAAGATCAGCTGTAACAGGTGGAACTTTATTTAGCTCGCTTGGATTCTATTATATCGGCCCAATAGATGGACATGATTTAAATTCTTTAATTCCAATTTTGAAGAATGCAAGGGACTCAAAACACGAAGGGCCTATTCTAATTCATATTAAAACAAAAAAAGGCAAAGGTTATTCATTTGCGGAAGTAGCAAAAGATAATTACCATGGAGTATCTAAATTTAATATTAAGACTGGTGAACAATCTAAAAGTTCAAGTAAATCACCATCATACACAAAGGTGTTTGCTAATACTTTAGTTCAGCACGCAAAAAAAGATAGCAAAATAGTTGCAATAACTGCCGCAATGCCCGACGGCACAGGTCTAGATATTTTTAAAAAAGAATTTCCGGAAAGAACCTTTGATGTAGGTATTGCGGAACAGCATGCTGTTACATTTGCAGCAGGTTTAGCAACTGAAAACTATAAACCTTATGCAGCAATTTATTCAACTTTTCTACAGAGAGCTTACGATCAAGTAGTCCATGATGTAGCAATTCAATGTTTACCTGTAAGATTTGCAATTGACAGAGCTGGACTGGTTGGAGCAGATGGACCTACTCATGCAGGTAGTTTTGATACAACTTATTTATCAACATTACCAAATTTTGTAGTTATGGCTGCAAGTGATGAAGCTGAATTAGTAAAAATGATAAACACTTCAACAGTAATTAATGATAGACCATGTGCATTTAGATATCCTAGAGGAACTGGTTTAGGATCAACTTTGCCATCGATTGACGAAAAGATAGAGATAGGAAAATCAAAAATTATTCAAGAGGGGAAAAAATTAGCTATCTTAAATTTTGGAGCAAGACTTAATGAAGTATTAAAAGCCTCAGAAAGATTAAAAAAAAAAGGAGTTGATATAACTATAGTGGATGCAAGATTTGCAAAACCTTTAGATGAAAATCTAATTTGGCAATTAGCTACTACTCACGAAGCAATAATGACTATAGAAGAAGGATCTATAGGAGGTTTTGGATCACATGTAATTAATTTTTTATCAAAAAAAGGATTAATGGATACCAATTTGAAATTTAGATCATTGACACTTCCAGATATTTTTATCGATCAGGATACACCTGAAAATATGTATAAAATTGCTAACCTAGATTCTGGCTCAATTGAAGAAAAAGTTTTAGATGTATTGAATTCTAATATTATTTTGCAAAAACAAAAATAATATCTTAACCGCATTGTCCTTTGTTCATAAGATAATGATCTAATAATACACATGAAAGCATAGCTTCTCCAACTGGTACTGCTCTTATTCCTACACAAGGGTCATGCCTACCTTTTACAGATATTGTAGTATTTTTTCCAAACTTATTAATTGTTTTTCTACTTTTTAAAATCGAAGAAGTAGGTTTGACAGCGAATGATACAACTATTTCTTGCCCAGATGAAATACCACCAAGAATTCCACCTGCATTGTTTGAAGCAAATTTCATTTTTTTTTTGTTTTGTGAAATTTCATCTGAATTTTCCTCACCAGATAATTGAGCCGAATTCATTCCAGAACCAATATTAACTCCTTTAACTGCATTTATACTCATCATGGCGGAAGCAATGTCTGAATCTAGTTTTGAATAAATTGGAGCCCCTAAACCAGCAGGTATCCCATTAGCTCTTACTTCAATTATTGCTCCACAAGAGGAACCTGCTTTTCTTATACTCAATAGATATTTTTCCCATATTTTTAACATAGATTTATCAGGGCAAAAAAATGGATTTTTGTAAATTATTTTATCGTTCCATTTTGATGTATCACAACCAAGAATACCTAATTGGGTAACAGCGGCTGATATTTTAAATTTTTTACCTAATTTTTTCTCTAAAACTTTTTTAGCTATTGCACCAGCAGCGACCCTTGCAGCTGTTTCTCGAGCAGAAGATCTACCTCCTCCTCTATAATCTCTTATTCCATATTTCTTAAAATATGTAAAATCTGCATGACCTGGTCTAAATTTATCTTTAATATTTTTGTAATCCTTTGATCGCATATCTTCGTTATAAATTATTAGGCATATGGGTGTTCCAGTCGTTTTGCCCTCAAATACTCCTGAGAGAATTTGAACTTTATCACTCTCTTTTCTTTGGGTTGTAAATTTTGATTGCCCAGGTTTTCTTTTATCTAATTCTTTTTGAATATCTTGCTCTTTTAGTTGCACTAAAGGGGGGCAACCATCAATTATACAGCCAATAGCAGGGCCATGAGACTCTCCCCAGGTTGTGAAACGAAAAAACTTTCCAAAAGTATTAAATGACATTATTTATATTATATAGATTATTTTGTTTAAATTATGAATGAAAAAAACTCATCAGGGCTTAATAAATGCTTTCTGGATCTTGACGATCCATTTAAATTATTTGAAAAATGGTTTTCAGAGGCCAAAAAGAAAGAGATAAATGATCCTAATGCCTTAGCTTTAGGAACCTCTAATAAAAAAGGTGTCCCATCAGTAAGAATGGTTCTTTTAAAAGGTTTTGATAAAAATGGATTTGTTTTTTACACAAACTTAAATAGTCAAAAGGGAAATGAAATAAAAGAAAATCCTAATGCATCAATGTGTTTTCATTGGAAAAGTTTATTAAGACAAATAAGAATAGTTGGGACTTTGAGTCAAGTAGACGATAAAACAGCTGATGATTATTTTAATACACGAGCTTATGAAAGCAGAATAGGAGCTTGGGCCTCCAAACAAAGTAGTATTTTAAAATCAAGAGAAGAACTTTTAAATTCTTTAGAAGATTATAAAAAAAAATACAATGACAAAGATAATGTTCCAAGACCAGATCATTGGTCAGGCTGGAATTTAAAACCAAAAAGTATTGAATTTTGGTTAGATGGAGATAATAGAATACACGAAAGGTTGAAATATTCTTTAGATAAAAATAATAATTGGATTAAAAGTCTTTTAAGCCCTTAGAAGTTTCTTGATAAACTGAATGAAGTTAAATTTTCAAGAATATTTTTTTCTTCACAATCATCAAATACTGATAAAGAATTAGAGGCTAAATTGATATAATGTTGAGCCTTAAGATAACAAGCTTTAATTATATTATTTTTTTTAATTAAAGTTAAAGTGTAATTTAAATCATCATCAGATCTTTTATCTTTAGAAAATATATTTTTGAGTTTTTCTTTTTCTTGATCATTTGCTTTCTGAAACAATAAGATTATTGGCAATGTAATTTTTCCCTCATAAAAATCTTGTCCAATTTTTTTCCCAAATAATTTTAGTTCTGAATTATAATCCAATGTGTCATCAGCAATTTGAAATGTTAAACCAAGATTTCTTCCGTAGAATTCTAATGCTTCTTTTTCTTTATTTTTCATGTTAGATAATATAGCCCCAACTTTAGTAGCTGCTGCAAATAATTCTGCAGTTTTAGCTGAAATGATCTTAAGATATGTTTCTTCTAACATATCAACCTCGCCTTGGTGTTGGAGTTGTAAAACTTCACCTTGGGCAATCTTAGAAGATGTAGATGATAGTAATTTTAAAACTTCTAAATTTCCGTCTTCCACCATCATTTCAAAACATCTACTTAGCAAATAATCTCCTACCAATACAGATGAATGGTTATCCCAAATTTTATTTAATGTTTTTTTTCCCCTTCTAACTGAACCATTATCGATTACATCGTCATGCATTAATGTTGCAGCATGAATTAATTCAACGCATGCAGCTAAATTTATATCTCTAGTACCCTTTGAATATTTGCACATTTTAGCAGAACCAAGAGTTAATAATGCTCTTAATTTTTTACCTCCTGTCTTAAGATGGTAATCTGTCATTTTTTGAACCAATTCGACTTCACTTGTTAGTTTTGATTTTATTTTCTCCTCTACTAATAACAATTTATCTTCAACTGAGTCTTTGAGTTGAAAGTAAGAATTATTTATTTGATTTTTTAGCTGAACTACGGTTCCCATCTGTGTGAACAACCTAGTATAATAAGTTTATATTTATTACTTATCAATTGACGCACCCAAAACTTCAATTATAAGGTGTCTTTATATTCATTTAAAAATTCTATAAAGGTTAAAAATGTTATCTTTTTTAAAAAAGAAAAAAATTATACCACATATTAAATTAAGCGGTGTAATTGGAAATGTTGGTAAATTTAAGCAAGGTATAGATTTTTCGGGTCAAGAAGAGATTATTTCAAAAGCTTTTTCAGTAAAAAAAGCACCTTGTGTAGCAATCACTATAAATTCACCTGGAGGATCTCCTGTTCAATCACATCTCATTTATAATTTTATAAGACAATTAGCAAAAAAGAAAAAAAGAAAAGTAATTGTTTTTGCTGAAGATGTTGCTGCTTCAGGTGGTTATCTAATTGCATGTGCTGGTGATGAGATATATGCTAATTCTAGTTCGATTATTGGCTCTATAGGTGTAATTTATTCTTCTTTTGGTTTTACAGAACTTATTAAAAAAATTGGAGTTGAGAGAAGAATTCATACTGCTGGTAAAAACAAAAGTACACTAGATCCCTTTCTTGATGAAAAAAAAGAGGACATAGAAAGGCTTAAAAATATTCAATTGGATCTTCATAAAGATTTCATTGAAGTGGTTGAAAGAAGTAGAGGCTCTAAACTTAAAAAATCAGAAGTTGAACTATTTTCAGGAGAGTTTTGGTCTGGTAGAAAAGCTAAAGATCTTGGTTTAATAGATGATGTTGGAGATGCCACTCAAGTATTGAGAGAAAAATTTGGAGAAGATGTGGTAATCAAAAAATTTGAAAAATCAAAAGGTTGGTTGAGCAAAAAACTTTCATCGTCAAATGATCATGTTGATCAGCTTGCAAATATATTAGATGAAAAATCTGTCTGGCAAAGATATGGTCTCTAAAAAAAGTAAAAAAAAAGTAAAATTTCAAACTTTCCAAGATACAATTTTAAATTTACAAAAGTTTTGGAGCAAACAGGGATGTATAATCTTACAACCTTATGATATGGAGGTTGGAGCAGGAACATTTCATCCAGCAACAACTTTAAGATCTCTTGGACCTAAACCATGGAAAGCAGCCTATGTTCAACCCTCTAGAAGACCAACTGATGGTAGATATGGAAATAATCCAAATAGACTACAACACTATTATCAATTTCAAGTTATAATTAAACCTTCTCCAGTAAATATAAAAAAACTTTATTTAAATAGCTTATCTGTAATTGGTATTGATCATAAGAACCATGATATTAGATTTGTAGAGGATGATTGGGAAAGTCCAACTTTAGGAGCAGCTGGACTTGGTTGGGAAGTTTGGTGCGATGGTATGGAAATTACTCAATTTACTTATTTTCAACAAATGGCTGGTTTCGAATGTAAACCAGTATCTGTAGAAATCACCTATGGATTAGAAAGAATTTGTATGTTCACCCAACAAAAAAAGAATGTTTATGATTTAATTTGGAATAATGAAGATATAGAGTATCGAGAAGTTTTTTATCAATCCGAAAAAGAATTTTCTGCATATAATTTTGAGTATGCGAATGTAGAAAATCTTTTTAAAATGTTTAATTTTTTTGAAAATGAGGCAAGATCTTTAGTTGAAAAAAAAATATCTTTACCAGCTTATGATCAATGTTTAAAAGCAAGCCACATATTTAATATATTGGATGCTAGAGGCGCTATCAGTGTCGCTCAGAGAGCAGAGTATATCGGAAGAATAAGAGAAATTACAAAGTCAGCAGCAGCAATCTGGGTTGATACTCAGCAATAAAATGGCAGAATTTTTTTTAGAGCTATTTAGTGAAGAAATACCACCAGGTCTCCAAAAAAATTTACGTGAAAATCTTCTACATGAGTTTCAAAAAGTTTTTTCTGAAAAATCAATTAAATCAAAAAAAAGTTTTTCATTGTCTACACCAAATAGATTAGTTCTGGTTTTTCAAGGTTTAGATAAAGAAATTAAAGTTTTATCTGAAAAGATTAAAGGGCCTAAAACAAATGCTCCAGAAAAAGCAGTAGAAGGCTTTATGAGATCTAATGAAATAGAAAAAAAAGATTTATTCAAAAAAAAAACTGAAAAAGGTGAATTTTTTTTTTATCAAACCAAAGCCAAAAAATTAAAAACACATGATTTATTGATTGGTACTATTCCAAAGTTATTAAAGAGCCATCAGTGGAGAAAATCAATGAAATGGGGTGAATTTGATATTAATTGGGGAAGACCATTAAAGTCAATTTTATCAGTGTTTGATACTAAGATAGTTAATTTTAACTTTTACCATATCCTTGCTTCAAACTCAACATATGTCGACAAAGACTTCGAGGACAAAAAAAAAATTTTTAAAGATTTTAAATCTTATGAAAAATTTTTTCAAAAACAAGGAACTATAGTAGATCAAAATAAAAGAAAGAAGTTTATAAGTAGAGAATTTCAAAAAATATTAAATAAAAGAAAACTTACAATTGATGATAATCCTCGACTATTTGATGAAGTAATAAATTTAGTTGATGACCCCAATATTTTATTATGTAATTTTGATAAAAAATTTTTATCTATACCTAAAGAAATATTAACTTTAACCATGCAATCTCACCAAAAATACTTCCCTACTTTTGATGATAAAAATGAAATAACAAATGAATTTTTAATTGTAACAAATAAAAAAGATCAAAAAGGATTAATTAAGATTGGAAATGAAAGAGTTGTAGATGCAAGACTTAGTGATGCTGAATTTTTCTGGAACAAAGATAAAACTCAAAATTTAGTAAAAAAAGTATCTGCATTAAAGTCAATAAGTTTTTTTAAAGGTTTAGGAACATATTTTGATAAAGTACAACGAATGAGAAAATTAGGTGGCATGATCTCAGATGAATTATTAATTAGTAAAGAAAAAGTGGAATTATCTGCATCCATTTGTAAAACTGATTTAATCTCAGATTTAGTTGGAGAATTTCCTGAACTTCAGGGAATAATGGGTGGACACTTCTCAGCTCATCAAGGATTTGAAAAAGATATATCATTAGCAATAACAGAACACTATTTACCCATAGGACTTAATTCTAAAATTCCAAAAAAACCTTTCAGTGTTGCATTATCTCTGACAGATAAAATTGATACTTTAATAGGATTTTTTGGAATTGATGAGAAGCCTTCTAGTTCAAAAGATCCCTTTGCACTTAGAAGAATTGCTTTAGGTATTATAAGAATAGTAATTGAGAATAAAAAAGATTTAAAAATAAATGATTTATTAATTTATTGTGCAAATCTATATCAAGATCAGGGATATAGTTTAATTAATAAAGATCTTCAAAATGAATTACACAACTTTTTAAAGGATAGGTTTAAATACTATTGTAAAGAAAAACAAATTCGATTTGATATTATAGATGCAACTGTTTCATCCTTTTCATTGAATAAATTATTCTCATTATTTGAAAAAGCCAAAAGTCTGAATCAGATTGTTGATAATAAAATTGGTCTTGATATCACTTCTTCGTATAGAAGAGCTTCAAATATCTTGGAAAATGAAATGATAAATAATGAAGTTGAAATTACAAATACTGTAGATCCTGGAATTTTTAAAAGTGATTATGAAAAAAATTTGTTTAAAAAAATAAGTGAAATTCAAAAATATTATTTAAGTATTAATAATGATGAAAATTATGAACAATCTTTGTTAATTTTGGCAGGTGCTAAAAGCGAAGTTTTTGAGTTTTTCGATAATGTAAAAGTAAATGAAGAAAATGAAAGTATAAGAAAAAACAGATTGGAACTTATAAATATGTTATGTAAAACCTTTAAAAATTTTATAAATTTTCAATTAATAAAAGCGAACAATGAATAAGTTAATATTAAACTTTAAATCAAAAGAGACAAAAAAAATAAAGAATCCAAAAAATTTTTTGGGTGGAAAAGGAGCAAACCTGGCTGAAATGGGAAGAATGGGATTGCCAGTTCCACCTGGTTTTACAATTTCAACTAAAGTTTGTGAAATTTTTTATAAAGATAAAAAAAAATTAAATCCAAAATTAATTGGAAAAATTAAAATGGAGTTAAATAAAATAGAAAAGGATGTATCTAAAAAATTTGGAGATTTAAGAAACCCACTTTTATTATCAGTCAGATCTGGCGCAAGAGTCTCTATGCCAGGTATGATGGATACAATTTTAAATCTTGGATTGAATGATAAAACTGTGGTTGCATTAGCAAATAAAACATCAAATGGAAGATTTGCAAAAGATAGCTATAGAAGATTTATTCAAATGTATAGCAATGTAGTTATGGGCGTAGAGAACTACCATTTTGAGGATCTTATTGAAAACTACAAATTAACAAAAGGTGTATTGCTTGACACTGAACTAGATGAGGATGATTGGGATGGGCTGATAAAAGACTTTAAAAATACTGTAAAAGAAAAAACAAATCAAAAGTTTCCTCAAGATGTTTATCAACAGTTACTTGGTGCAATCGAAGCAGTTTTCTTATCATGGGAAAGTAATCGAGCAAAAATATATAGAAAATTGAATCAAATACCTGCAGAATGGGGAACAGCCGTTAATGTACAATCAATGGTATTTGGAAATATGGGAGATGATTGTGCGACGGGAGTAGTTTTCACAAGGAATCCTTCAGATGGATCTAATAATATTTACGGAGAGTATTTAATTAACGCCCAAGGAGAAGATGTTGTTGCTGGAACTAGAACACCGCAATACATAACCGAAAAGGCTAAAAAAGATGCAAAAGTAAAAGAATTATCTATGGAAGAAACTATGCCAAAAGTTTACAGGGAATTATTCAAAATTTTAAAAAAATTGGAAAAACATTATAAAGATATGCAAGATGTAGAATTTACAGTTGAAAATAATAAACTTTGGATTCTTCAAACCCGCTCAGGTAAAAGAACATCAAAGTCAGCTGTAAAGATTGCAGTAGAAATGGTTAAAGAGAAATTGATTTCTAAAAATGAAGCTATTTTAAGAATTGATCCTAATTCTTTAGACACCTTACTCCATCCAACTTTAAATGAAAAAAGTTCGATTGAAGTTATTGGAAATGGACTGCCTGCTTCGCCAGGGGCCGCGAGTGGAAAAGTAGTTTTTACATCTGAAGAAGCTGAAAGATTAAATGCTATGATGCAAGATACGATTTTAGTTAGAGTAGAAACTTCCCCAGAGGACATTCAGGGTATGCATGCAGCAAAAGGCATTTTAACTGCCAGGGGAGGCATGACCAGTCACGCTGCTGTAGTAGCTAGAGGAATGGGAAGACCTTGTGTATCCGGATCTAGTGAAATTGATATCAATTATGAAAAAAAAATTTTTAAAACATTAAAGTGTGAAGTAAAAGAAGGTGATATTATAACGATTGATGGTTCTACTGGTAGAATTATTCTAGGTGAGGTACCCACAATTAAACCTGAAATTTCAGGAGATTTTTCTAAATTAATGAGTTGGGCAGATAAAGTAAGAAAATTAAAAGTAAGAACCAACGCTGAAACGCCAATAGATACAAAAACTGCAAGAGATTTCGGTGCTGAAGGAATTGGTCTTTGTAGAACTGAACATATGTTTTTTGATGAAGAAAGAATTTTATCTGTGCGTGAAATGATTTTATCAAAAACTCAAGAAGATAGAGCTAAAGCTCTAGAAAAACTCTTACCACATCAAAAAAAAGATTTTATGGAAATTTTCAAGATTATGCATGGTCTACCTGTAACAGTAAGATTACTTGATCCACCTTTACATGAATTTTTACCTAAGTCTGATAAAGAAATTTCAGAAGTTGCTAAGGTAGTTGAAACCGATGTAAAGGAAGTAATTTCTAGGATTGAAGAACTACATGAACAAAACCCAATGCTTGGTCATAGAGGTTGTAGATTAGGTATTTCTTTTCCAGAAATTTACGAGATGCAATGTCGAGCAATTTTTGAGGCCTTATCTGAATTGAAAAAGAGTAAACAGAAATTTGCTTTTCCAGAAATCATGATACCACTTGTTTCAACTGAAGCTGAGATTAAAATTATGAAAGAATTAGTAATTAGAGTTGCAAGACAAGTAGAAAAAGAGAAAAATTTAAAAGTAGATTATTTAGTTGGAACAATGATTGAATTGCCTAGGGCAGCTATTAAAGCAGAGGATATAGCAAAGCATGCTGAATTTTTTAGTTTTGGAACTAATGATTTAACTCAGACAACCTTTGGAATTAGTCGTGATGATAGTGGAAAATTTTTAAATGATTATATTGAAAATAAGATATTTTCTATAGATCCATTCATATCAATTGATGAAGGAGTAAAAGATTTAATTGAAATAGCTGTTAATAAAGGAAAAAAACAAAATAAAAAAATTAAATTAGGAATTTGTGGAGAACATGGAGGTGATCCAAAGAGTATTCATTTTTGTTCTAAAACAGGTTTAAATTATATTTCTTGCTCTCCTTATAGAGTTCCAATAGCTAGATTGGCTGCAGCTCAATCAGAATTGCAAAAAAACAAGACTTAATGAAACTTAATTATAGACCAGAGATAGATGGTTTAAGAGCAATAGCTGTTGGTGCTGTCATTCTTTATCATGCCCAAATTAGTATCTTAGGATATTCTTTTGCAGGAGGGTTTATCGGAGTTGATATATTTTTTGTAATATCAGGATATTTAATTACATCAATTATTTTAAAAGAATTAATAACAACAGGATCTTTTTCTTTTAAAAATTTTTATCAAAGACGAGTAAGAAGAATACTACCAGCACTTCTTTTTGTGATGTTGGCATCACTCCCATTCGCTTGGATGTTTTTTTTGACCTCTAGTTTTGTAGATTTTTCTAAATCAATTCTTTACTCACTTGGATTTAGCTCAAATTTTTACTTTCATTATTCAGGCCAAGAATATGGTGCTTATAGTGGATTACTAAAACCGTTTCTTCACACCTGGTCATTATCAGTAGAAGAGCAATTCTATATTTTATTTCCTTTAGTTTTTATAGTTATTTTCAGATATTTTAGAAAATATTTAATCCATACTTTAATTCTAGGTTTTATAATAAGTTTAGGGTTAGCTGATTGGGGAAGCAGAAATTATACTTCAGTAACATTTTATTTTCCACATACTAGAATGTGGGAACTTTTAGCAGGCTCAATTTTAGCATATTTTGAGATCTCACTAGGACATAGAAGTGAACAAAAAACTTTGAATTTAATATTACCAAGTTTAGGTTTGATCTTAATAGGTTACTCTATTTTGTCTTTAAATGATGGAATGTTTCATCCTTCATTTTATACTTTACCATCTGTAATAGGTGTGTGTCTAATAATTTGGTTTTCAAATAAAGATGAATTAATTACCAGATTACTTTCAACAAAATTATTTGTAGGAATTGGTCTTATTTCTTATTCCTTGTATCTTTGGCATTATCCAGTGTTTGCTTTTTCTAGAGTAACAAAATTTGCAGAATACGATATATTCAAAAAATTATTATTGGGAGTAATAATATTGATACTATCTATCATTTCTTATTATTTCATTGAAAGACCTGCTAGAAATATAAATAATAAATTTCGAGTTATAATTAGTTTAATTATAATTTCTTTAGTAATTTTAATAACTTTTAATTCAAATATAATCTTAAAAGAGGGATTTAAAAACAGATTACCAAGAATTTTACAAAAAGATCTAACAGAAAGACCTTGGGAACTATTAAAAAATTCAGAGGGCAAACCATGTCATGGTAATTATGATGGATGTAAATTTAATATTTCTTCGAAAAATAAAGTTCATTTAATCGGCGATAGTCACATGGCAGCTATAATGTTTGACTTAAAAGATAAAGTTGTAAAAAAAGACTATCAATTTACAACTTCTACAGTTTGTAATTTTTTTCCAGGTTTTAATCTAATAAATGTGAAAACAAAAAGAGTAGATAGTCAATGTAATAATAATTATTTTATAAAATTAAAAGAAACTTTATCTAATGAAACAAATTCAATTATTATAATAGGTGGGAGATTTCCTGCCCATCTATCAAATTACCTTTTTGATAATCAAGAGGGAGGAGTTGAGGGCAAAGAAGGGAAAGAAATGGTAGAAAAATTTGTTTCGATAGGCAAATATGAAACTATTTCTAGTTCTTTTAAAAATGAAGTATTAGAATTGTCAAAAAATAATAAAATAATATTAATTTATCCAATTCCAGAGGTTGGATGGCATGTTGCTAATAAAATTTGGATTGATAGAAAAAATAAATTTTCAAGGGATTTCGATTTACAATATGTAACAACTTCTTATGAAGTATATCAAAATAGAACTAAAACTAGTTTTGAATTATTAGACTCAATTAAAAATGAAAATATTTATAGAGTTTACCCCCATAGTTTATTCTGTAATACAGTCTTAAAAGATAGATGTGTAACTCATGATGATAAAAATTTGTTTTATTTTGATGATAATCACCCATCACTAAAAGGTTCTGAAATGATAAACAATCTAATAATAAAAAAGATTAATGAAATAAAAAACGTTGATACCGCAAACTAAATTAACAAATGAGTAGGGGCGTTCTGTTGCCAGGTGCCCCAGACCCCGTTTACTTAATCAACAAAGTTAATTAAGCAGCAAGTGCGTAACTTTCGTTAGCAATTATAAATTAGCCCGTTACGGTGGAACAATGCCGAACGAAAGAATAGCCTTTAGTCATCCGTCGAATCTAGTTCACCCCCATAAGTTGTAGTGGTGGAGGTGGTGGGTACTGCCCCCACGTCCGTAATGGTTATTACGAAATTCGTTTATCGTCGTAGTTGGCAAGCCAACACTATTAATATAAAAGCTATTGTAATAGATTCAATAAAATTCATGAAATTAACAAAAGAACAATCAAATGAGATTAAAAATCAACAATCTCAACAGAATAAAACAAAAAGAGTTACAGCCCCTGAGCTTGAAAAAGTTCTTTATGAAGCTTTACCGGCACTAGATCATGGTTTTGTAAGAGTTGTTGATTATATGGGCGATGATACTTCAATTGTCCAATCAGCGAGAGTTTCTTATGGTAAAGGTACAAAACAAGTATCAACAGATTCGGGTTTAATAAAATATTTAATGCGCCATTGGCATAGCACCCCATTTGAAATGTGTGAAATAAAATATCATATCAAATTACCAATATTTATTGCTAGACAATGGATTAGACACAGAACAGCAAATGTGAATGAGTATTCAGCAAGATATTCAATACTTGATAAAGAATTTTATTTACCCTCAAAAGAAAATTTAGCAGCACAATCTACAAGTAACAGACAAGGCAGAGGAGATGTTCTTGAAGGTAAACAAGCTGAAGAAGTTTTAGAGCTTTTAAAAAACGATGCTGAAAGAACTTATACAAACTATGAGACAATGCTTAATGAAAAATATGATGGATCCACTATTGATGGGAATAAAAAAGGTTTAGCTAGAGAACTCGCTAGAATGAATTTAACTTTAAATACATACACACAGTGGTATTGGAAAACGGATTTGTTGAATCTAATGAACTTTTTAAGATTAAGAGCCGATCATCACGCTCAATATGAAATCCGGGTATATGCAGATATAATGTTAGATACCTTAAAAAAATGGGTTCCTATAACTTATGATGCATTTATGGATTATAGAGTTGGTGGAACAGAGGTTTCAGCGAAAGGAAAATTAATTATTCAAAAACTTATTAAAGGTCAAAATGTTGACGTTAATAGCTCAGGTTTATCAAAAAGGGAATGGAATGAATTAATGTTAGCTTTTGATATTAAAGATAAGTTAATTTAATTTTATTTGCAAAATTTAAATAAATTTTGGAAATCTCATGTTCTGGATTAGACTCAACTATTGGTATACCATTATCCCCAGACCTACCAACCTCAGGGTTTATTGGTATTTGTCCTAAAAATTCTTTTTTAAATTCTTTAGCAGTTTTTTCGACACCCCCCTCTCCGAAAATTTTATATTTTTTACCATCATCTCCAATAAAAAAGCTCATATTATCTACTAAACCTAAAATTTTAACACCAAGTTTATCAAACATTTTAATTCCTCTTTTAACATCCAGCAAAGCTACCTCTTGAGGTGTTGAAACTATTATCGCACCATCCATTTTAATTTCTTGTGAAAAAGTTAATTGAGTATCTCCAGTTCCAGGTGGCATATCAACAATTATAAAATCTAAATTATTCCAATTAACCTTTTGAGTAAAAGTTTTGATCGCGCTAGTTACCATTGGTCCTCGCCATATCATAGGAGTTTCTTGATCTGCTAAGAAACCGATAGACATACACTGAACATCATATCTTAATATTGGCTCTAATTTTTGTCCATCACTTTTGGGTTTTTCAACAATGTTAAACATCTTTGGAATAGAAGGACCATATATGTCAGCATCTAATAAACCTACTTTGCACCCAGTATTCTTAAGTGCTAAGGCTAAGTTTGTTGCAAAAGTAGATTTTCCAACCCCTCCTTTAGCACTTGATATTGCTATGGTAAATTTAGTTCCTTTGATAGGGTTTTTTTCAGGTATTTTACCAGTCATTTTCTTTCGCATTGCGTCACTTAATTCTGGTTTTTCCTTTGGCATATTTAGATCTTAACTTGTTTTTCCACATAAAGACATTATATAGATTGTCATATGTCAGACGATTTTCAACAAAGAGGTGGAAGTCCGTGGGGAACACCACCAGGTGGTGGAGGAAGCGGCAATGGTTCTGGGAGAGGTCCAACACCTCCAGATGTTGAAAAAATTATTAAAGAGTTTCAAGAGAAATTAAAGAAATTTTTACCAGGCGGTAGTTCCTCTGGGGGTAAACAAGCTATTTTAGTTTTAATTATTTTAGGTTTTGTATGGCTAGCGAGTGGCCTTTATAGAGTTTTACCTGACGAACAAGGTGTTGTTTTAAGATTTGGAAAATTTGTTAAAACAACTCAGCCTGGACTAAATTATCATATTCCTTTTCCAGTTGAATCAGTACTCACTCCCAAAGTTACAAAAGTAAATAGAATAGATATTGGTTTTAGATCTGAAAGAGATAGTGGCTTTTCTTCCCAAGGAGGAGTTGCAGATGTACCCCAAGAAAGTTTAATGTTAACAGGTGATGAAAATATCGTTAATATTGATTTTTCAGTTTTTTGGGTAATTAAAGATGCAGGAAATTTTTTGTTTAAAATTCAAGATCCAGAGGGAACAGTAAAAGCAGCTGCAGAAACAGCGATGAGAGAAGTTATAGCGAGATCAGATATACAACCAATTTTAACAGAAGGTAGATCAATTATAGAGACAGATACTCAAGAAATAATTCAAAAAATTTTAGATGAATACACTAGTGGTATTCAAATAACTCAAGTTCAAACTCAAAAAGCTGATCCACCTGATCAAGTAATTGATGCATTTAGGGACGTACAAGCCGCAAGAGCTGATATGGAGAGATCAAAAAATGAGGCTGAGGCTTATGCAAATGATGTAATTCCAAGAGCACGAGGAGAAGCACAAAAGATTTTACAAGCTGCGGAAGCCTATAAAAAAGAAGTTGTTGCTAAGGCAGAAGGTGAAGCTAGTAGATTTTTAGCAATCTATAATGAGTATAAAATGGCAAAATCAGTGACACAAGAAAGAATGTATTTAGAGACAATGGAAAAAGTTTTAGCTGACATAGATAAAGTGATAATCGAAAAAAATGCAGGCTCAGGCGTAGTTCCTTATCTTCCATTACCAGAATTAAGTAAAAAGAAAGCGACTAATTAAAATGAACATAGGAAAAATTATAGCTGGAGTAATAGTTGCACTTGCTGCAACAGCATTTTTTTCTATCTTTATAGTAAAAGAAGTAAATCAAGCTATTGTTCTTCAATTTGGTGATCCTAAAAGAATAATTTCAAAGCCAGGATTAAATTTTAAGATTCCATTTATTCAAAATGTTGTTTTTTTGGATAAAAGAATTTTAAATTTGGATACTCCACCAGAAGAGGTAATTGCATCGGACCAAAAACGATTAATTGTAGATGCTTTTGCGAGATTTCAAATTATTGATCCTCTTAAATTTTATATCTCTGTTGGAAACGAGAGAGTAGCAAGATCAAGACTAGCAACAATTATAAACTCAAGAATAAGAAACGTTTTAGGTCAACAAGAACTGCAAACACTTTTATCAGAGGATAGAACAAAACAGATGGCTTTAATTCAAGAGGGTGTGAATAATGAAGCTGAAAATTTTGGTATCAAAATAAATGATGTTAGAATTAAAAGAGCAGATCTACCTCAAGCAAACAGTGATGCAATTTTCAGAAGAATGCAGACTGAAAGGGAGAGAGAAGCAAAAGAATTTAGAGCAAGAGGTGCGGAGATGGCTGTAACTATTACTTCTACTGCGGACAAAGAGGTTACTGTAATATTAGCTGACGCTCAAAAAAAATCAGAGATAATGAAGGGTGAAGGAGATGGAAAGAGAAACAATATCTTTGCAGGAGCTTTTGGCCAAGATCCAGAATTTTTTGCATTTTACAGAGCTATGCAAGCTTATGAAAAAGCTTTAATTGGAGGTGAAACTTCACTAATTTTATCCCCAGATAGTGAGTTTTTTAAATTCTTTGGAAATATAAAACCTAAATCAAATTAAATCTTAAATGAAAGAATTGATCATAGCTTTTGGTCTGTTCTTATTCATAGAAGGAATTTTATATGCCTTATTTCCATCAAAAATGAGGTCTATGATTAGAAAATTAGAACTAGTTAAAGATAATCAACTAAGAATAGGTGGATTAATCTTTGCGATAATAGGTTTTGTAATTATTTATTATATAAAAAATTGATATGAAAAAGTTAAGGATATTTTTTTTTGCAATAGTATTTTCTTTAAATTTACAAACATACTCGATTTCCCAAAGTGTCCCAGAGTCCTTTGCAGACTTAGCTGAAAAATTGATGCCTTCAGTAGTAAATATTTCTACAACCCAAACGGTAGTAACTAGCTCAAACCCTTTTCCTTTTCAATTTCCACCAGGTTCACCATTTGAAGATATGTTTAAAGAGTTTGGAACTCCACAAGAAAGAAAGTCATCAGCTTTAGGTTCAGGATTTATTATTAGTGAAAGAGGGTTGGTAGTTACAAACAACCACGTAATTCAAGATGCAGAAGATATAATAATTAGAGTGAATGGAGACAAAGAATATAAAGCTAAAGTTGTCGGATCTGATCCTTTATCTGATATTGCAGTTTTACAATTAGAAACAACAGAAAAATTTGTTCCAGTAAAATTTGGAAATTCAGATAAAGCTAGAATTGGAGATTGGGTAATAGCAATTGGAAACCCATTTGGTCTTGGCGGAACTGTTACTTCTGGAATTATTTCAGCTAGAAATCGATCTATAGGACTTTCAAGATATGAAGATTACATTCAAACCGATGCTTCAATAAATTCAGGAAATTCTGGTGGACCTTTATTTGATATGAATGGAGATGTTATAGGAATTAATACTGCTATTTTAGGAAGAAGTGGATCTATAGGAATTGGATTCTCAATACCTTCTAATAGTGCTAAAATTGTTATTGATCAGTTAATTGAGTTTGGTGAAACAAAAAGAGGATGGCTAGGCGTTAGAATTCAAGACGTAACAAAAGAAATAGCAGAGATAGAAAAATTAGATGAGCCTCGTGGTGCATTAGTTGCAAGTGTTGCACAAAATAGTCCTTCAGATAAAGCTGGAGTAAAAGCAGGTGATATTATTCTTGAATTTAATGGAGAAAAAATTAAAGAAATGAAAGAACTACCTATTATAGTTGCAAGAACAAAAGTCGGAAAAAAAGTAAAGGTTAAAATTTGGAGAAATAAAAAAGAGATAGTCAAAACAATAACTCTTGGAAGACTAGAAACATCAGAAGATTTTAAGGTTACTGAGAAAACTAAACCATTAAAAGAACAGGGAATTGAAAATTTGAAAATTTCTGTAAGAGAAATCAATAAAGAAGATATAAAAGCACGAAATTTACCTAATCAAACTACAGGATTAGTTATAACTAAAATTGAGAATGATAGTCCTTTGATTAACACATTAGAAATTAACAGTATAATTTTAGAGGCACAAAAGAAAAAAATAAGAACAGTAAATGATCTGAACCAAGCAGTGAATCAAGTTCTAAAAAGTAATCAGAAAACTATACTTTTAGTTATTTATAACAGCCAAAATCAAAGAAGATATATTGGTATTAAGTTAGATTAAAATATGGATTTAAAATCCAAAATTATTTTAATTTATGGACCTACTGCATCTGGTAAATCTAAATTTGCAATTAAACTAGCAAAAAAAATAAACGCAGAAATTATTAATGCAGATAGTATGCAAATTTATAAAGATTTAAAAACTTTATCAGCAAGACCCTCTAAAAAAGATTACCAAAAAATAAGACATCATTTATATGGTATCAAAAGTGTAAAAAATAATTTTTCTACGGGTGAATGGTTAAAACTTGTAAATAAAAAGATAGTAGAAATTAAAAAAAGAAAAAAAGTTCCAATATTAGTTGGTGGTACCGGATTATACTTTAAGGCTATAACTGAAGGGTTAGTAGAAATCCCAAATATTCCTCTTAGTTTAAGAAAAAATATAAGATCCCTACATAAAAAAATTGGAACTAAAAATTTTTTTTTAGAATTATTAAAAATTGACCCTTTATCTAAAAATCATATCAAACCGTCAGATACTCAAAGAGCAATTAGAGCTTATGAGGTAAAGTTATTTACAAAAAAATCTTTATATGATTGGTTTAAAAATACATCGTCAATTCATGAAAAAAAAGATTTTTATAAAATTTATATCGATTTTCCAAGGGATGAGTTGATTAAGAGAATTAATAGTCGAACAGTAGAAATGATCAAAAAAGGTGCTGTTAAGGAAGTAAGAAAATTTATAAAGCTCAAAATTGCTCCGAATAAAACTGCTAATAAGGCTATAGGCATCAATGTGATTAAAGATTATCTTAATAAAAAAATAGAAATTGATGAAGTTATAGAAAAAATATCAATAAAGACTAGACAATACGCCAAAAGACAGGCTACTTGGGCTAGAGGTAATATGAATGATTGGAATAAGATTAATTCAAATAGTTTAAATAAATTTCTAATAAAAATTTAGATATTTTATAGTTAGCCTTGACCAATTAGCACAACTTCAGCTAGATTGCCCTAATGTCTAAATTATATTCAGGAGCTGAAATTGTATTTAAATGTCTTGAAGATCAGGATGTTGAATTTATTTTTGGGTATCCTGGAGGAGCAGTGCTTCCAATTTATGATGAGTTAAAAAATCATTCATCAATCAAGCATATTTTAGTAAGACATGAACAAGGCGCAGGTCATGCTGCTGAAGGTTATGCAAGGTCATCAGGAAAACCTGGAGTAGTTTTAGTTACTTCAGGACCAGGTGCAACAAATGTTGTTACAGCTTTGACTGATGCATATATGGACTCAGTTCCTTTAGTATGTATCTCAGGACAAGTACCAACACATTTAATCGGAACTGATGCTTTTCAAGAATGTGATACTACAGGAATAACTAGACCGTGTACAAAACATAATTGGCTAGTTAAAGACATCAAAGATCTGCCAAAGATTTTACATGATGCTTTTCATGTTGCAACAACTGGAAGACCAGGACCTGTATTAGTTGATATTCCTAAAGATATACAATTTGATAAAGCAAACTATTCTAAACCTAAAAAAGTAAAAAAGACTAATGGTAAATCTCATAATAGATTTTCTCAAAATGACATAGATGAATTGATTAATTTAATTTCTAAAGCAAAAAAACCAGTAGTTTATTCAGGTGGAGGAGTCATTAACTCAGGACCAAAAGCTAGTGAAGCATTAAGAGAGTTTGTTAGATTAATTGGTTTTCCAATCACATCTACTTTACAAGGTTTGGGCGCTTTCCCTGGTGATGATAATCAATTTATTGGTATGTTAGGAATGCATGGAACTTACGAAGCAAATAATGCAATGCATGATTGCGATTTATTAATTAATATTGGTGCAAGATTTGATGATAGGATAACAGGAAAGATAGATGAGTTTTCTCCTAAATCAAAAAAAGTTCATATTGATATAGACCCATCATCAATTAATAAAATTATAAAAGTAGACCTTGCTATAGTGGGTGATGTTAATGAAGTTCTTAAAAGCACAATTAAAAAGATAAATAAAAAACAAAATGGTATTAAATCTTCCAATAAACAAAATATATCAAAGTGGTGGGAACAGATTCAAAAATGGCGAACAAAAGACTCCTTAGGTTTCATTAATAGTAAAAAAACTATAAAACCTCAATATGCAGTTCAGAGATTATATGAACTAACCAAAAACCAAGATACTTTTATTACAACTGAGGTTGGTCAACATCAGATGTGGGCTGCACAACATTATAAATTTAATAAACCTAATAGATGGATGACATCAGGTGGATTAGGTACGATGGGTTATGGTCTTCCTGCTGCAGTTGGGGTACAAATCGCACACCCAGATAAACTTGTTATTGATATAGCTGGTGAGGCTTCAGTTTTGATGACAATGCAAGAAATGTCTACTGCAGTTCAATATAATTTACCTATCAAAATATTTGTATTAAATAATCAATACATGGGAATGGTAAGACAATGGCAGGAACTACTTCATGAGAAAAATTATTCTGAAAGCTACTCAGAGGCATTGCCTGATTTTGTTAAATTAGCTGAAGCTTATGGATGTAAAGGGATTATAGCAAAAAATCCTGAAGAACTAGATAGCAAAATAAAAGAAATGGTTGATCATAATGGTCCAGTAATATTTGACTGTCATGTTGATCCTAACGAAAATTGTTTTCCAATGATACCTTCAGGAAAACCACATAATCAGATGATTTTAGGACCTAATGATAAAAAAGACAACAAGATCACTAGTAAAGGAAAAGCTTTAGTTTAATGGCAAATCCTAAATCAGCTTACAGTATTACAACTAAAAAAGGTAAATTAGATACTCATATTTTTGTTATTTGGGTGGATAACGAAGCAGGTGTACTAGCTAGAGTGGTTGGTTTGTTTTCAGGTAGAGGTTACAACATTGAGTCATTAGCAGTAGCAGAAGTTGATGCAACAAAAAATATTTCTAGAATTACAATTGTTACTACAGGAACTCCTCAGGTAATTGACCAAATTAAGTTACAACTAAAAAAACTTGTTCCAGTTCACAAAGTCGCCGATTTTAAGAGAGAAGATAAAAAAGTAATATTTAAAGAGATGGCATTACTAAAAGTTGTAGGTAAGAAAAAAAAGATAGAAAAATGTCTTAAAGCCTGTAAAAGTTTTAATCCTGTAATATTGGATGAAACCAAGCAATCTGTAGTAATTCAGATTACTGCCTTAAGAAGAGAAATTGATAAGATGAGTAAAAAACTTAAACCACATGGTCTTACTAGCACTTCAAGAACAGGGGCTATAGCAATGACCAGAGGAGCTGAAACCTTTAAATAAATAAATTAGGAGAAAAAAATGAAAATGTTTTATGAGAAAGATGCTGATGTGAACTTAATAAAAGATAAAAAAATTGCTATTTTTGGTTATGGGAGTCAAGGACACGCACACGCGTTAAATTTAAAAGATAGTGGAGTAAAAGAAGTTGTGGTGGCTTTAAGAGATGGCTCATCAAGCATTGCTAAAGCAGAGTCTAAGGGATTAAAGGTAATGAATTTGTCAGATGCTGCAGCTTGGGCAGATGTTTTAATGATATTAACACCGGATGAATTACAAGCTCAAATTTATAAAAATCATATTGAACAAAGAGCTAAAGAAGGAACAAGTATAGCTTTTGCACATGGTCTCAATGTTCACTATGATTTAATAAAAGCAAGGAAAGATTTAGATGTATTTATGGTTGCTCCTAAGGGTCCAGGTCATCTAGTTAGAAGTGAATATGAAAAAGGAGGAGGAGTTCCATGTTTGTTTGCTGTTCATCAAAATGGATCAGGAAAAGCTAGGGACTTAGCCTTATCTTATGCATCAGCTATTGGAGGAGGAAGATCTGGTATTATTGAAACAACATTTAAAGATGAAGTTGAAACAGATTTATTTGGCGAACAAACTGTTTTATGTGGTGGTTTAGTAGAATTAATGAAAAATGGTTATGAAACATTAGTTGAGGCAGGTTATGAACCAGAGATGGCATATTTTGAAACAGTTCATGAGGTAAAATTAATTGTTGATTTAATATATGAAGGTGGAATAGCAAATATGAATTATTCTATTTCAAACACTGCTGAATATGGCGAATATCAATCTGGTCCAAGAATTGTTAACAAAGAACAAACGAAGAAGAGAATGAAAGAAGTTCTCTCTGAAATACAATCTGGAAAGTTTACAAAAGATTGGATGGATGAATGTAAGAATGGTCAAAAAAACTTTCTCGCAACAAGGGCAAAATTAGCTGATCATCCAGTTGAAAAAGTAGGAGCTCAGCTTAGAGCTATGATGCCTTGGATTGGGAAGAAAAAACTAGTTGATAGTGATAAAGGTTAGTTAAAAAATAGACCCAAAAAGATCAGATAAATTAACTATTATTTGACATTTATTTTGCAATCTCACTTATAGATTGTATTATAACTTCTTTAAAAAATTAATTTATGAGCAGTAAAGATAAAGTTTACATATTTGATACAACAATGAGAGATGGTGAGCAATCACCAGGGGCCTCAATGAGTGTTGAGGAGAAAATTCAGATATCTAGAGTTTTTGACGAAATGGGCATTGATATAATTGAGGCTGGCTTTCCAATTTCATCACCAGGAGATTTTGAAGCCGTAAGTGCTATAAGTAAAAGTGTTAAAAATTCAATTCCTTGTGGATTAGCTAGAGCCACAAAAAAAGATATAGATGCATGTCATGAATCTTTAAAATTTGCAAAAAGATTTAGGATCCATACATTTATTTCAACAAGTCCTGTTCATATGAAACATAAACTTAACATGACTGATGAACAAGTATTGGGTGCCATAAAAGAAAGTGTAACTTATGCAAGAAATTTTACCGACGATGTAGAGTGGTCATGCGAAGATGGTACAAGAACAAATTTAGATTTTATGTATAAAACAATTGAACTTGCAATAAATTGCGGGGCAAAAACAATAAATATACCAGATACTGTAGGTTATTCTATCCCTGAAGAATTTGCTAGAACAATTACTTCAATAAAAAACAATGTACCAAATATTGATAAAGCAATTATTTCAGCTCATTGTCATAACGATCTAGGTCTTGCTGTAGCAAACGCTCTTTCAGGATTATCAGCGGGTGTAAGACAAATAGAGTGTACAATAAACGGGATTGGTGAAAGAGCAGGTAACGCAGCTCTTGAAGAAATAGTAATGGCAATCAAAACAAGAGATGACTTATTACCATACGAAACAGGAATAAAAACTGAGCTTATTAGCAAAGCTTCAAAAATTGTTTCAAATGCAACAGGTTTCCCAGTCCAATTTAATAAAGCAATAGTTGGAAAAAACGCATTTGCTCATGAATCAGGAATTCACCAAGATGGAATGTTAAAAAATAGAGAGACATATGAAATTATGACACCAGAAAGTGTTGGGGTAAAGAAAACTTCTTTAGTAATGGGTAAACATTCAGGAAGACATGCATTTAAAGATAAACTAAGTGATTTAGGTTACACAGATGTAACAGATGATGTTGTTCAAGCAGCTTTTGGAAAATTTAAAATATTGGCTGATAAAAAAAAACATATTTATGATGAAGATATCGTTGCATTAGTGGATGATAGTTTAATTATTGATAATAAGATTAATGCTATAAATCTGAAATCTCTAAAGGTATTTGCGGGAACCGGCGAACCACAAAGAGCAGATATGACATTAGATGTGTTTGGGGAAGTAAAAAAAACATCTCAAACAGGTGATGGTCCAGTAGATGCTATTTTTAAATGTATTAAAGATTTATATCCACACAATGTTAAACTGTCTCTTTATCAGGTTCATGCCGTTACAGAAGGCACAGATGCTCAAGCAACAGTTAGTGTCAAAATTGAAGAAAACGATAGAACAACAGTTGGGCAATCAGCTGATACAGACACTTTAGTTGCGTCTGCTAATGCATATTTAAATGCATTAAATAAAATGTTAATTAAGAGGGAGAAAAAATCTTTGTCTCAAGGTATTCAACATCAAAAAGTAAAAGGAGGAGTTTAAGTGGGCTTATTTAGTAGTGTAAAAAAAATATGGAGCCAAGATATGGCTATAGACTTAGGAACAGCTAATACGTTAGTAGTGGTGAAAGGACAGGGTGTTGTTTTAAATGAACCATCTGTAGTAGCTATAGTTGACCAGGCAGGTAAGAAACAAGTTTTAGCAGTTGGAGATGAAGCGAAAACAATGCTCGGGAGAACTCCTGGAAATATACAAGCTATAAGACCTTTGAGAGACGGAGTAATTGCAGATTTTATTGTTACTGAAGAAATGATTAAACATTTTATTAAAAAGGTTCATAAAGGTAGAACTTTCGCTAATCCAAGAATTTTAATTTGTGTTCCAACTGGCTCAACCCCAGTTGAGAGAAAAGCTATTCAAGATAGTGCATTAGCTGCTGGAGCGAGAAGAGTTCAATTAATTGAAGAACCTATCGCAGCTGCAATTGGAGCTGGACTTCCAATTTCTGAGGCTACAGGATCTATGGTTGTTGATATAGGAGGTGGAACAAGTGAAATTGCAGTAATGTCTTTAGGTGGCTTAGTTTATTCTAAATCTTTAAGAGTAGCTGGTGATGCTATGGATAATGCTTTGGTGAATTACATGAGACGAGAATATAATTTGATGATAGGGGATAGTACTGCAGAAAAGATTAAAAAAGAGATTGGTACGGCAATACCAACTAACGAAAATACTTATCCAGTAAAAGGAAGGGATTTAAGATCTGGAACTCCTAAAGAAGTGAATATTACTGAAGAAGATACTGCCGAAGCATTAAATGATATTTTAAAAGAGATGGTTGACGGAATTAAAAATGCTTTAGAAAGTACACCACCAGAACTATCAGCAGATTTAGTTGATATGGGATTAACTCTAACAGGTGGAGGAGCCTTGTTAAAGAATATTGATAGAAGATTTTCAAAAGAAACAGGTTTACCAGTTCATATAGCTGAAGATCCATTATCTTGTGTAGCTATTGGAACAGGAAAAGCTTTAGACCAAGAACAAACATTCTCTACTATGTTGACTGAATATTAAGAATAATGGCCTCAAGCAGAGATGATTTTATAATAGCCATCCGATCTGCTTTTTTAAAAAAAAGTACTAAACAAAAGTTTTCATTATTATCATTAGTACTGATATCTATATTTATAATTTTATTATCAAGTTTTGATTTTAGAATTGTAAGATATTTGAAAATAGGAATTAATGAAATTGTTTATAGATCTTCATTTATAGTCTCTATACCAGAAAATTTTGTTAAAAATACTTTCTCTGAGGTAGTTGAATACAGCACCTTTTATAATGATTATAAAAAAAATAAAGATGAACTTAGTGATCTAAAATCAAACAATGTTTCAAGTGAAATAATTCAATATGAAAATAAAGAACTAAAAGAATTAATTAATGATTATGTATCGAGCTCTAATAAGATACTAGCTAAGATTATAGTTGATCACGATAGCCCATTTCTCAAAAGTATTGTCATAAATAAAGGAAGTAAAGATAATATTAAAATAGGAACCAATATATATGATCAATCTTATTTAGTGGGAAGAGTAATTGAGGTAAATTATAAAACATCAAGGGTTCTTTTATTGTCTGATTTGAACTCTAATGTTCCAGTTTCTATTGCTCCTCAAAATGTTCAGGCTATTATGACTGGCTCAGGTAGTAATTTTGGAAAAATTAAATATATAAAAGATGGTCTAACAGATACTTTTACAGAAAAAAGTATCGTTTATACTTCTGGTACTGGAGCAATATTTAAGAGTGGTATTCCCATCGGCAGATTAAAAACAAAAGAAAAAAATTCATTCATCAATCTAAATGTTGAATTTTATAGTGATTTTTCTCAGCTAAAATATGTATTTGCTGAGTTAATTGCTAAAAATGAAATAGATATCACTAACGCAAATGACTTAAAGAAAGATCAGACAAGTATAAATCTAATTGAGTCAAAAATATCGATACTTGAAGAAGAAATTGAAATTATTGAAGACACAAATCTTAAATTCAAAGAAGAAAATGAAACTTTAAAAAAAGAGATCAACAATCTCAATAACAAGATTTTAAATTTTAAAAATGAGATATCCTCACAAAATGAAAAAATTAATAAATATGAGATTGATAAAAACGAACTACAATTTCTCAGACTAAATTTATCTTATGGACATTTGTGCAGAAAAAGTTTTTTAAATAACAAAGGTTTTAAAGTAGGGACTGAAAAATATAAAGATTGTGTATTTAGAAAGGGTAGGAAAAATTAATGGCTAGTTTGAAATCAGATAATTTCTTAATGAAGTTTTATTCTTGGTTACCAATAATAATTCTATTCATATCGGTTTTAAATGAATTTGATTTTAATTATTTAAATTTAAAATTTTTTTCTTTTAATTTTCCTTATATTTTAATTTTTTTCTTTACCTTAAAAGAATTTAAAAACTTCGATTATTTTCTAGTTTTTTTAGCTGGGCTGTTCAATGATACAGTTATTGGATTACCACTAGGTATTAGCAGTATGTCTTATATCATAATTTGTATATCCACATCTTACTTTAGGAACATTACAATAAGACCAAATCCAATTAAAGATTGGTTTTATTTTTTATTTATTATTGCATTAATCAATTCAATTAATTATTCAATTTTAACTCTTTTTTTTGGATTTAATTTAATTTTGATGAGTTACTTGGTAAATATATTTTTTACGTTTATATTTTACATATTTTTTGTTTCAATATTTAAATTATATTTAAAGGGCATAAATGATTAATTCCTCAAGTGATAATGTAAAAAAATTAAATTCAATTAACAGAAGGATGTTTATAACTGGAACATTAAAATTTTTAATAATGACTGGTATAGTAAGTAGACTATTTTTTTTACAGGTAAAAGAAAATAAAAAATATTTAACTCTTTCAGACAAAAATAGAATTAGAGAATGGAAGTTAGCTCCAGTAAGGGGAGAGTTCAAAGATTATTTTGGTAACATTATTGCTGGAAATTTTGAGGCATATCAACTTCATGTAATTCCTGAACAAGTTGAAGACTTTAGATATGTAATTTATAGATTAAAAGATTTATTAGATTTAAGTGATAAAGAATTTAAAAAAGTTTTAAAAAAGAAAAATGAGATTAAACCTTGGGAAACATTAATTGTATCTGATAACTTAAGTTGGAAAAAATTTTCAAAAATAAATAATCATTTATACGATTTAAATGGGGTAAAACCTGTAATATCCATTTCTAGAAATTATCCATTTAAGGAAAATTTTACTCATGTGATTGGTTACGTAAGCCAAGCTAACGAGGATGATATTGAAAACAATCAAATAATAAAGAAAAATTTCGTGCCCGGAATAAAAATTGGGAAGATAGGTTTAGAAAAAACCTTTGAAAATAAGTTGTTGGGCACTAATGATATAGAGAGATATGAAGTTAATGCATATGGAAGAAGAATAAGCCAATTAGAGTTTCAAAAGGGAGAAAAAGGAAAAACTTTACGACTAACTATAGACACTAAAGTTCAAAAACTGGCTAATGAATTATTAAAAGATCAAGCAGGATCTATTTGTGTTATGGATATTTATACTGGTGAGATAGTAGCGATGCATTCTTCACCTTCATTTGATCCAAATTTATTTGTATTTGGAATAAGTAAAGATGACTGGCAAGTTATTCGTAATAATCCAATGAAACCATTAGTAAACAAAACATTACAAGGAAATTATTCTCCAGGATCAACAATTAAACCTATAGTAGCTTTATCTGCTTTAGAAAATGGAATTATAAATACTAATTTTACTGTTAATTGTAGAGGGCATAATCATCCTCTAGAATTATATGGACAAACTTATCATTGTTGGAAAAAAGAGGGACATGGATTTATGAATTTAAGAAATGCAATGAAACAATCTTGTGATACCTATTTTTATGAAATAGCAAGAAAACTTGGAGTAGATAGATTAAGTGAAACTGCTAAAAAATTTGGATTAGGAAAAGAAGTTTTTGGTGATTTATTTGATATAGAGAAAAAAGGTTTAATTCCAAATACAATTTGGAAGAAAAATGCTTTAGGTCAAAGTTGGGTATTGGGAGAGACTATAATAACCGGAATTGGACAAGGTTACATTCAAACAACACCAATTCAATTATGTTTAATGACAGCTCAAATTGGCAATGGAGGTCATAAGATTTACCCAAAAATAATTGTTGGTGACAATAATAAGGTATCTCCAATAGACAAATTTACACCGTTATATAAAGACTCTAAAAATATTAAGATTATTCAAGATGCAATGTTTGCATCTACAAATGAAGTAAGAGGAACTTCATATAGATCTAGAATTGATGATACAAAATATCAATTTGCAGGTAAAACAGGAACTGCGCAAGTTAAAAAAATTACCAAAAAAGATCGTGAGTTAGATTTAAAAACTTTTGAAATTCCTTATGAAGAAAGAGATCATGCCCTTTATGTAGCATACGGTCCATACAAAAATCCACATTACGCAGTAAGTGTTGTGGTTGAGCACGGAGGAAATGGAAGTACTACTGCAGCTCCAATGGCAAAAGAATTGTTTAAACTTACAATTGATCGCCATCTTTTAAGACAATCAATTAATGATAAAAAATATTTGGATATTTAGATGTATCAACAATCAAGATTAAATCAAAACAGTTCTAATTTTTTTCAAAAATTAAAAGATTTTGATTATGTTTTACTATTTTGTATTTTGTTATTAGGCTGTATTAGTCTTGGTACAATGTATTCTACGGATGGTGGAGAAATATTATTTCATACCAAAAGCCATTTTGTAAAATTAATAATATTTACATTTATGATGTTTATAATTTCTTTTATTAATATCAAATTTTGGTTTTTAATTGGCCATATTTCTTATCTAATAGTTATTGGACTTTTGATTTGGACTTATTTTTTTGGAATAAAATCATCAGGATCTCAAAGATGGATTGATTTGTATTTTATAAACCTCCAACCTTCTGAATTAATGAAAATATGTATAATTTTATGTCTGGCTAAATTTTTTCATAGAAAAAAATTAGAAAATGTTAATTCTATTTATACGATTTTAACATCTTCAATAATAATTTTATTACCAATGGGACTTGTAATAGTACAACCAGACTTAGGTACGTCCGTTCTAATTGCAATTAGTGGAATTGCAGTTTTATGGTTTGCAGGTATAAATCATAAATATTTTGTCTATACGATGATAACTTTTCTTATATCCTTGCCTTTTATAATTTCCTTTTTACAACCTTATCAAAAGTTAAGGGTTTTAACATTTCTGAACCCAGATAGAGATCCGTTAGGAGCTGGTTATCAAATTATTCAATCTAAAATTGCAGTTGGTTCAGGGGGTATTTTTGGAAAAGGTTTCTTAAAAGGAACACAAAGTTATTTGGAATTTTTACCAGAAAAACATACTGATTTTATTTTTACTCTTTTTTCTGAGGAATTTGGTTTTGTTGGTTCAGCTTTTTTACTTCTAATATATGCTGTTATTATTTTTAGAATAATCGCTATCGGACTTTCATCCAGAAGTTATTTCGCAAAATTATTTTGTTATAGCTTTGGTGCAGCAATTTTTGTTTATATAACTATAAATATGAGCATGGTACTTGGATTATTACCAATAGTTGGATCTCCTTTGCCAATAATGTCATATGGGGGATCATCAATGTTAGCAACAATGGCAGGTTTTGGTATAGTAATGAGTGCAAAAATTCATCGTCAACAATCAATAGCCTAAGTATAATTTGTCGCTTAAAATAAATTTCTAAATAGAAGTATACTTTTATTGTGAGTAATAAATCTAAAATTGGAATTGTTGGAGCAGGAATACAAGGAATTTCTAACGCTTTATTTCTTCAAAAAAAAGGATTCGATGTTACAATTTTTGATAAAGATGATCCTGGCAGCCCAGTTGCTTCATATGGTAATGCAGGTCACTTGTCACCCTATGCTGCGCTTTCATTAAATAGAACAGATGTGTTAGCTGATGTTCCTGCAATGCTACTAAGTTCGACAGGACCATTAGCATTAAAATGGAATTATCTACCTAAAATGATACCTTGGTTTATTAAATTCATTCGAAATACCAGTAAAAAAAGAATGATGCATACTGCTAAGAATATGCATCAAATTTTAGATTTAGCTTTACCAGCTTATGACGAGATATTTGAGGAAATTGATTTAGAAGGTTTAGTTGAAAACAAAGGAATACTTTATATCTGGAATAATAAAGATTTAAAAAGTCGGGAATTAGAAATTAATGTGAGAGACGAACTTGGTATAAAACAACAATTAGTTAATAAACACGAAATCCATGATTTAGAACCTAATATAAAACCATTTTATCAGGCAGGTGTTTATTATCCATATGCAAGACATGCGAGAAATCCTAGAAAAATTCTTTTAAAATTTTTTGAATTATTTTTAAAAAAAGGTGGAAAATTTAATAAATCAAAAATCCAAACTATTCAATTTAAAAATGAAAAACCCATTTTAAAGGATCAGAATCAAAATTACTCTTTTGATAAAGTAGTTATTGCTTGTGGGGCTTTTTCAAAAAAATTAACTGACAAGTTAGAAGAAAACATACCTCTCGATACTGAGAGAGGATATCACATTCATTTTAAAGATTGTGATCATCTCTTGAATAGACCGGTAATTTTTTCAAATAGAGGTTTTGGAATTACACCGATGGAACAGGGTTTAAGAGTAGTTGGTACTGTAGAATTTGGTGGTTTAGATAATCCATTATCTAAATCAAGAATTAAAAACTTAATTAACAATGCTAAATATATGTTGGGAGATTTACCAGAGCATGAGGATGAATGGCTCGGATTTAGACCAACTCTACCTGATTTTTTACCAGTAATGGGGCCTTCAAAAAATCATAAAAATGTATTTTATTGTTTTGGGCATCATCATTTAGGATGGACATTAGGTCCAATATCTGGAAAAATTGTCTCTGGAATGATAGCTAAAGAAAATACTAACTTAAATTTAGATCCTTATAGCTCAGCAAGATTCAGCTAATATATGCAAAATACCAAAGCATATTTAATGCTGATTTGTGCAACATTATTTTGGGCAGGTAATTTTATGATAGGAAAATTTGCTTTTTTAACAAATATTCCTCCTATGTCTTTAGTCTTTTACAGATGGTCTTTAGTGTGGTTCATTTTACTGCCTTTTACATTTAAAGAGATTATAAGATCAAAAGAAATAATTTTTAAAAATTTGCCACTATTACTTTTTCTTGCCTTAACAAGTGTTGGTTTGTTTAATTCGTTTACTTATTTATCGTTAGTCCATACTCAAGTAATAAATGCCTCTCTTTTTAATACTGCTATTCCTGCAATTATTATTTTAATATGTTTTATTTTTAAGATCGAAAAAACAAACAAATATCAAATTCTAGGACTTATCGTTTCTGTATTAGGAATTTTATCGATTATAACTAAGCTTAAGTTAGAAATTATTCTGTCTTTAAATTTTAATAAAGGCGACCTAATTATGATTGGAGGAGTAATTACATGGGGTTTATATTCTTCTTTTTTAAAAAGAAAAACATTTACTTTACCGCTTCTCACTTTAGTTCATATTTTATGTTCACTTGGATTAATCTTTATTTTTCCACAATTTATTTATGAGTTTTCACAAGGACACACAGTAAATTTTAATATGGAATTGTTTTACATCCTTATTTTTCTAGCTCTATTTCCAAGTATTGGATCTTATTATTGTTGGGCTGGAGCTGTTTCTATTATTGGAGCTAACAGAGCAGGAATTTTCCTATCTTTAATACCTTTATTTAGTACGATAATGGCGATATTTTTCTATAAAGAGCAATTTCAATTTTTTCACTTGATTGGAGCAATTTTAATTATAATAGGTCTATTTCTATCAAATAAGGAAATAAAAAATGCTTAAAGTTGCTATATTAGATGATTATCAAAATGTTTCTCAACAATTTGTAGATCTTGAAAAGCTTTCAGGAAAATATGAAATTAAAATTTTTAGTGAACCATTTAACGATGAAGCTGACGTAATAGATAAATTGACTGATTTTGAAGCTTTATTGATTATGAGAGAAAGAACACCAATTACAAAAAATATAATAGAAAATTTAAATAAATTAAAATTTATAATTACTAGTGGATTAAGAAACAAATCTATTGATTTGAGCGCTGCGAAAAAAAGAAGGATTATTGTTAGTGGTACAGAAAGTAACTTAAATCCAACTCCAGAATTAACTTGGGCTTTAATTCTTGGATTAGCTAGAAATATAAAAGAAGAAATTGATAATATGTACCAGGGTTATTGGCAAACAACAGTTGGTGTTGAACTTAAAGGAAAAATTCTTGGACTTATCGGGCTTGGGAAAGTAGGGTCACAAGTAGCAAAGATAGGTAAAGCTTTCGGTATGCAAATAGTGGCATGGAGTGAAAATCTTAATCTTGATACATGTAAAGAGCTAGATGTTTTACCCTGTTCTAAAGAAGATTTAATTAAAAATTCTGATTTTTTATCTATTCATGTTCAAGGAGGTGAAAGATATAAAAATTGTATAACTATTAAAGAGCTAGATAAAATGAAAAAAACAGCTTTTTTAATAAATACCTCAAGAGGACCAATAATAAATGAAGATGATTTGATCATTGCTTTATCAACAAATGAAATTGCAGGTGCTGGACTTGATGTTTATGAAAAAGAACCTTTGGCGGAAAATAATAAACTTAGATTTTTACCAAATGCTTTATTAACACCACATTTAGGATATGTGACTGCAGAAAATTATAATATTTATTATAGTCAAATGATTGAGTCCCTCGAAGCTTGTACTTCAGGAAAGCCAATCCGTGTAATTGAATAATTATGAATTTATCAGTTGTTAATCATGAGGATTATTTTGCAAAAATTGGTGATGATCATAAATTCCCAATTAATAAGTTTGGGGAGTTAGCTGATTATTTAATTAGAAACAAAATAGTTAAAAATTTTTATAAACCTTATCCTTGTTCAGAGAAAACTTTAAAAAGAGCTCATTCTGAAAAATATATAAAGGATATTAAAAACAAAACTTTAGATAAGAATGGAGTTAAGAAGATTGGTTTCCCATTAGTTGACAGTGTTGTTCAGAGATCTTTAATTGCTACTGGTGGGACTGTTTTAGCTTCAAAACTTGCAATTAATAAAGGCATCGCTTGTAATACTGCAGGAGGTAGTCATCATGCTAATTTTGAGAGCGGTGCTGGTTATTGTGTCTTCAATGATGTGGCAGTTGCTGCTCAATATTTATTAGATAGAGGATTAGCTGGTAGAATTTTAATTGTAGATTTAGATGTACATCAAGGAAATGGAAATTCAGACATTTTTAAAGATAATAAGAATGTATTTACTTTTAGTATGCACTCAAAATCGAATTATCCAGCAAAAAAATCAATCAGCGATCTAGATGTTGAACTTGAGGACAACTTAGAGGACAAACAATATATGAGACTACTGAAATTCTATTTAAGTCAGTTAAATGAAGAAAACTTTGATTATGTTTTTTATATAGCTGGAGTTGATATTCATCATAATGATCGACTAGGTAAATTAAAGATTTCTGATGAAGGAATTAAAGAAAGAGATGAAATTGTTACAGAAAACTTCTTTTCAAAAGGGATTCCTCTTTGTGGTGTTTTAGGTGGTGGTTATAACAAAGACTTTAATAAATTAGTTGAATTGCACTCATTTTTACATCAATCTTGTGCCAAATTACTTTAAATAGATGACAAAAAAAAATCCCAATCTATCAGCTGAACAAAAATTAGTAATGTTTGAGGATGGAACTGAACCACCTGGTACAAGTGAATTAAATAATGAAAAACGAGAAGGAAGTTATCATTGTGCAAATTGTGGAATAAAATTATTTAATTCAAAAAGTAAATATGAAAGTGGTTCTGGCTGGCCATCTTTTTATGAATCTTTACCAGAAGTTTTTGAAACCAAAACAGATCATTTATTAGGTTACGCTAGAACTGAATATCATTGTAAAAATTGTGGTGGGCATCATGGTCACATCTTTGAGGATGGACCACAACCTACAGGAAAAAGGTACTGTAATAATGGAGTTTGTTTAATTTTTAAGGCTAAATGAGAATTATTGTATATTGCTTTATTTAGTTTTAAAATTTAATAATATATAGATGAAAAGATTTATTTATATCTTTTTTATATTATTTTTTACAAATTCTTATGCAAAAGATGTATCAGAATTTTTTAGTAATTTAATACCTGGCGAAGGTTTAACAGAAGCTTCAATTCAAATAAATGAGGATGATAATCCAGATTTAGAAATTTTGGCATTAAGAGATATTGAGTCAACAAACAATTCTAATTTGTTTACTCAATTTAGTTTTCATACTCAAGAAACCAATGGTCATAATAGGCTTATAGGAAATCTAGGATTGGGTTATAGAAAATTATCTGAGGATAAATCAAACATGATGGGTATAAATGTATTTCTAGATAACGATTTTAATGCAGGGCATCAAAGAGGTAGCGTTGGTTTTGAATTAAAAGGTGCTAACCTTGATCTTACAGCTAATAGTTATCATAAAATATCTAATATGGAGACATACAAGGATACAGAGGAACAGGTTTTATCTGGTTATACAATTAATCTTGCTTCACAACTGCCTTACACTCCATGGGCTAAGATTAATTGGCAAAATTATGCATGGGAAAATGAAAAAGCTTCTAGTGACACAGAGGGTAACAGTATAGCATTACAGGCATATTTAACACCATCTGTCCAATTAGAGTTTAAAAATGATATGAGTGATAATTCTGGTGTTGACGATGAGTTTACGTCAAAATTAACTTATATTTATCCTCCTAGAGAAGATGGAAAATCAATGCAGGATGGATTTTCAAATGTAGCATTTGAAAAAGAAAATGTTCAAAAAAAATTAAAAGAAAAAGTTGAAAGAAACAACAATATGACTGTTGAAGTACAAGGTTCAATTATTGTAACGAGCAAATAGAAATGAAAAAGATTAAAATTATTTTATTAATATTATTTATAGCCCTGTTTTCTAATAAAGCATTTGCTGTTAGTACCACTGGAAAAGCAACAGTATATAAAATTACTATGACTTATTTACAATTATGCGAAACTGGAAGTACTACAGCTAATTGTTTAAATCCATTAGCAGTCGGTTCTGGAGATTCAGGATTGATAAATATTGCTGATACTGCTGCAGGTGTAGCAGCTGCAAGTTATGGGGATTTTACAAAAGTTCCATTCGGTAAAACTTATTCTCATTATCAAGTTACTATGAAAAGAGCTGTTAAAATCAAAGGTTCAGTTAGCGATGGTTCTAACACTTGTTATACTAAATCAGACAGCGCAGATATATCTAAAAATGTAGTAGGAAGTACAAGTTCGAGTGATGAAGCAGAAATTTTAGCTTATATGGCAATGACCATAAGTGGACTAGGTGATGAATTAAATAGTATAAGTGCAGGAGATGGAACTGGTACAGCACAAGCCGCAGGTACAATTGATGATGATGATGAATTTTTTCAATTTAGAGGTGCTTTTAATAAAAATATTAAACTCGAACCAGGAAAAATTCCAACACTTAAACTTGCATTTGGAACATCAGCTGCACTAGGTTATGAAGGTAGTTCTGGAGGATGTACTGCTGCTATAGGTCAATCACAAGGACTATATGGTGCTAAACCAGATGTTACTGCAACAGTTATAGATTAATTTTATTTCAAAAGGTCTTTAAGTTTATTTTCTTTTTCTAAAGCTCTAACTTCATCGTAACCACCGATGTGTTGATCATCAAAAAATATTTGTGGAATTGTTCTTTTCCCGTTAGCTTTTTTAATCATTTCATCCATTGCTCCATCAATTTTTGCAATATTAATTTCTTTATAAGCTGCATTATTTCTTGTTAGCAATCTTTTAGCTGCTTCACAATAATTACACATTGGTCCTGTATAAATTGTTATAGTTTTCATTAGTTAAAGATAATCAACTTTTTTTAATTTACTAGTAATTTGTTTTCGAGAATATTCAAATTTTTTTCTATGTTTAATACTTTTTTGATTTACTCTTTTCCTCCATAATCTAAATGATGATGGTTTTAGAGATCTTCTCATAATTTTTATTACTTGAGACTCAGTGTTTCCAGTTTTTTCTTCTATCTCCTCAAAAGTGATTCTATCTGCCCAAGCAGCCCAGATGACCCAATCTGGACTTTCAACATTTGGCTCAGGATTTTTAACCTTGGTAATCGGGGTGTGACCTTTTTTTTTCATTAATTCCTTATATTTGAAAAAAAACGATAATGCATTTTTTTTTAAATCTGTTAATATGGTTTTTGATAGTCCTTTTTAGCCATCTTTAGCTCCCGGTTTTTTAGGACTATCTTTTCTTTTAAATGCTTCCCTTAGATTTTATCCTTTTCTTACAAATCATAATTTTCTTATTTATTACACCCGGTACTCCAAGAATAGTCATTATTTCTTATTCTATGAATTATGGGGTTCAAAAATGTATTTGGACTGCATTAGGAGATGTTACAGCCAATTTTATTCAAGCAACTTTAGTTATTTTTGTTTTGGGAACTTTTCTATCTGATAATCCAAATTTTTTAAAAATAATGAAATGGATTGGAGTGGTCTATTTACTTTATTTAGCTTATGATGTTTATCAATCAGCACCAAAAAATATAAATTCTAAAATAACAACATCAAAAAGTTTTCTTTCTTTCTTTAAAGATGGTTTTTTGGTTGCAGGTACAAGCCCTAAGGCTTGGTTATTTTTTCCTTTAATATTCCCACAATTTATTGATTTTAGTTCGAATTACGTTGTTCAATTTTTAATTTTAATAATTACTTACATTGTTTTAGATTTTTTATCTTTGATTGGTTACGCTTTGCTAGCTCAAAGATTAATTAATTGGATTAAAACTAATCCAAAAACAATAAATACAATCTCTGCGAGTGTTTTAGTTTTAATTGCTATAATAATTATTATTACTCAACAATAATAGTAGACGTTAATTGCACTTTTTGTCTCTTGCAAAAGCATAGTTTTCTTTATTTAATTAGCTTTTAATTAATTAAATAACCAAGGAAATAAAATGAAAATAAATAAAATAATCATAAGTTTTATTTCTGCAGCTATAATCTTATTGTCAACTTCTGTTGTATCTTTTGCAAAAGTAGTAGGTGATAAAATTATTTTAGGTGCAGCAATTTCATTAACTGGTAAATACTCTTCTAATGGTGTTCATACTCAAAACGGTTACAATATGGCCGTAGATAGGATTAACAGCATGGGTGGTGTTAAAGTTGGTGGTAAAACTTATAAATTTGACATTATCTATTACGATGATGAGTCAAATCCAAAAAGAGCAGCTCAACTTGCTGAAAGATTAATTTCACAAGATGGTGTTGAGTTTATGCTTGGCCCATACAGTTCAGGATTAACAAAAGCAATTGCTCCTGTAACAGAAAAATATGGTGTACCAATGGTTGAGGCAAATGGTGCTTCTAGATCTTTGTTTACTAAAGGTTACAAATATTTATTTGCAGTTTTAGCTCCAGCTAACTTATATCTTGATGTTGCTATAGATCTGGCAGTTGAAAAGAATAATGGAAAAGGGGTTACTGTTGCGATGGCATTTGAACAGGATGCATTTTCTCAAGACGTAAGACTTGGAGTTTTAGATGCAATTAAGAGAACTGGCTCAAAAAAAGTAATAGATGATAAATTACCAAAAGAGCTAAATGATATGGCTGCTACTTTAGTTAAAGTTAAACAAATGAAACCTGATGTTTTAGTGGTTTCAGGTCATACAAAAGGTGCACTAACTGCTATCAGACAAATTTCTGAGATGAAAGTAGATGTTCCTATGTTAGCAATGACTCACTGTGATGCAGCTAAATTATCAAAGCAACATGGTAAAAACTCACAATATGCTTTATGTGCTTCTCAGTGGCACAAAACACTAACATATAAGGATGACTTCTTTAAAGATGGTATGACTTATGACGCAGACTTTACAAAAGAGTTTGGTTATGCGCCTCCATATCAAGCAGCAGAATCATCAGCTGCTTTATTGGTGTTTAAAGATGCATTTGAGAGAGCAAATTCTTTTGATCAAAAGAAAGTCAGAGATGCTCTTGCAGCTACTAATATGCAAACATTCTATGGAAATATTAAATTTGCACCTGGTGGTCAAAATGTTGACAAGCCAATGGTACTTTTCCAAGTAATGTGTGACGATGCGGGAAAATGTGAAAACAAAGTTGTTGCTCCAACGAAATGGGCATCAGCTAAGTTGATACATCCAATTCCTTCTTGGTCAAAAAGATAAAACAAATCTATAAATACCCCCTAATATATTATATATAGGGGGTATTTTTTTAAGGGTTCTATATGGATTTCATGGTCTTCCAATATCCAATGATTTCTGTTCAAGCATGTTTGGATGGAATTTTACTTGGAATTTTATTTGCATTAATTGCTTATGGCATGGCACTCCAATGGGGAGTAATGAATATAATTAATATTGCTCAAGGGGACCTAGTTATTTTAGGAGGTTACATTGCTTATTTTATGTACCTTTACGGAATACATCCTGCATGGGGAGTAATTGTATCACCAATAATAATGTATTTTGTAGGTATAGCAATTTACAAACTTGTAATTAATAAAGTTGTAGATAGAGATCTTTTTATATCTATCTTAGCCACATTTGGAATAAGTATTCTTTTCATGCAATTAATGAATTTTGCATTTGGAGCTGATGTTGTTCTTGCAAATTCAGATTATGGAACAACTATGTTATTTGATAGCAATGTTGTATTGCCAAATTCAAAAATATTTTCAGCTTTTATAAGTATTTTATTTGCAATTTGTTTAGTAATTTATATGAAAAAATCTAAGCTTGGTCGTGCAATTAGAGCTACAGCACAAAATGCAAGAGCAGCAAAGATTTTAGGTGTAGATACAGAAAAAGTTTATGCAGCTACTTTTGGTATTAATGCAGCTCTTTGTGGTGTTGCTGGAGCACTAATTTCAATTACTTTTACAATTCATCCTTATATGGGATTACCTTATACAATTCGATCATTTATGATCGTTATTGTTGCAGGATTAGGAAATTTACCTGGTGTTGCAATGTCAGGAATGGGTTTAGGTGTATTTGAAGAATTTGCAGATTATATACTTGGAACTGAATTTAGAATTGGATCAGTATTTTTGTTGCTGGTTTTAATACTTGTCTACAGAAGATTTAAACTTTCAAGAAAAAGAGAATACTTAAAATGATAAGAAAAATTATACTTTTAATTTTATTTTCATTGACAGTGTCGTCAACAGTTCTTGCTTGCGAAGGTCGTGAAATAAAGAAAAGTGGATTTTTATACTATAAGGACGGCAAAGGTAAATTTATTGAAGGTTATGACATTGAAAATCCTCAAGATAAAATAATTATGGTTTTTAATCGTGGATCATGGCATGTAAAAAAAGGTTCTCGTTTTTGTATTCAAAAAAATAATAGTATGCAAAGTGTATTAGCCCAACTTTCAGGAACAATTATAGATGGTAAAGAATTAGTTGTTTGGATTAATATGGAATTATGGAAAGCTGGTCTTTATACACATGAAAACAAATGTGTAAAAGGGGAGCATATGTATAAGGGTAAAAAATTATATTTTACTCCACCATATTGGAAATGTATGTGGGGACCACCAACTTATATAAAAAAAGTAAAAACCTCTAAAGATGATATTTTACAAGTTCCAGAATATGTTAGTAATTTTCCCTTAAAAAATAGAGCAGCAATAAATAGTGCAATTGCGGATATATTTGTTGAAAAAGGAACACCAAGAAACCAACTTTTTATATCTGGTCATTCATGTGGGGGTATTGGAAGTTTAAGAATGGAGGCTGTGTTTCCAGAAGTTTATAATGCTGCAATTTCTCTTAATCCGAATTGTTGGGATAATATTGATAATGATTTAATGAGAGAGTTTCAGTTAGATGAAATAAGAGGTGCAGAAAAATTAGACGCTTTAACTTTCCATGGAGAAATGGATGGAGCAAGTAGCTATTTAGGAATTTCAAGTTATATGAGGTGGATTGGAGATAAGCCTGGTGCTGAATGGGTTGAACTTCCAGTTCACAACAGTCCAAATGGAAAGGAATTTATAATTAATGGAGTAGAATGCAAAATAAAATATAGAATGAACAGTGGTTGGAAAATAAAGCATAATTGGGATTACGGCCATAAATCGAAAGCTTGGACTGTAGTAGATCCTAAAGAAAAAGCTGAAATGAAAAAAAAAGCTGCTGGACACAATATTGCATCTGATATGTGTTTTACGCCTTACCTAGAGGACATCAAAAAATTTATAGCAAAAAAATTGTAATATTATGAATAGAAATAATTTAATTTTATATATTGGAATATTAATTTTTGGTATTGCCGCTCCATTCATATTTCCTGCTTTTAAAGTTCAGTTATCAATCCTGTGTGTATTGATTGTTCTCGCAACCACTTGGAATATTCAAGGTGGTGAAATGGGCTATAATTCATTTGGAAATATTCTTTTTTATGGTCTTGGCATGTATCTATGTGCTTCCGTGCAAGTTGGAATGTTTTTTCCATTAGCAGAGTGGACAGAAAGTGGTGGTGAGAAAACATTTGTACACACGCCAGCACAATTTTTTCAGGGAATGGCTGTTGGATTGGTTGTTGCAGCAGTGGTTCCAACCATCGTAGCAGGCTTAATCGGATACTCAATTTTAGGGCTAAGAGGACATTACTTTGCAATTTGTACATTAGGCTTAGGTGTTGCAGCAGGTGAAATTTCTGGGGGAATTGAAATTATAGGTGCTGGTCAAGGTTTCACGACCCCACCATTTCCTGATGTTGGAAATTTAGAATCAAGAGGAGAATTTTTTTACTTCTTAAGTTTCTTTGTTTTGATACTTACTTTCATAGCTGTAAGAGGAATTTACTCAACTAGATTTAAATTAATATTAAATGCGATTAGGGATAATGAAGATAAAGCTGAAGCCATGGGGATTGAAACAATGAAATACAAAATAGTTGGCTGGATGATATCCGCTTTCTTTTGTGGTCTTGCTGGAGGAATCATGGGTGGCTTAGTTGGATATATTGATTCAACTGATGTTGCTTTTGATGGGAGAGAGATGGGAGTTTTCATGGTTTTAATGGCAATCTTAGGTGGAAAAGGAACTCTTTGGGGACCAATAATTGGTGCAACAGTGTTCCATATTTTTAAAGAGGGTTTTTGGACTTTCTTTTTAGGTTGGCAATACGTTGCTCTTGGAGTTTTAATTGTTGTAATAGTTATTTATTTCCCAGAGGGGATAATGGGGTGGTTAAGAGAAAAATATCCTCAAAGATTTGGTGAAGTTATAGATGAAAAAGATCGTAAGGCACAGGTGGAGCTCAAATGAGTATTCTAGAAGTCAGCAACGTAAGTAAATCATTTGGTGGAGTAAAAGCTAACGTTGATATTTCTATGAATGTTGAAAAAGGAAAAATAGTTGGATTAATTGGTCCGAACGGATCTGGTAAAACAACACTGTTTAATTCAATTGTTGGAACATACCCAATTGATAATGGTTCAATTAAGTTTAATGATAAGGAGGTTTCGGATCTACCAGTTCCAGTTATCGCGAAACTTGGATTGCTAAGAACTTTTCAACAAACTCGAATTTACGGAAAATTAAATTGTGTAGAAAACATGCTTATAAGTCACAAAGGTAGTGACGAAAGTTTAATGAGGATCTTTTCAACAATTCCCAAAGAACTTACAGAAAAGGCTGAAAATTTATTAAGTTTTGTGGGCTTGTATCAAAAAAGGAACTTAAGAGCAGGAGATTTATCTTTTGGACAGCAAAAGTTATTAGAATTGGCTATGGCATTAATGAACGAGCCAGAAATGCTACTATTAGATGAACCAACAGCTGGGATTAACCCGACATTAATTAACGGAATTATAGACAGATTGATTAAAGTCAATCAAGATTTTGGAATTACTCTTTTGGTAATTGAGCACAATATGAGGGTGATAATGCAATTAGCGGAAAATATTTTTTGTTTAGCTCATGGAAAAATGCTAGCCAATGGCTCACCGGATGAAATAAAAAATGATAAACGTGTAATAGATGCGTATTTAGGAGCTCAATAATGGCAAATCAATACGAAGTTTTAGGAAAAGCTCCAACAGCAGAAGAGCTAAAAAATTTATCTCCAAATGAAATCCATTTAACAATAAAAAATTTAAATGCTGGTTATGGTAAAATGGAAATACTTCATAATTTTGATTTATTTGTTAACAAAGCTCAGTCATTATGTTTGATTGGACCAAATGGTGCAGGTAAATCAACAATTCTTCATTCAATATATGGATTTACAAATATTTTTTCTGGTCAGATTGAATTAGACGGAAAAGAAATTACAAATCTCACTCCAGCTGAAAAATTAAAATCTGTGGGTATCGCTTACATACTTCAAGACAATTCGGTGTTCCCTGATATGACAGTTGAAGAAAACTTATTAATGGGTGGTTATATTAAAGAAAATACAGACGAGTCCTATCAAGAGGCAGAGAGAATATTTGAAAAATACGAAAGGTTAAGAAATAGAAGAAACCAGCCAGCAAAAGTATTATCTGGAGGTGAAAGGAGATTATTAGAAATTTCTAGAGCCCTTGTAATGAAACCATCTGTTCTATTAGTTGATGAACCATCGATTGGACTAGAGCCAAGATATATTGAAATGGTTTTTGAAATATTAAGAGACCTTCAACAGAATGAAAAAAAGACGATTATTCTTGTTGAACAAAATGCTAAAAAAGGACTAGAATTTGCAGATATTGGATACGTCTTAGTATCCGGAGAAACTGCCATTGCTGGAAAAGGAGATGATCTACTTCAAAATCCTGATGTAGGTCGCTTATTTTTAGGCGGCTAATGATCAAAAAAGAATTATTTTTTAGAGGATTTAAATCAATTTTAAAACCTGATAGTCCTGCTATAGCACTAGGATGTTGTTTCATTGCTATTGGTGCACTTCTAAAAAATATAGGTTTTAATATTCAGGAAAGCATTTTTTCTACAATGTTAATTTATGCTTTGCCAGGCTCACTAGTCATGGCTGAGTCAATTTTAGTAGGTGCTTCGTTATTGAGTATTTTTATTGCAGTTTGGTTTGTTAATGCAAGACTTTATCCAATGGCAGTTTCTTTGTTCCCTTTGATGATGGATGAAAATCAACCAAAATGGAAATATTATTTATCTTGTCATTTTATTGCTGTTTCAGCTTGGTTAATTATGAAAAGTAACTATGAAACGATTGAAAAAAAAGATCGAGTCGATTTCTGGATAGGCATAGGTTCTGCCACATGGAGTGTTGCAGTTGTATCAACAATTCTTGGTTTTTATTTATCTGATTATCTAAATAAAGATATGTTAATGGGTTTAGCTATTTTAAATCCAATTTATTTTACATGTATGTTGGTAGGAGCGATGAAAACAATTCAAGTTAGTTTATCAGTTATACT